>CANQZC010000003.1 GCA_947628235.1 uncultured Bacilli bacterium | reverse complement strand
CCGCATCCAACAGAACAAGAGATTGATTGGTCTAAAGTTCGAGTTTATATTTATCGAATCAGTCCAGGTCATAAATCTGGAATCGGAATGGCAAGACCTTGTCCAGCTTGTTTTGCGGCGTTAAAAGATAAAGGTATAAGACATATTTATTATACTGGTGATAATTCTTATATATATGAGGAGATTATATGAAAAAAGCACTGGCCTTTGTTGGATTACTTTCCATCGTGGGCGTTGCTACTCTGTTTCTTCTATCTTTGAGTATGAACTATGGCAAAGATTACTACCAAGCCGATAATAGCTATAGTAGGTTCCCGCGATATTAAATGTGTAAATTTTGATTTATATCTAGATAAGTCAAATATTGCACAAGTAATTAGTGGTGCGGCAAATGGCGTAGATACTTTAGCTGCGGAATGGGCAAGACGAAACAGAATAGAATTAGTAGAATATAAACCTAACTATAAAGTATTTGGTAAGAGAGCACCGCTTGTGCGAGATGAAGAAATGGTAAAAGCATGTGATATTGTTATTGCCTTTTGGAATGGAAAATCTACTGGTACTTTATATACTATTAAATATGCAAAAAAAATTAACCGTAAGGTAATTGTTCATGAGATTATAGAAAGGGACTGAACAATGACTTCTGATCTTGGGGCTATGCAACGTGCGCTAGTTAATGCGGGACTAGTAAACGAGCCCAAACACCGTCACCGCAGGGGTAAGCAGTTTAAGTGCCGTAAATGCGGCAGTACTATGATTCGTCCCGAGGGGACTAATGTCATGGCTTGTAGTGGAGACAATCTTGAGAAGAACAAGACTTGCAACAACTTCTACATTTTTGACCGTAATTAATCTCTTATAGAGTGTTAATTAATGACGACAACGGGTATGCTAAAGCTAGTGAACATATGTTCCTCCGTGGGCTCTGGTCAAGCTACTCTTTGCGGGAGAGAGGCCGCATTGAGGAATAAATGTGTGTGAGGGTGGACGCCGAGTTTGTAGGTGAGTAGGTCTGTTCTCTCTAACGGATAAGTAACCACTAAAATCTACTCTTAATTGAACCGAGTTTTTATATGGGAAGTTTTACCCACGTTAGTGTTAAAACTTAACCTTTATAGTTTATCCGCTCTTAGCTCAATTGGACAGAGCGCTAGGCTTCTACCCTAGGACTGGTGGGGGTTCGAGTCCTCCAGGGCGGACCAAATATTAAGAGGTGAGTATCATTCGTTTATCTGATTCTTTAGAAGTATTACATAATTTTGATACTCTAGTTCAACAAGCACATAAATTGTCCGAGAAAGGCATAATAATGAAGTATGATCCTTCTTTCTATGAAGAGGATTATCTCGATGATGAAGATGAAGTAAGTTTTCAAAAAATTAGTCATAAGCCTCCTAAGCGGAGACAGCATGATAAACAAAATATTCGTTCTCGCCAAAAGGAAAAACAAAAAGCGCGAGAACGTACTCAGCAAGAAGGAGACTAATTTTAGTCTCCTTTTATTTTTTTACTTGACAATAGATTGAAAAATATGTTATAATATTAGCATGAAAGGGGTTATCATGACTAATATTTTTAATAGACTACAGGAACACTTAAATAGTGTATATCCTGATATAAATGATTATTTTTTCTTAGCCCTACAAGGTTCACAGAATTATGGCATATCTGATACAGAGTCTGATATTGATACTAAGGCTTTAACGATTCCATCTTTTAAGGATATTGTAAAGAATAGTAAGCCGCAAAATAAAGTATTTATGATGGAGAATGAAGAGCACTGTGATCTTAAAGATATGCGGGAATACTTCAAAATTATGCGGAAGTCCAATATTAATTTTGTTGAGGTAATCTTTACTAAATATGCTTTAGTTAATTCTAAATATAAAGAAGAGTATGATTATCTCATTAATAATAATGAAAGGATTGCAAGATTAAATCCATCTCGTGCGGTTAAATGTATGGCGGGAATGGCTAGAGAAAAATTCCACGCTTTGTGTCATGAATATCCCAGCCGCATGTATTATATTGAGACTTTTGGGTTTGATCCTAAACAATTATCTCACTTAGTTCGCATCGAATATTTTACTGAACAATATATCAATGGTGCGTCTTATAAAGATTGTATCTATCCAAGAGACGAAGAAACGCGGGAATTGTTGTTATTAACAAAACGCAATGCTTTAGGACTAACAAAAGAACAAGCAGAAAGCATTGCGGCAGATACATTAGCTAATATTGAAAAAATGGCTAATGATTTTGTGGCGAAATCTCCCGATAAAGAAAATCGGATTGCTTCTGACATTCTTGATGAAGTTTTATATTATGTAATGCGGAAAGCTGTGAAAGAAGAGTTAACATGAGTATCTATGTTGTAGGAGATTTACATGGATATAAGGCAAATTTGAGAGCTGTTCTTGAACAGCTACCACCAGATAATTCTACTGTTATTTTAGCTGGTGATGTAGGATTAGAATATGGCAGTCCGCATATGGTGCGGCGGTTCAGTAAAAATACCAAATATCTGAAAAAGCACATGCAAGAAAGTGGTCATACTTGGTTAGTAATGCGCGGAAACCATGATAATTGTTATTGGAGCCACCATGTAGGAACTGTAGGTTGGGCTGTTGATAAAGATAAGTTTGGCTATCCTGTTTTATATGAGAAAGAATATCCTAACATCTATTATATAAAAGATGAGGGCGGGATATATAACATTAGCGGCCGCACTTTTTTATTCGTGCCAGGCGCTTATTCAGTAGATAAAGATTACAGAATAGCACACGGACTATCATGGAATAGAAATGAACAATTGACGATTAAACAAATGTCTGATTTGTTTGCTCTCTTGGAAGAAAATGATAATAAAGTAGATTATATCATATCTCATACTTATCCATTTAATATACAAAATAGAATTACTGATTTGTTTCTTGATTTCATTGATCAAGATAAAGTAGATAAGAGAACAGAAAAATTTTTAGAGCTTGTTGCTAAGCATATAGAATTTAAACATTGGTATTTTGGTCATCTGCATGATGATCGTAAAATAGGTAATAAATATACAATGTTGTATAAAACAGTCGCTAATATTGAGGAGTAGCATGAAAGGGACAATTATTTTTAGTTGTTATGATTCATCGACTGGAGTGTCGGTTGTAAAGAAAGCAACTAAGTATGGTGAGTTTATTGGACGAGCCGTGGTTAATGAAGAAGATTATGACGTAGCAAATCGTTGGGATGGTTGCCGCTTTGCAGAATATAAATGCGATATGCAAGCACAAAAACGCAAAGCTAATCTTCTATATGCTCGATATGAGGGAATCCAAAACGCATATAATAATATCTACGATAGTCTAAATGATCTATCTACTACCAGTGTTTTTGCAGAATATGCAATGGATTTGTTCTATCGTCAAGCCGATCATGCTTATCATCAATATGAAGAAGCTATTGATAAATATTATGCTATGAAAGATGGTTATAAAGATTTCTGCACTCGTACTATTGCAGGTCGTAGAAAACTGCGTGAACATGTTGAGTTCAGAGATTATCCAGATGATGATGAAATTGAAGCCCCTCAATAGCAGGGGCTTTATTTTTGACACAAATAAAATAATATGGTATAATATTATTAGAAAATAATAACCGAGAGGGATAATATAAAGGAGGTTTATGTCTAATAATAAATATACAGAAGACAGTATCCAAAAATTATCTCCATTAGAATTTACAAGACTTAGATCTGATACTTATTTGGGGTCAAATCAAAATCCTAATCAGTTAGTTATTGAATTAATTACTAATTGTGTCGATGAATTTCTTATTGGAAATTGTTCTTCAGTATATATTGATACTTTTTCTGATAAAATAACTGTAACTGATGATGGTCAAGGTATTCTTCCAAATGTGAAGAAAAATAATGGAACTGTTCTTCAAATGGTTTATGGTGATATTAATACTTCTGGTAAGTATGATAAATCAGATGATGCAGTATATAAAGTTTCAACTGGTGCATTTGGCATTGGTTGTTCATTAACTAACTTTCTTTCTCATTTTCTTACCGCTACAACATGGAGAGATGGGGAATTTGAAACTGTTTATTTCCATGATGGAATGTTTGAAAAAAGAGAAAGTGGTAAATGTGACAAAAGTAAACATGGTGTAGAAGTATCATTTTTACCTGATGAACAATTCTTTGTTTCTCCTAAAATTGATTTAAAGCAATTAGAAGAGTGGCTAAGACAAAAGGCCGCAGTGTGTTCTGGTATTAAGTTTTGTCTTAATGGAGAAGCTATTTATTATAAAAATGGTTTAAATGATTTAATTGATACAGATTTAAAAAATACTTATGAATCAATTAATCATCGCTTACTTTTTGAAGAAGAAGATGGACGTCAAAAATTAGAATTTGGTTTAACTTATACTACAAAATCCACTGCAAACTATACAGGATTTTGTAATTATAGTTATATTGAAGCTGGAGTTCCTTATACTACTATTAAAAGTTGCATCACCCGCACATTAAATAAGTGGGCAAAAGAGCAAGGACTATTAAAAGCTAAAGATAAAAATTTGGAGGGTTCAAATCTCCAAGAGGGAATAGAAGTAGTTTTTAATCTTGTTTCTCCAAATATTCGTTATGATAGTCAAACTAAAGTACGATGCACTTCAACAGAAGATAATCCTTTTATAAATGAAGCGGTCAGTAAACATTTAGAAGTATGGCTTGATACTTATCCCCAAGAGGGAATGAAGATTATAGAGAAAGCTATGATCTCACGTAAAGCCGCAGAAGCTGCCAAGAAAGCGCGGGAGGCGGTTAAGAGTAAGTCAGAAAAGAAGGTTGAGAAGAAAACAAAAGCTTTTGATCTTCCATCTAAATTGACTGATTGTTATAGTAAGAATAGACAAGAGTGCGAATTGTTTATTGTAGAGGGTGAATAAAAGGCACATCGCCCTTACCTATTTTGCCTGATTATCGTCAGGGGTCAGTATGTCTTATTGGCTAACGAGGGTAAAGTCTCGTGGAAGGGGTTTATGTTGAAAAAAATCTGTGGAATTTATATAATTAAAAACAATATAAATAATAAAGTTTATATTGGTCAAAGTATTAATATTCAAATGAGATGGTATGCTCATAGAAATTCAGCTACTTCAGAAAGACAAGACAGCTATACTCAAATTCATTCTGCAATGAAAAAATATGGTGTAGATAATTTTTATTACGAAGTTTTAGAAGAATGCCCTTTAGAAAAATTAGACGAAAGAGAAAAATATTGGATTCAATATTATGATTCTTATAAAAATGGATACAATATGACTATTGGAGGAGAGGGCAATAAATACGAAACAAATGGAAGAGCTATATTAACATTATCTCAAGTAGAAGAAATCAGAATGATGTATGGAGCTTGTGTTCCATTTAGAGAAGCATACAAAAGATTTGAAAATATAATTTCAAAACGAGGATTTCAAAAAGTTTGGCGATATGAAACTTGGTTAGGCGTTCTTCCTGAAGTATATACAGAAGAAAATCGACAATGGCATGCAACTTATTCTAAAGGAATAAAAGGAAGAGATAAAGGTACTAATAATACTCAAAGAGCGTGCTCAGTTGCTGAAATTAAAAAAATGCGTGAACTTTATAGCCAAGGATTTAGTTATAATCAAATTGCAAAAGAACTACACCGTTCGCTTTCAGTAGTTAGAAAATATTGTTTATTTGAAAATGCTTCTGATCCGCAAGCTAAAGGTAGTAAACAGCCAAATGCTATTCGAGTTAGAAATATAGAAACTGGCTTAGTATTTGATTCAGTAAGAAGTGCTGCTAAGTGGAGTGGAACAAAAAATAAAACAAGAATAAGTCAAATAGTGCAAGGAAAAATAAATCCAGCTTTTAGTTCTGGTATTGTTCCTTCCACAGGGGAACGAGCACATTGGGAATTAGCATAAACCCAGTCTGTAACGACTATCCCCTTTGTAGGGGAGTAGGGTCACTATTGATACGTGGCAGTATTTTAGGAAACGAAGTACTTGAAAACCGAAACGATAGGCTGTTTTATTTAAAAATAAAACAGAAGAAATAGTCTATATAAAAATATTTTATATGTTAAGTGCCGCAGGAAATTTAAAAGATGCACGAGATAATAAAACTCAAGCAGTGTTGCCAGTAAGAGGAAAGATTCTTAATACTCAAAAGGCAACACTTGATAAAATTACTAAGAATGCAGAGATTCAAGACATGATTCGTGCTTTTGGATTACAAGTATCCGTGGACGGTAAACATTTAATATACGATAAAGATAGTGTTAGATATGGTAAGATCATTATTATGAGCGATGCTAATTAATAGTTGGCTGTGTTATACCTTTTCCGTTTATCAACGGGGTTCATTATAAATGAGCTAACGGTGGAACCTAAGTGGAAACATATGGCAATACCGTGGGAAGAATTACTTAAAGTAATTAACCTGTATCGACTATCTCCGGATCGGGAGAGTAAGACTACTATTGATACGTAGTTTGAAATGGGTATCGTGTTATATAAATAACATTAAGATATAGTCAGGGCTTATGGAAACATAAGAATTACTGGACGACGATGGAAGTCATATTAAGAATCTTTTCTATACATTTATTTGGAACTTTGCTCCACAATTAATTGAAGATGGATTTATTTATGCGGGAATTCCTCCACTATTTAGATTAAAGAATAATAAAGAAGTTATTTATCTAAAAGATGATGAAGCGCTACAAGAGTTTAAAGAAACTCATAATATTGATAAATACCAAGTGTCGAGATTGAAAGGACTGGGCGAACTTTCGGTACAGGAGACGAAAGATTGCTTGGTCAATGAGGAAACTAGAGACATCCAACAGTTAACTATAAACAATAAAGATTTAGCTGATAAGTTATTTTCTGATTTAATGGGTTCAGATTCTATTCCACGTAAAAGGTTTATTGAAGAGAATGCGGAGAAGGCTCAGATATATGTATGATGTATGTGAAGAATTAAGTCAAAATTTTATAGATTATGCTTATGCTGTTAATTCAGATAGAGCCATTCCGTCTGTAGTAGACGGTTTAAAACCAGTTGTTAGACGGATTTTATGGGATATGAAACAATTAAAAGCAAACAGCAATAAAGCTCATATTAAATGTGCGCGTGTTACAGGTGACACGATGGGAAAATTTCATCCTCACGGTTGTTAAATAGGCAAATAACAAAAATTTTGGGCAAAAGATAATAATTTTATACCTCTAATTTTTATGTATTATAGGAGGTATAGATATGAAAAAAATAACAAAAACATTATATGAAGCATTAGAATATGCTAACGAGCATCCTGAAAAAAGTGTAACTGTTATAAGTCAAATGTATGGTGTAGACAGACATTCTATTACTAAACATCTTCAAGATTATCATAAATATCAATATTATTATAGTAATGAATATTATTATTTATCTGATGAAGAAATGGAACCTGTAATATATTACTTAGAACATCAAAATGAACCAATGTCAGCAATAGTAAAAAAGTTTCATACCAAATCAGAGACCATACAAAGACGTTTAAGAGTTATTGGAGAAAAATATTCAAGACGATACACGAGACACTTTAATAGAAATGCTTTTAATGAATTAACAACAGAAGAAGATGCTTATTGGCTTGGTTTTCTTTTAGCGGATGGCTATATCAATGAAGATCGTGGCTTCATTAAAATAACTCTTGGTGGTCAAGATAAAAAACATTTATTTAAATTTGCTAAATATATGCAAGAAGAAAATCCTGAACTTTCAATCCAACAAACTATTGGCGGAGCTAAAATTAAAAATAATATTTGTTATACTATAAGTTTTCATTGTAAAAATATTGTAAATAATTTAGTTAATAAATTTAATTTAAAACAAAGAAAAAGTGGAAATGAACATCCCATTATAATAGATGACGTAGAGTTAAAAAAAGCCTATATAAGAGGTATGATTGATGGCGATGGACATATTAAAAATCATTATTTTAAATATGTTGGATCATTAGAAAGTTGCGAATATATAAAAAATTTCTTACAACAATTTGTTGATTATAAAGAAGATTGCAATTATATTTATCCTCATGGAAAGATCTATTCTTTTGAATTAAATAATCAACAAGTTAATAAAGCATTAAAATATATATATAATAATGCTAATATATATTTAGATAGAAAATATCAAACTGTCCAAAATTTTGATTAAAAACAGAGTGGCCGTGATAAAATCGAGGGAAAAACTGGAAAGCTTAACTGCTAATCAGAGGTGAAGGCTAAATTTAAAAGTTTAGTCAGCCGCAACGCATAGAGGGTGAACCTTATCATAAGAATATAATCTCTCCACGAGACCTCGACATACTAATTTTTGGATGTGCAAAAAAATTAGAACAATATGAAAAGATATGCTAAACTGGAATAGAATTGACTATTCGATGAAAATGAGAGAAATCTCCAGAGTGTAAGATAAAAAACTTACAGACAATAACATTTGGACTCTGCTATTTATGATGCCCTTGTGCGACTAGCACAGCCATTTTCTATGCGGTATCCACTTATTGATGGCCATGGTAATTTTGGTAATATTGGTGGAGATGAAGCGGCTGCCGCGCGTTATACTGAATGTAGACTAGAGAAATTAACTGAAGAAGGTTTCTTAGATAAAATCAATGAACATATTTTAGAGATGCAACCTAATTACGATGAAACATTGACTGAACCAGTGTTGCTTCCTGCATTGTTTCCAAATATTTTATGCAATCCAACGCAAGGAATTGGTCTCGCTATGGCTTGTAACTGGCTCCCGCATAATCTCAATGATATTGTTGAGAAAGCAATTATTCCTTATCTCTTGGATAAAGATATTGATTATAATGATATTTTTCCTGACTTTCCGACTGGTGGAATAATTGTTAATAAAAATGAAGTTCATACGATTTATGAAACTGGAAAGGGCAAAGTTGTAGTAGAGGCTAAATGGCGAGAAGAAGAACGAGATGGTGATCGTCTTTTGGTGTTCTATGAATTACCTTATCAAGTTTATTTAGAGCCACTTATTGATAAAATTAAGCAGCAATGTTTAGCTAAAACTATTACTAGTGTTATAGATGTGCGGAACGAATCTACAGAAAATGAGATTCGTGTAGTTCTTGAAATTGAAAAAGATGCGGATATTAATCACTTAATTGACCAAGCATTTAGTTTTACTGATCTCCGCAAAAACTTTAATGCTAACCAGGTTGGTCTGGTAAGTAAAACACCTAAGTTGGTAAATCTTGATGAAGTCTTAGAGATTTACGCAAATTTTCATAAAGACATTATCCGTAGATTCCACGAACACGAGTTCGGTGTCGCACGCACGCGCATAGAAATTTTAGAAGGATTACTTAAAGCATTAGATCAGATTGAGCAGATTATTAAGTGTATTAAAGAATCTGATTCACCGTCTGCGGCCCGCTCCAAACTTGAAAATGATTTTAGTTTTACAGAGCCGCAAGCTAAAGCAATTCTTGATATGAAACTATCGAGATTGGCAAACCTTGAGCAGACAAAACTCAAAGATGAATTAAAAGAAAAAATTGAGTATACGGCATTCTGTGAAAGTGTAGTAAATTCCCAAGAGAAGCAAGTAGAGATACTTATTGATGAATTGCGGGCGCTGGTCAAAAAATTTGGGGACAGCCGCCGCACTGAAGTAATTCAAAAAGACATTAAGAAAATTACTAAGACTACTGAAAAGAAAGAAAAACCGGCACGGGATGTAATTGTAAGTCTTAATTCACTTGGGTATCTTAATGTTACGCCTGTTGAATTATTTAAAGCACAACGAATTACTGTTAAGACATTTAAATGTTCGTCTAAAGATTTTATTTTGTTGTTTAGTAATTTTGGTAAAGTATATAGGCTAAAGGTTGAAAATCTTGAAACAGATAATAAAAAGGGTATTATTCCTGCATCTGTTTTAAAGTTAGAACCTAAGGAAGAAATTCAGCTTATTACATCAATGAATATTAATAAAGAACATCCTTATATTAGTTTCTTTACTAAAGATGGTCTTGTAAAAAAGTCTGATAAAAGTATATATACGGGAACAACTCGTAATTTACAAGGACTTAAAGCTATACAATTAAACGATGGAGATCAATTAGTTAATATTTTTGAAACTAATGGGGATTATGTTAGAATTGAATCAACAAATAACAAAGTTTTAATTTTTAATATGGAAGAAGTGCGGGCAGTAGGTAAAACCGCAAAAGGCGTTAAGTCAATGTCTTTAGACGCGGGGGCTAATGTTCAAAAAGTAGAATTAGTAAAAAATCCTGATCCTTCTACTATTGGTAAAAGAGCTGGTAAAGGAAAAGTATGGAAACAGAAATAAGAAAAACTACAGTAGTTGTAGATAAAAATGGAAATATGGCTTTTTGTCCTATTAGAAATAGCTTTTGCACACCCACCTGTGTGATGTTTATTCCAAACGGATGTACCTTTCCTAATTGTACAAAATCTCTTTATTTTAAACGAGAGATACAAGAAGTAACTAAGCCTCTATATAGGACGATATAATGAGATTAGAAGTATTAGCACCAATGTTAATCTATAAGCAACCAGATGCTGCACTACTTGAACGTAGATTAGCAACTGATGAATATATAGGTACGGTTAAGAAAGACGGATATTTTTATCAGTTAATTCACGATCTTGATGATAATATCTATCTTTATAGCCGCAGCAAATCTAAGAAAACCGGATTTTATTCAGAGAAGATTGAAAATGTTCCTCATATACGAGAATGGGCTACTAATCTGCCAAAAGGAACAGCAATAGTGGGTGAAATTTATTATCCTGGTAAAACAAGTAAAGATGTAACAAAAATTATGGGCAGTTTGCCGCAGAAAGCACAAGATCGCCAATATAACAGCAATGCTTTTGGTGGTCCAATTCATTATTATATTCATGATTTATTGTTTTATAATGGTGATGAAATTTATAATATGCCTTATGAAGAACGATATAAATTATTGCGGCAATACATAGAAAATCTTCAGAACGATACCATTGAATTTGTAGAATCTTATAACGATAACTTACAGAATAATCTTCAAGATGTATTTGATCGTGGCGAAGAGGGTATGGTATTCAAGAAACGTAGTGGTCTATATCTCCCAGGTAAGCGGCCGCAAGATAATTTTAAGGTTAAAACAGAAGAAACTTTTGACGCTATTATTATAGGTTTCGTAAATCCAGAAAAAGAATATACTGGTAAAGAACTAGAATCATGGACTTATTTTATAGATGGCGCACCAGTAACTAAAGCATATTATAATGGTTGGAAAGCTGGAATAGAAATTGGCGCTATTGATGAAAATGGTTCTATTAGATCTATTGGAACTATTAGTAGTGGCATGACAGACCACCTAAGACAAGATATGGCAGAAAATCCTGATAGTTATTTAGATAAAGTGGTTGAAATTCAAGCTATGTCAGTAAATAAAGATGATTATACAATTAGACATGGACGACTGATGAGAATCAGGGATGATAAAGCTAGCAGTGATTGCACTATAAAATCTATTTTTGGATAAAATTATTTTTTTATTTGACTAAATAAAAAAAATATTATATAATAATATCATAAAGTTGAGGAAAGGACTGTGCCTCAAATTTATTGAATATATATATTGTAAGGAAGTTAAAATCAGTCAAGTATGAAAGGAAAACAGATTATGGCAAAGATGTTTTCAGAAAAAGCACAGACCGTTCTCCGTTATCTACAGGACCATCAGGGCGAGCAGCTAACTGCTAATATGATTGCTGAAGCAACTGGTCTATCCCCTCGTAGTGTTAACGGTACTCTTACTGGTCTACAGAAGGAGACCGCTGTTCATCCAGGTCTAACAACTCGTACAGAGGTTGAAGGTGTTGAAGGCAAGGTAATTGGTCTTACCGCCGCTGGTATTGCTGCTGATCCAGATGCAGATAAGCCGGAGAAGGATGCCGAGTAATCGACATTCCTAACAAGGAGAGGAAGGCAGGGTTAGAATAATCCTGCCTTTTGTTTTATGGAAGTAATTATCTTAATTATCGTTTGTTTTGTTTGCGCAATAGCTGCTAGTATCTTCTTTTATAAAAAAGGTAAAAGAGATGCTGTACAACCAACCTTAATTAAGAATGATAAATTAAAACAAGAACGACAAAATCTAAATATAGAAATAACAAATTTAAAAAACAATATTGAAGAATATAAAGAATTACTGGCTGATAAACAAAAATCATATGATGATTTTGATGAAATTTTTAAACAAACAAAACAAGCTAGGTATGATCAATTAGATCTACATTTACAACAATATGAAGCACATATCCAAGAGGAATGTGAAAAGAAGCAAATTCAATTAGATAATATTAATACTGAACTTAATTCATTGCGGCAGACACGTCAAGCAACAATTGCCGCATATCAACGTGAACAGGAAATTGAAGATAATACAGAATTTTTTAGTTTACAAATTCCTGAAAGTGAAGTGGACGATATTAATTATTTGAATAAGATTAAACATAATTTACATTTTCCAATAGTAATAGGTAAAGTAATATGGTCTACTTTTATTCAAAAGAAAGTAGATGGATTAGCTGCGAGGGTGCTGCCGCAAAAGATAACTACCGGTATTTACAAAATTACAAATATACTTTCAAAAGAATGTTATATTGGTCAGAGTGTTGATGTGCGAAAACGCTGGATAGATCATTGTAAAGCTGGTATTGGTGCCGTCGAAGTCTCCGCAAGTAATAAATTATATGCGGCCTTCCGCGAAACAGGATTAGAGAATTTTACATTTGAGCTTTTGGAAGAATGTGAACGTTCTGAATTAAATGATAAAGAACGATATTATATTAATCTATATTCTTCTGATACTCTTGGATATAATAGTAATGCTGGAGTTAAAAATTAATGGCTAAATTTGAAACTTTAGAAGTTGCTGGATGGATGCCTGCTCTTGAGGGGATGCGGGCGCCTCTTAAATCTTATGATAAATCAGACATAGTTTTTGATGATAATAAAATTCCTATCTTTGATAGCTCAAATAATGATTATTTACTAGCTAAGCGGTTATGTTTAGCTGGAACAGAACATAGCAAATGGATGCGGCAAGTGCAAGTATGGGTAAAGATTTCAGCTCCTTTATTCTGGTAGAATTCACTCTGCCAATGAAACACTTTTCCGTTTATCAGCGGGGTTATTTATTTTTTAAATAGCTAACGGGGAACTTATCCCAAGAATCCCGTGGGAAACTAATTTAGGGCAAAAAAAGAATAATTTCCACCTTATAAGTTTCATATTTATTGGAAACAAATAAGGAGGTAATCAAATGGGTGTTCCAAAAAACGATTTAACAGGACAAAAATTTGGTAAATTAGTAGTTATAAAATATATAGGTGATAGTAAGTGGGAATGTCTTTGTGACTGTGGGAAAAAAACTTTCGTAAAAACCAGTTCATTAAAAAGTGAAAAAACAAAGAGCTGTGGCTGTTTAAGAGGATACGCTAATCAACATCTTTTTCGTAACTCTAAACCTAAACAAAATCTAACAGGTAAAACTTTTGGTTATTTAACAGCTTTATATTATATTAAAGGTGGAAAATGGCATTGCAAATGTAAATGCGGGAAAGAAATAGATGTAGATACTCGAAATTTAAACAGCGGCCATACGTTATCTTGTGGATGTTATCAAAAAGAAAAAGTTAGTTCTTTAAATTTGATAGACATGACAGGCTACGAAGATGATAATTTTATAGTATTAGAAAGAAAAGATAATTCTTGGCCAGTATACTGGAAATGTATTTGTAAGCATTGTGGAAGAATATTTTCTCTTAAAGGAACAAATATTCGTAATGGTGTTTCTCAATCTTGCGGATGTGCACATTCTAGAGGCGAACAGCGAATAATTAAAATGTTGCAAGAAGCAAACTGCAATTTTGCTAAAGAGTATACTTTTCCAGATTTGGTAGGAGATAATAAAGGTAAACTTCGATTTGATTTTGCAATTTTTAAAGATAATAAATTAAGTCATTTAATTGAATATAATGGAATACAACATTATGAAAAGGCACAAGGTAGTTGGGCTAATAGTTTTGAAAGTTTGCAAAATCATGATCGAAAAAAAATAGAATACTGTAAAACACATAATATCCCACTTAAAATCATTCGATACGATGAAGATTTTACAATTAATGATTTAATTAATGTCCCTAAATTAGAACCTGTAGAGACTATTCCCTAAGCCTTATGGGCAGGGAAGTAGGGCTATTATTGATACATAGTTATGTTCTAGGAAACGAAGCATATGAAAACCGAAATGGTGTCCTTTTTTTATAAAAAGTAAAAGATAGTCCACCTGGGAGTGAATTTGATACTTATAAAGTTGGTACATCAGCTAACTCTGAATCAACAATGCATACTATAACAAAACGATTACTTACTATTGACGATTTTGAAACTAATGAAAGTATTTATTTAAATCATGTTATGGGTTTAGTTAATGATTTAATTGTTCAATATCAGATGGCTGCAGAAGAAAATGATAAAAATGCTATGCAAGCATTGTTTATTTCTATCAAATGTTTATTACCGGCTAGTTTTATACAAACTAGATATGTGAATTTAAATTATGCGGTTTTGCAGAATATGTATAAACAAAGAAAAAATCATAGGCTGCCGCAATGGCGAGATGATTTTATAAATTGGGTAAAGACACTACCATATAGTGAATTTATTACAGGTGAATTTGACATACAAGAAAAAATTTGATATAATTATATTAATAAGTAAGAGTTGAATAGAGAAAGAGTATTACATGAAGGAAAAATGGGTAAATGAGGTAAAAGTAGTAGGATATATTTTTGATCATGATCTACAAAAAAGAGTAACAGGAGAAAATGCAAAGACTCCCGGTCAAGAGTTTATCTCTGGTAGAATTCATGTTGCGGTTGACGATCAGGGTCTAAATGTTATTCCAATTCGTTTTCGTTATGTAACACCAACTTACAAGAATGGTCGTGAAAATCAGACTTATGGTATTCTTAATACAATTATGAATACTGGAATTAAGATGTGCGAGCTTCCTGATGATGTTAAGACTACCGCAACAAAGGTTCGTATTACTGGTCAAATTGATGTCAATCATTTTCTTGGTCGTGATGGAGAAATGATTAAGGCTAAAGAGGTTGGCGGAAGTTTTTGTGATTTTGCTAATATAAAGGATAAACTAGAAGCGTCTTTTAAGGCTGACATGCTTATTATGAAAACCACTCTTAAAGAGCCGGAGAATGGAGACGACTATCTTGAACTTGCCGGGTATTGCTTTAATTTCCGTGGCGATTTGCTTCCTCTTACTCTCTCTGTGGTCAACACCGGGGGAATAAAATATTTTGAGCAACAAGATATTTCTCTATCTAATCCGCTTCTAACAACTGTTCACGGTTCTATCATTTGTTCTACAATTCGTCAAGAGCATACAGAAGAATCTGCTTGGGGCGAAGATGAAGTAACTATTACAACCCGTACAGTGCGGGCTTGGAATGTTGCGGGAAGCTCTAAAGAGCCAATGGAATTTGATGATGAAAACACTATTACTAAAGACGAGTTAAAAGTTGCAAAGGCAACTCTTGACGAATATATCGCAGAGCAGAAAAAGAAAAGCGAAGAGTATCGTAATAGTCAGACTAATAATTTTGCAGATGTGAAGCCTGGAAGTAATGCCACATCAGATGATAATGAAGATTTTATCTTTTAGTTGAAAGGATAAAATATAATGGCTGGTATTGATATTTTAAATATTCAGCCGCATGAAGTCTCTAAAGATTTGTGCGGCTATACTGTGTTGTTTTACGGTGAGCCTAAAATTTGGGCCTAGTTTGAGTGATTAAACTAGCAAATCCCTGAAAAAACGTGAAGGCTTAGCTGCTAACACGAGCGGAAGTTATAATGTAATAATTATAACACGCGCAACGCATAGATTTTGAACCTTGAAGAAAAAGGATGTTTGCCTGTAATGGTTAACCACGAGAATATTATAAAATTTTATCAAGCAGGAAATAGTTTAGAACTTTCTACCGTTCCATCTTTAAAATTTTTAACTGATATTTATAATATTCAAACTCCAAAACTTGAAAGAAAATATAACAAATATCTTTCAGTAATTAATTCAAGAATATAATAAATCCACGAGTCAGGGACTCTATTAAGTTATATTTAATAGATGATAATATATGCTGACCTTACAGGAAACTGTAAGAACTATAGGATAAAAAGCCTATAGGATAACAATGTGAAGACTGGAAAGACAACAATCGCTTCTAAGTTTCCCAATACGCTTCTTCTAGCTTTTGAAATTGGTTATTTAACTATTCCCGGTATTATGGCGCAACCTATTAAAACATGGGGAGAATTTAGAAAAGTTCTTAAGCAGCTTGATACACCAGAAGCACATGAACAATATTCTAATATCGTAATTGATACAGTTGATATTGCTTATGATCTTTGTGAAAAATATATTTGTAATCAAAATGATGTTTCCTCCATTGCAGATATTGGATATGGTAAAGGATATAATCTCGCTTCTAAAGAATTTGATGAATCACTTCGCCGCATTCCGCAAATGGGCTATGGTTTAATTCTTATTAGTCATTCACAAGATAAGACTTTTAAGGATGAAAATGGTGAAGAGTTCAATCAAATTGTTCCTACACTATCTAATCGTCCTCGTCTTATTGTAGATCGTATGAGTGACGTTATTGGATATGCCCATCCTTACCAAGAGGAAGATGGAACTGTCCGTACTATCCTTTATATGCGGGGGACGCCTCGGTTTATCGCAGGGTCTAGATTCAAGTATACCCCAACCTTTATTGATTTCTCTTATGATAATCTTGTACAAGCTATTACAGATGCGATTGATAAGGAAGCAGAGGAGACTGGTGGACAGTATGTAACAAACTCCCGCACTTCCGCCCATGACCAAACAGAAGAATTAGATTTTGACGTTCTAATGGATACATTCAATAATCTAATTAGTCAGCTTAAAGAAGCTGCTGGTGATGAATTTGGTTCTCGTTGGGCACCCCGTATCAATCAAATTGTGGGCAAATATCTTGGTAAAGGTAAACTAGTAAGCGAAATGACCAGAGATCAGGCTGAACAGTTAGATTTGATTGTTTCTGATCTAACAGATGAAGTCGGTAACGGTATTTAAATATAAACGAAGGATAAGCCCCTTAGTTTTTAAGGGGCTTTCTTTTTAACTTGATCGAAAGAAAAATTTATGCTATAATTAATAGAATTATAGTGAAAAGAGGTCTAATGCCAAAGAAAGGTCAAGTAAAATGTCCTGTCTGTGGACAGATGTTTATGAAGGATGAAATTCCTAACAAACATTTCAAAAATAGATATTATCATATTGATTGTTTTGAAAAAGTTAATAAGAATGAAATAGTTAAAGAAAAAATATATGAAAAAATGCGGCGGTTGCTTGGAGATTCATTTAACCAGAACCGCATTGCCGCACAAATTAAAAAATACACAACAGAAAATAATTATAGTATTGTTGGCATATATAGGGCGTTATGTTATTGGTATGATGTAAAGAACAGTGATCCTAGTAGAGCAAAAGGCGGTATTGGAATTGTTCCATTTATTTATCAAGACGCCGCAGATTATTATGCACAGTTAGAACAAATTAATATATATAATAAAACTATAGATTATACAGAGCCAAAAGAAAGAACTTATGTGATACATCCTAAGCCTATTGGACGTCCGCGAGGAATTAAATTAATTCCAATGAAGAGATAGGAGGAATATTGGCAAAAGCTAATTATGTTGATTTTCCTTCGACTCTTCAAATAATTGGTTGTATGTTTAAGCAACCAACTTTGATAGATCAAGCAGGAGATCAGTATTTATTTTCTGAAAGAGATTTCCCAAATGAATTTCATAGAATTGTATTTGGGGCAATATTTAATTTGCATCAAATGGGTGTAGATCATTTAACTATTAAAGAAATAGAAACATATCTTCAAAATTATGAACAAGACTATGCTAGATATAAAGTAGAAAATGGAGCAGAGTGGCTCGCAGAAGCAATTAAAAATGCGGAACCTGATAATTTTTCATATTATTGTAGTCGTGTTAAAAAGATGACATTATTAAGAGAATATGCGGCTATTGGATTAGATTTATCTTTTATTTATGATGTGAATAACTTTCAAGATGCAGCCAAAAAGAAACGGCAAGAAGAATTTTTAGATAATGCTTCATTAGATGAATTAGCAAATCTCATTGATGAACGAATAGAAAATATTCGTAGAGAAGTTGTAGATAATTTCACAGATGACGCAATAGTCATTGGTGATGTTATTGATAATGTATTAGAAGAATTAAATGAAGCACCTGATATGGGAACTCCCCTATATGGACGATATGTTAATACGGTTACACGAGGAGCAAGATTAAAGAAATTGTATTTGCGGTCTGCCGCGTCTGGTGTCGGAAAAACTAGAAGTTTATTGGCAGATGCTTGTTATATTGCTTGTGATAAGATCTATTCATTAGAAGATCAAAAATGGATTGATAATGGAATTAAACAATCAACTCTATTTATCTCAACAGAGATGGAAATTAAAGAGTTAGTAACCATGGCGATTGCATTTTTATCAGGAGTTAATGAAGAACATATTTTGACACAAACGCTTGAATTTGATGAAAAAGAACGAGTTAATACAGCAGTAGAAATTTTAAAAAGTTCTCCATTATATATGGAAGAATTACCAGATTTTAATTTAAGAGATATAGAGAACACTATTAAGAAAAATATTAGAACAAATAAAACGCAGTATATTTTCTTAGATTATATCCATACTTCAATTAAAATATTAGAAGAAATCGCAACTCGTTCCAAAGGAGTAAAATTAAGAGAAGATAATATTTTATTTTTATTTAGTGTTAATTTAAAAAATTTATGTAATCAATTTAATATATTCATCTTCTCGGCGACCCAGCTGAACCAGGATTGGAAAACTGCGGAAATACCGGATCAAAACTTATTACGTGGAGCAAAGTCAATAGCAGATAAAATTGACTATGGTTCTATTCTTTTGGATGTAACAAAACAAGACCAAGAATCTCTTCAAGAAATTGTTGGAACTAATGGTTATGATATGCCAAATGTAAAAATGTCCATTTATAAAAATAGAGGAAATTCTTATAATAAATGTTATTTATGGATGAAGGCAGATCGAGGAACATGTAGATTTGATCCATTATTTTGTACTTCATATAACTATGAATATATTCCAATAGCAGAAACAAAGATTACTAATACATATAGGTGATAGCTATGGGATATAATAAAGATAATGTTAAAGACTTGTTAGATTTTGAAGATATATATAGAATATTAGATTATTTAGGAGCAGAACCGCAAGATCATGGTAATCATTTAGTATGTAAAACTATTTGTCATGGTGGAGATTCACATAAACTTTATTATTACGATGAACAAAGATTGTTTCACTGTTATACTGGAGACTGTGGATCATTTGATATATTTGAATTAGTTTGTAAAGTAGAACATTTAAAGTTAAATGATGCAATTAGCTTTGTCGTTAGTTTTTTTGATTTATATGTTTTAGATCAAAAAAAAATAGATCAAAGTGAAGATTGGCAGTATTTAACTCGATGGGAAGAAATAGATCAAATCTATCAACAAACGATTAATAGAGAAAATAATGAAGTTAAATTAAAAATCTATGATAATGTAATTGAAAATTTCCCACATCCATTTATTTATAGTTGGGCACAAGAAGGTATCTCTAAAGAGGCTTGCGATTTCATGGATATACGGTTTGATCCCATGAATGGAGGAGTTTTAATTCCACACTATGATAAAAATAGTAATTTAGTTGGAATCAGAACTAGAACTTTTGTCCAAGAGCAAGAAGTATATGGAAAATATCGTCCATGGAAATATCATAACTTAATATATAGTCATCCTCTAGCATTTAATCTTTATGGATTAGACAGAGCTAAAGATAATATCAAAGATATGGAAATGGCTATTGTTGTAGAAAGTGAAAAGTCTGTTCTACAATATCTTAGTTATTATGGCAAGTGTAATAGTATATGTGTTGCAGTATGCGGCAGTAGCTTGTCAAAATATCAATTTAATTTATTAAAAAATCTTGGTATCAAAGAGCTTGTTATTGGTTTTGATAAAGATTTTACTGAAATTGGGTCTAATGACTTTCAGAAAGTAAAGAAAAAATTATTAAATATATGGAATAAATATAAAAATGATGTAAATATAAGTTTTTTATTTGATAAATATGGATTATTGCAAGAAAAAAATTCTCCATTAGACCAAGGACCAGATGCTTTTAAATATTTATTTGAAAACAGATTAGTTATATAAGGTTGGTGGAGTAATATATGAAATATCAATTATATACAGATAAGGAGTTATCTAAAGATACAATAGAACAAATTCTTTTAAGTCGTGGAGTAGAATCTGTAAAAGAATGGATTGCCGCACAATACGATGACCAAGATCAATGGAAAAATCTTGATGGTATTAACGCGGCAGTTGCTATTGTTGAAGATGCAATATCTCAACAATGGGATATGGATGTAATTGTTGATAGTGATGCGGATGGTTTTACGTCTGCCGCAATATTTATTAACTATATTCGTAAAGCCTTTCCGGATTATCCAAGGGAAAAAATTCATTATTATCTACATGATGGTAAACAACATGGATTAGCTGATATGGTAGATAATTTAACTTCTCCTGTTGTAATAATTCCGGATGCGGGAAGTAATGATTATGAGTATCACGAACAACTATTTAATAGAGGTCAAGTAGTTGTTATTTTAGATCACCATGAAGCGCCGCACGCAAGCCATTCTCATGGTACTATTATTGTTAATAATCAACTAAGTGATAATTATAAAAATAAGTCATTTAGCGGTGCAGGAATTGTATATCGTTTCTGTCAAGCAATGGATGTCAATAACGATTTTAACTATGCGGATGATTTTATAGATTTAGCTGCTCTTGGAAATCTAAGCGATATGATGGACTACCGCAGCTTAGAAACACGATATATTATTAATAAAGGTTTACATCATATTACCAATCCATTCTTTTATAATATGGTAGATAAAAATAGTTTTTCTATTAATAAAATGGGTGGCGTAAATTATAATTCAATAGCATGGTATGTAACTCCTTTTATTAACGCGGCAGTTCGTTCTGGAACAATGAACGAAAAGGAATTAATTTTTAAATCAATGTTAATTCCAGACGCTTTTGAAAAAATTGAATCTGGTAAACGTGGACATAAGGGAGAATATGTTCCAAGAGTAGAAGAAGCAGTTAGAATTATTACAAATATCAAAGCACGTCAAACAAAGCTACAAGATAGTTCTATGCATCTCTTAGAAGATAAAATTAAAAATGAAGATTTGTTAGATAATGGTATTATTATCTGTTTATGCGAACCTGGGCAAGTAGAAAAAAATCTTGCGGGGCTTGCCGCAAATAAAATTCAAGCTAATTATCAAAGACCTTGTATGGTACTTACTCGTAGTAAAACAGAAGATGATAAAGAATATTATTGGCGGGGCTCTGCTAGAAACTATAGCAAATCTGAAATTGAAGATATGCGGCAGCTCTGTGAAGATACAGGTCTTATTGAATATGCACAGGGTCATCATTCCGCTTTTGGAATTTCAATACCAGATAGTAAACTTGATGATTTTATTAAAGATACAAATGAAAAATATAAAGATGTCTCTAAAGAACCAGTATATTGGGTTGATTATGTATGGAAAACACAAGATCAGTTTGGAGAGATAGTTAAAACTATTGCTGGTATGGATAAATATTGGGGACAAGATATTCCTAAAGCTACAGTAGTAGTTAAGGATATTCCATTACGCGGGCAGAATATTCAGCTATTATCTCCAGATAAACATCCTACAATTAAAATTAGCCTTAAAAACGGCGTAGATTTAATGAAATTTAAATCTTCTGAAGAAGAGTATGAAGAATTTAGTAAAGATAATAAGATATTAACTATTATAGGTAGTTGTAATTTAAATGAATGGAATGGAAACGTAACACCGCAAATTATTATTGATGATTATGAACTTAAAGAAGATTGGGTATTTTAACCATTCTTGACAATAAATGTATAATATGATATAATATAAATAATGGTATCTTTAGAGCATATTTAAAAGAAAGGGTGGTGATAATTAGTGGGACGTTTTGAGGTGCATTCACATACTCACTACTCGAATCTTCGTTTGCTTGATTCAATAAATACACCTAAAAAACTTATAGAATATGCACATGAAATTGGATTAAAAGGAATTTGTATTACAGATCATGAAGCACTTGGTTCTCATGTAGAAATTGATAAGTTAATTAAAGAATGGAAAGAAAAAGACCCAGAATTTAAAATTGGGCGCGGAAATGAAATATATCTCACGGATACCAGAGATAAAAATCAAAAGTATTTTCATTTTATCTTATTAGCTACGGATTTAATTGGTCATAAAATGTTAAGAGAACTCTCTTCTATTGCGTGGATGAACTCTTATTATGATCGTGGCATGGAACGAGTTCCAACATTGAAAGCAGAGTTGCGGGAGGCTGTAGAAAAATATGGACAAGGGCATTTAATAGGGTCTTCCGCATGTCTAGGTTCAGAGGTTGATTATTGTATTTTAGAGATGCATAAAGCTGATACAGTTGGCGATATAATCTCTAAAAAAGAATATAATAAAAGATTGATAGATCATATCAAATTTTGTATAGATGTATTTGGAAAAGATAATTTTTATCTTGAAGTACAACCGGCAACCAGTAAAGAACAAATAATTGTTAATCAAAAAATGTCATCATTAGCAGATTATTTTAATTTAAAAATAATTGTAACAACAGATGCACATTATCTTAAAAAAGAAGATAGAGAAATTCATAAAGCCTATCTTAATAGTAAAAATGGTGAAAGAGAAGTGGATGAGTTTTATACTCACGCTTATCTTCAAACTACAGAAGAAGTAATTGAAAATCTTAAAGATACTGGATTAGATTATTATGAGTTAGAGAAAAACACTCATGAAATTTATGATAAACTCCAAGATTATAGTTTAGCACATAAGCAACAAGTGCCGCAAGTAGAGGTCAAATATTTTCCACCGGCGCCCGCAGAAAAAAATATAAAAGAAAAGTACCCAACTCTTACTTATCTCTTGGAGGAAGGAAATGAGCAAGAGCGGTATTGGGTTAACTATTGTCTAAATCGGTTAAAGGAACTTGATCTTTATAATAAAGTTTATTTAAGTAGATTAGAAGAAGAAGCGGATATTCAAAAGGTTATTGGGGATAAATTAGAAACTTGTTTGTTTAGTTATCCTATTTTCTTACAACATTATATTAATATGTTTTGGGAAGTTGGCAGTACGATTGGGGCTGGTAGAGGCAGTGCTTGTTCTGGATTAAATCATTATCTGCTGGGAATTACTCAACTTGATCCAATAGTACATGATCTTCCCTATTGGCGTTATAGTAATAAAGATCGTATAGAACTTGGAGATATTGATATAGATATATGTCCAAGTAAACGAGAAGAAATTTTTAGTCGTATTAGAGAAGAGCGTGGTCAGTTAGGTTGTATTCAAGTTTGTACTTATGGAACTGAAACCACTCGATCTGCAATTATTACAGCCTGTAGAGGTTATCGTAGTCCAGAATTTACCAATGGTATTGACAATGATGTTGCGCAATATATGACAAGTATGATTCCAGTAGAAAGAGGATTTCTCTGGCCTATTAAAGATGTTGTATATGGTAATAAAGAAAAAGATAGGAAACCAGTTAAAAATTTTGTGAATGAAGTTAAAAAATATCCGGGATTATTAAATATTATTGAAAATATTGAAGGACTAATTTGTCATAGAGGTATCCATGCAAGCGGAGTCAATTTTTATGATAATGATAATCCATATGAAACAGCTTGTTTTATGAAAGCAACAAGCGGAGCAATTACAACACAATATTCACTTCACGATGCAGAATATTGTGGAGATGTTAAAATGGATTTCTTGGTAACAGAAGTTCAAGATGTAATTGCTCAATGTCTAACCTTACTTCAAGAGCATGGAGAAGTGGAACAAGATTTAACTTTAAGAGAGTTATATAATAAATATCTTCATCCAGATATTCTTCCAATAGAAGATAATAGGTTGTGGGAAAGTTTACATAGTGGAACAGTTCTTAAATGTTTCCAATTTGATTCTCAAGTAGGTGGCCAAACAATTAAATTATTGCGGCCAACGACCCCTTTGGAAATGGCTAACTGTAATAGTATAATGCGGCTAATGGCTGTTGAAAAAGGTGGAGAAACGCCATCTGAAAGATATAAGCGTATGAAAGAAGATATGCAAAGATGGTATATTGAAATGGAAAATTGGGGATTAACACAAGAAGAACAAAAAGTTCTTGAAAAATATTATCTTCCATCTTACGCGGCTCCCGCGCAACAGGAAGATTTGATGTTAATTCTTATGGATAAAGATATTTGCGGATTTACATTAGCAGAAGCCAACGATACAAGAAAAATTGTTGGTAAAAAGCAAATGGATCGTATCGAAGAATTACATCAAAAAGTTATTGAAAAAGCAGCCTCAGAAAATCTTGGAGCTTATGTCTGGAAAACTGCGATTTTACCGCAACTGGGGTAAACAAAAAACTTGCCCGTACACGTCTTTTCCGTTTATCAGCGGGGTAATTATTATTTGAGGGCAAAAAATAATAATTGCTAACGAGGAAAACTCATATAATATAGAAGGATATTTTTTATATCCCTTCTGTGGTGAGTCAATCTCGTGGGAAGGCTTAATGGATATGTTTTATATATATAAATATACGAATAATATTAATGGTCATTGTTATATAGGACAAACAAACAATTTTGAAAGAAGAAAACGGGAACATCTTTCTACTTCTTTTAATCCTAATAGTTGTTCTTATAATGATTTAATTCATAAAAAAATTAGAGAATATGGCATAGAAAATTTTACTATAGAAGTGTTAGAAACAATTTATAGTAATGACAGAGAAATAGCAAATGAAAGAGAACAATATTGGATTAAATATTATCAATCTTTTAGAGATACTGGCAAAGGATATAATAGTAATGATGGAGGAGGCGCACAAAATCATAGTAGTGTTCTTTCTTCAGATGAACTTCAAGAAGTAAAAAGGATGATAAAAAATAAAGAATCTTTTTACGATATTGAAAAAAAGTTTAATATTAGTGCGAGCTTTATTTCAAGTATTAATCATGGAGTTTATTTTAGAGATGAAAATGAAACTTATCCTCTTTGTCAATATTATAAAAAAGATGAAGAATATGATGATTTAATAGATTTATTAATTAACAGTAATTTAAAATTAACTGAAATTGCTAAACAATTAAACTTAGGTTATTCAACTGTTAAAAAAATAAATCAAGGAACTTTAAGAAAAGGTTTATATCCTAGTTATCCAATTAGAAAAAATATTTATCCTAAAGCAATAAAAGCCATTAATTTATTACAAACTACTGAATTATCTAATAAAGAAATTGCCCAAGAAGTTGGATATTCAGAAGAAAATATTCGGAGAATTAATCTAGGTGAAATTCATCATCAAGATAATCTCACATATCCATTAAGAAACCTGTAACGACTATCTCGAAAGAGAGTACATCTATTATTGATACATAGGTGGAAACGGACGTGCTAGATTATTATTAATCTAGTAAGAAATAGTCTATACCAATGGTGACATTGGAGTATTATGATAGTTTTTCTAAGATTCATTCGCTCGCATATTCTTTTATTGGATTGCAAACAGTATATCTTGCAACTTATTTTAATCCTGTCTATTGGAATACTGCTTGTTTACGAGTTGATAGTGGATTAGAGGAAGATGCAAGTAGTAATTATGGTAAAATTGCGGCAGCTGTAGGAAATATTATTGATCGAGGAATTAAGGTATCTTTAATTGATATTAATCGTTCAAAATATTTATTTGAGCCTGATCTTGAGAATGGAACAATCTTATACGGTCTTAAAGCATTGAACGGCGTTGGTGGCGAGATAATTCAACAAATTATTGCCAATAGACCATACGAAAGTCTTGAAGATTTTATGAATAAGACAAAGTGTAATAAGACTGTGATGATTTCATTAATTAAAAGTGGAGCATTTGATCAATTTGGCGACCGCATTTCAATTATGCGGCAGTATATCACCTTAGCGAGTGAGCCAAAAAAGAGAATTACCATGCAAAACTTTAATGGTTTAAATGAAAAAGGATTGTTACCTGATTCATTGAATTTTGAGAAACGAGTATTTAGATTTAATAAAGCATTAAGAAAAGTATTACAAGATGACTATTATTATTTAAATGATAATTATTATCAGTTCTATCAAGAATTTTTTGATGTGGATTTATTGGAAAATATTAATGGACAAATTGCCATTAAAAAATCAACATGGAAAACAAAATGTTATGATAAAGTCATGGCAAAAGCAAAAAAATATATTACAGAAAATAAAGATGAGCTATTAAAGAAATTAAATGATAGTTTATTCCAAGAGGTATGGAATAAGTACGCGGCAGGTAGCATATCTAAATGGGAAATGGATTCTTTAGGTTTTTATTATCATGAACATGAATTAATAAATGTCAATGGTTATAAAGAAGGAGTCAAAGAATTTAGAAGTTTACCGCCAGCACCGATTGTAGATTATTGTTTTAAGAGAAATGGCATTGAGATTCCAATTTTTGAAACGACCCGTATCATGGGGACTGTAATTGCAAAAGATGATTTAAAGTCTAGTATTAGTTTATTGACAATTAATAGTGGAGTAGTTACAGTTAAATTTAATAGAGATTATTTTGCAAAATATAATAAACGTATTAGTGAGGTAATGCCAGATGGTACCAAGAAAGTGCGGGAGCCAGGGTTTTTCACTCGCGGAACCTTAGTTGTTGTTAATGGTTTCCGCAGAGGGGATATGTTTTTTGCAAAAGCATATAAGAAAACTAAATCACATCAGTTATATAAGATTACAGCTATTAATAAAGATGGTAGTTTGGAGATGACAAATAAGAGATGGGACGAACGCAATGACAATTAATCATGACTTACCAACTGTTATTGCGCTTTGCGGTAAAAGTGCAAGCGGAAAAGATAGCATCGCGTCACAGCTAAATAGTTATTTACAAGAACGCGGTTATCAGAGTCATATTATGGTTAGTGCGACGTCCCGTCCTCCGCGTATCGGAGAAAGAGATGGAGTTAGCTATTCTTTTGTTGATGATATAGAATTTATTAAAGAACCGGATAAATTTTTTGAACAGGTACAATTTAATGGGTGGTATTATGGATTACCTAAAAATGAACTATTACCCGGTATTAATATTGCAGTAGTTAATCCTAGTGGTCTAAAGGCTTTAGAAAAACATAATGATACACTTAATTTAATTCCAATTTTATTAAGTGCAAATTTATTTAAGAGAATTAAAAGATCAATTAAAAGAGAGCACAAATGGAGATTTGAATATTTAAGACGAGCATGGGCAGATCATCGAGATTTTAAACATATTAAAGAATATATCAAATCGCTCCCAGATCATTTAATTCTTGGACAAGAACGCCCTGATAATAATAAAGATAATAGACCTCTTATTATATTTCATATCTTGAATCATTTAAATCAATTAAAGATTCTTCAAGATCAAGAGGGCAGTGAGGGCAGAATACAATAAGTTGTATATTATATTTTTCATATATAATATATGGCGTTTAAAGGAAAGAGGTTGCCTATGGTAAGTATTATTAAAAGGGATGGTTCAATAGTAGATTATGATCTTGAAAAGATTTCTATTGCAATCTCTGGTGCTTTCCAGGAACTCAATGAGCCTTTTGAAGATGAACAGGTATTGGATGTAATTGAAGATCAGATATTTGACCTCGCAAAAAGTAAAGGCAACAGAGTTTTAGTAGAGGATATTCAAGATTTAGTAGAAGCTACATTAATGACCTTTGGTTATTATAATGAAGCTAAGGCTTATATCCGCTATAGATATAAGAGGGAACTTGCACGTCAGCATAAAAACGAAGCAGAAATTCTCCAAATGATTCAGGGAGATAATGAATATTGGACTACAGAAAATAGTAATAAAGATGTGCGGTTAACAAACACTCAACGCGATTATATTGCTGGTATTGTAGATACAGACCTCGCCCGCACTTTTATCTTTCCAAAAGAAGCAGTAGAAGCACATGATAATGGAATTATACACATTCATGATATGGATTACGCGGCAGAACGTACTCTTACAAATTGCTGCTTAGTTAATCTTGAAGATATGCTTCAAAATGGAACAGTCATTAACGGTATCATGATTGAAAAGCCACATAGATTAATTACTGCAACAACTATTGCCACACAAATTATTGCGGCAGTCAGTGGAGCGCAATATGGTGGTCAAACAGTAACACTTACTCACTTGGCTCCATTTGTGCGGGACAGCTTTAACAGATACGTTGATATTTATACAAAAGAAAATCTTACCGCACAAGAAGTGGATAAATTAGCTTGGAACTCTACCCGTAAAGAAATTGAAGATGCGGTACAGACGTTCAATTATCAAGTTAATTCATTCTGCCTTGCAAGAGGTCAGACTCCATTTCTTACTGTATTTATGTATCTTGGAGAAACAAACGAATATAAGCAAGAACTTGCAATGTTGATTGAAGAATTCTTTAAACAACGTATCCAAGGAATGAAAAATCGCGCTGGGCAATATATTACAGTAGCATTCCCTAAATTGGTGTACGTTCTCGAAGAAGACAATATCCATGAAGATTCTCCTTATTGGTATTTAACTAAATTAGCTGCAGAATGTACTGCAAAAAGAATGGTACCTGATTATGTAAGTGCTAAAGTTCTTAGTGATATGAAAGTTGCACCAGATGGAAGTCATTGCGTTTACGGACCAATGGGCTGCCGCAGTTTTCTAACCCCGAGCTACATTAATCCACAAACTAATAAACCAGAGTTTTATGGTAGAGGAAATATAGGTGTTTGTACTGTAAACTTAGCAGATGCCGCATTATCAGCGCAAAAAGAAGCAGATAAATTAAATATAAATGATAAAACTTTCTTAATGGATATGTTTTGGAATATTCTTGATGAACGGTGTGAACTTTGTCACGACGTACAACGTATTCGTTTTAATAGACTATGGAATACTCCCGCAGAAGTAAATCCAATTTTATGGTGCGATGGAGCATTATCAAGACTTCGTCCTGATGATAAAATTGGACCGTTACTAGTTAAAAAACATTTTACTTCTTCTCTTGGTTATACTGGATTATATGAAGCTACATTGGTATTAACTGGATATAGTCATACTGATCCAAAAGGAAAAGAGATTGCAAAAAATATTATGCAATTCTTAAACGATAAATGTAATCAATGGAAACAAGAAGAACCTATTGATTATTCTGTATACGGTACACCGATTGAAAGCACGACTTATAAATTTGCTAAAAATCTAAAAAGACGTTTTGGGATTATTCCAGGTATCACAGATAGAGATTTTGTTACTAATAGTTATCATGTATTTGTAGAAGAACCAATTAGTCCTCTTGATAAAATTGATATTGAAGCAGAGTTTCAACGTCTAAGTCCAGGTGGATGTATTAGTTATATTGAAACAACTCATCTTGATCAGAATATAGATGTTATTTTAACTTTAATGCAATATATGTATGAAAAGATTGCATATTGTGAATTTAATACAAAACTTGATACATGTGAACTATGCGGTTATCAAGGAGAAATTGAACTCCAAGAGATGGAAAATGGATCACATGAATTTGTTTGTCCACAATGCGGGAACAATGATTTTAATAAAATGAATGTAGCACGTAGAGTCTGTGGCTATATCTCAACATCTGCCATGAATGAAGGTAGACTAGATGAAATAGCTAACAGATTTGTCCATGTATCCGACCACAACGAAGAGGATTATCAATAGTTAACAGGAGGTTGAATTGAGATACGCAGCAATTCGCCCTTTTGATATATCAAACGGAACTGGGATAGGAGTAGCCTTGTTTACTCAAGGCTGCTCTATTAGATGCCGAGGATGTTTTCAGCCAGAAACTTGGGATTTTAAAGGCGGTAATAAATTTACCGATAATGAAACCAAGAGAATACTAGAATATTTGCGGCAACCTGGTATAATTAGATTTACTATTCTTGGTGGAGAACCATTAGAAGAATGTAACTTATATGCATTGGCAAAATTAATTAAACAAATAAAGGACAAGTTTCCGCATCTTAAAATCTGGCTATATACTGGATATATGCCAAAACAATTACAATCTAGGATGCGGCAATCGTCTATAAAATTTTTGAATTACATTCTTTCTAATATTGATGTTTTAGTAGCTGGACCATTTATTGAATCTCAAAAAGATTTTGGAATAAAATGGTGCGGGAGCCGCAATCAACAGGTTATTGATATGTCTGCCACATTAAAACAAACTCCGAACTTAGAAAATAGATGGAATATAGTTTTGTTTGACTCATAAGAAAAAATTTGATATAATTTTATTATAATCATAAAGGAAGGATATTAATGGCAGATGTAGTTTTAGGTGATTTATATACATTAAATCGTTCTTTACTTGCCAAGAAAGACCCTATGGAAGAGCAAGAAATTGTAACTAATATTGCTAATATTTCTGCTTGGTTTTCCTCTAAGTATGAACAGCATTATTACATGTTGCTTTGTAGAGAACGATTTGATTTTACTGTATTCCATATCGTAGATTCTCATTACTATGAAGCCTCGCAAGAATTACGTGAATTAATTCAAGAACGCGGCGAATTAATGAGTATGAATTACGATCATGAGAATAAATATTTTGAAATCTGGATTAGAATAGGAGATAATCCAGAACCTTATCTTTATCTATTGTTTGATTGTGATGATTGGATTATTGAAACATAAAGGAGCTGCAAATGAATTTATTGGTTGAAGCATTTCCCGCACAAGCATATAAATTCAAGCTAATCCATAGTGATGACGACGTAGAAACACTTGGTACTTCTTGGGCTACAGAATTTTATGATATGCTGGAAAACTATTTAAAACAATATGATATTAATAAAATTATTGTAATGGGACCAGGAACATTTGTTAGACCTATTGCAAATAATATGAAACAAAATGGAATGACCTCTTATACACAAAGCACAGAAATTGATGTATATATACCTTATGAAGGAGATATTGACAATGATCCTGTATCTTATTAAATCAACAAATGAAGTACGACTTGAGACGATGGACGACGTAGAGACATTTCACAAGAAAGTCCAAAAGGAAGCGGAAGAAATGAAATGTACTCTTTCTTCTTTCTCTTGGGTAGAAAAAGAGAATAAGAAACTTGAAGAAACATATTATCAAGTTAAATATGCTTTTGTATTCAATAAACTTGCTGATCCTGAAGTACCGTTAAATAAAATTGAATATAAGATGCGGGAATACCAAGAGGAACAAGAAAACGATGTTTTTTAAAAATAGACATGCCCGCAAATTAGAAGAACTAAAAGAGAAAAATAGACACGAAGAAGAAATGGAACGATTGCGGCAACAGAATCCAGTTTACCCTGCTGAAATGCGGCAGCTGGTCGAAAATTTTTCAGGCAAGTTCCCGCGTTGGACAACCCAAACGTGTACTATTTATAAAAAGGAGTCTAAAACATTGGATATTAAGGTTAGATATTTAGAGAACGCACATGAATTAGAAAAAATTGAGCAAGGTGACTGGATTGATATGTATCTTTATGAAGATGTATCATTAAAGGCTGGTGATTTTGCTCTATTAAATCTTGGAGTTTCTATGGCGCTGCCGCAAGGTTATGAAGCTATTTTAGCTCCCCGCAGTTCAACATTTAAGAAATATGGTATTTTACAAGCTAATAGCATTGGAGTAATTGATAATTCTTATTGCGGTGACAATGATATTTGGCGTTTAGCTGCTTACGCGACACGAGATATTAATATTCCTAAAGATACTCGTCTTTGCCAGTTTAGAGTTCAAGCCAAACAACCAGCTATTAACTTTATTTCTGTTGACTCTCTTGGTAACGAAGATCGTGGAGGTTTTGGTAGTACCGGAGATTAATGAAGGTACTTGCTTTAGATCAAAGTTTACAGACTACCGGTTGGGCAGTCTTTAATAACGGAAAATTAGTAAAATTTAGCCATTTTACAATTCCTGCTAACAAACCTATCGAAATTCGTTTACATGAGATTTGGTATCAACTTGATGAACTGTTAAATGAATATGAGTTTTCTAAATTATATTTTGAAGATATTCAAATGCAAAGAAACAATGCAATGACTTTCAAAAAACTTGCATATGTTCAAGCAACAATTTTGCTTTGGTGTTATAACCAAAATATTAAATGCGAAATTCTTTCTGCTTCGCATTGGAGAAGTATTATTAAGGATAGATATAAAGTATCTTTTGGACGTGCTCGTGCAGAACAAAAAAAAGTTGCTTTAGAATTAGTTCTTGATAAATTTGCGGATGCTGCTACGGAGGATGAAGCCGACGCAATTCTTTTAGGTGTTGCCGCATTAGCAGAATCCAAACAAAAAGAAACTATTGAGTTTGAATGATTATTATAGTAGCCAGGTATATTTTACCTGGCTATTTTTTTATACCTAAATTCATATAAGCGGCAATCCCATGAATCACCGAGCTCGGTTTCGGTCTCGGCACCTACGCGCGTATAGAAAATTTATAAATAAAGGCATAAAAAAAAGGGTAACAAAAATGTTACCCTTTTATTTTTTATAAAGCGTAAAATGCTACACCTTCATAATTCCATCCGTTAGATTTTAGACTTTCAACTTCTGCTGAAGATACTGTCCAAATATGTTCAGATGAGGTTGGATTATAGAATCTATATACAGGAGTTTCTGTTTCTTCCATTGAAGCAAATCCTCCAACGCCTTCATACTGCCAGCCAGCATCAATTAGACCATTACATTCATCAAGTGAAGTAGTAATCATATGATCGCCAGTATGAGGATTGTAGATACGATAAATAGGAGCAACCATTGGCATACTCCAAGCTACTCCTTCATCTTGCCACCCAGAATTAATTAAACCTGTTCTTTCATCTGGGTCTGCGGTAAACATATGGTCTCCAGTGTAAGCATTATATAATCTATACATTGTACCACTTTTTACTGACATATCAGGCTCCATTCCGGGATAAATCTTTGGTGGCTCTGGCTCTGGTTCAGGAGCAGGTGCGGGAGCCGCATTATAATATGGGCGCCCTACACATATAACTGTTGAGTAGGCACGAGTACGTCTTGCCACTCCACCAGATCGACCATTCAAAGTAGTATTACCCTCAATACATGTTAGGTATCCACCGCTGTTACTTTCAACAAATCCAACATGGTCGGAGACTCCATCTCCTTCCCAGTCAAAGAGAACAATGTCACCGGGTTGTGCGTCCCATACAGAAACAGCACGTCCCGCGTTTCTCATTGCGGAAACAATCCAAGGACAATAAGCTCCTGGAATTCCAGGAGCTCCTACCCCAACATGAGCACAAACATATGAAACAAACATAGCACAATAAGGTACTCCACTAGCACCATAGTAGGAATCTCCTACTTGCTGCGCATACCAACGTCCATATTTTGTACCTGGATTTGGATCGTCCCAACGGCTGTACCCAATTTCACCTCTAGCAAAGTTTAATAAATCGTTTACAGTCGCCATTAGTACCTCCTTAAAGAGTATAAGTTATATCAGGAGGATCAAGTTTAGGATTATCCATTCTACCTACTGATACTGCTTGATTTATTAGTTCTGACTCTTGGACTGCTTCACTGGTAACTGTAGTAGGAGTAGTAGGAATATTCTGACTACCCTCTACAAAACCTTTAAAGGTCTCATACAAACCAGTTGATGCAAGACCACTAATCAAACCAGCAATAACAGTCTGGAAATCAAAGGTGCCTGTGTACCATACATTACATACGATACCCAATAGACCAACGATTAATGGAATCCATCTATTGACCTTTTCTGTTGTAATAAGGTTCTTTAGTACATAGCCAATAGCCAAACAGAAAAGAACAATAATAGGTGAAATTAATTCACTTAAAAGTGAAAAATCCATTTATGCTCCTTTCATTCTCAAGTATCCCATCATTACAGGTTTTCTTATTTTTGAAGGACAATCACAATTAGATTTATCCTCAAATACCCAACAATCAATTTCGCATTCTGTAGCAAACTTGATTTGCTCATATTCCTTGCGGAAGGCATCCCACTCTTCTCTAAGCTGATTAAATAGTTCTTCTTCTTGATCTACTCGTTCAAGAATATTATCATAATCAGCCTTCATAGTATTGTAAAGATCAAAGATTACATCAAATACATCATTAGCATTATCTACTAAATTATTAGCTTCTTGAACCTTTTCACTCATTTCTACTAATGCTTGATGGAATAGATCATAATCTTCTTGTGTAAAGTCGCCCGCACCAGATTCAATATCAGATAATACATTGATATTAAAGTGTTTACTTTGACTTACGCTTAACTCATCTACAATTTCAAGGCATGCTTCTACTGTACCAGCTTTGCGCATGGCATGCGGCCAGCTGATAGCCCACACCGCAGGATCGTCTGATATTTTATCAAACATATCATAACCTTTAACATTTGGATAGTCTAAATGCTTCCAAGAGAGATAAAGATTAGTAGTTGGTGTGAAGCGCGCGGCAGCCTCTTGAGTGAGGATTACATAGAGTTGCGGGCCACCAGATTCACCGGCGCCCGCAATAATTGGGTCTGAAATATCCTGATCGAGGGATTTTAAATCAATTACGTTTGAACGTAGTTGGTCAAGATATTCCAACATCTTCTATTCCTTCCTCTTCTTCTGCTGAAATTAGAGGATGGTCTAAATTAACCTTCGGTAGTTCTCTAATATCTTCGATTAAACTATCAATAAAGGTATCTCCACCCGCGTGTTTATAATAAGAATAACGACGTTCTACTGATTGCAAGTTAATATCGTCTATCGCCTTATATTCATAGCAGAATTTATGATGTGCATCTATAAGAAAAGAACGAGTATTTTCCTGTTGTCTTTCCTCAATAAATTTTAATCTTTCTGCTGTGTTTTCTTGGAACTTGCGGATTTCTAATATCTGTTCATCGGTATCATCAAAACGCTTGTTGATTTTTTCAAAGTGATCATTAGTATCTTTGAAATAACCTTCAAGTTTTTCTTCCTTTTTCTCCTCGTCTGTTTGCTTTTTAAAAAAGCCTTTAGCTTTATTATAAAGCCATTCGATTAGATCACTAACAAATTTAAAAGCAACTAACAAAAGGAATATAATAATAATTATCGCCGGAAAAGAATACTCGGTTAGAAGTGTTGTAAGTGCTTCCAAATTTTCCTCCTTTCTGGGATAATATTATATAGAATAAAACGCTATCCCCTCGCTAGTCCATCCATGTTCTGTAGTAAGAACAGATACTTCACTTTTATCTGCTGTAAATAAATGTTTATCACTTACCGCGTTATATAGACGATAAATAGGTTTATCAGTTTCTGTTGCAGAACTATATCCACCTATTCCTTCATAGGTCCAATCGTTACCGATACAAGTATTGCACTCTTGGAGGGAGATAGTCCAGAGATGATCTCCACTGCGGGTATTATATAAACGATATATAGGAATTACTTCCGGCATATGCCAAGCAACCCCCTCATCATCCCAATCTCCTTTAAGTAGAGATTCAACCTCTTGCGGGTCTGGTGTAAAGAGATGCTGACCATTATAAGGATTGTATAGTCTAAACATATCTCCACCTAGTTGCCGCTCATCAAGATAGGTACCAGGGTAAATCTTTGGTGGTTCCGGCTCTGGAATAGGTGCGGGATGAAGTCTTGCATTGATTTCATCTACTAAAGCAGGAGTTTTTGCTTTTAAGTAATTGCCGGGACAATCTGTTGCAGCAAACATACAGTGCCAAGTAATAACTCCATTTTTATCACCTGTAAAATTAACCCAGTCAATACCATTACGTTGACAAATATCTACGCAAAGATTAACCAAAGATTCCCATGCGGCTGCGGTGATAGTTCCGTAAGAATCTACATTTGCAACTTCAATAGTTACTCGTCTTTGATCGTTCCAAGAGCTAGAAGAAGTCCAAGCACGATAGTCTTCTGGAACATACATTCCAATGCGGCCGTCGCTACCAATTCCGTAGTTGGAAGATGCCTGACGAGAAGTAGGTGCGAAAATCTCTCCGCAAGTTTCGATAGAACAGTTACCCGCCATATAATGAGGAGTAATACCGATTATCTTTTCTGTGCGGCGATTTTTATTAGGACTAATACGAGTATAGCTTACTAAAGGACTATTGCTCATAATTAATCACCCTTACCATTAGATAATTCTTCTATAGTGCATTCATTAGTTTCATCTTCGCTGCTAAGAGCATTTTCAAAAGAAATAATTTGCTCATCTGTTAAATCTGACATATTACTCCTTTCTATCAAACTCTTTAAATTTCAATCCAAATTATACAGCTTGGATCATCAGGCTCTGTATCTGAAACCACAATACCGGTGGTTGTTTCAGGTACAGTAATCGCAGCAAAAGTGCCGTCAGCTTTTATGAATTTATTAGCAGCCTCTTCAGATTTATCGGTATTTAGTTTACCAATATCTCCACCACCTAGAGCTGTCCAAGCCTCTTCTGCCGTTTCTGCGCCAGTTCCACCGCCTTTAATGGGGAGTGTTGCGGAAAGAGCGTCCGCGGTTTTTGCCTTGAACACTACTCCCGCGGACTCCAACCATGTTTTTAATTTTTGAACCAGATACTTAGAGCCTTTAAAGTCTAAGTACTTTCCCATGTGTTATACTCCTTAAAGGAGATTACTCACTAAAGATAGTGTCAATATCCCCATTAGTTACAGTTTGAATATCTGCGGTTTTAACATAAGCATCAAGTTCTGATTTTTGTGCATAATCAGTAAGTGTTGAAGATTGTACATAGTTTGAAAGATCAACAACACCTGTTAGAACATCCCACTTATAGGTTTCATCTTCTTTAACACAAACTACGTTTGTACCAGCAGGATATGTACCGCTCTGCTCTACCCACTTTTCAGGTTCAGAGATTGTGAACTGTTCAGAGATATTATAAACATCTCCCTCAACCTCTGCGGAAGGTTCAGGTAGTTCTGTAAATGTGGTTGAACCCTTTGGAGTATAAACTGAACCAACTGCCGCATTAATCTTTTCTTGCATTTCATCTTTAGCAGCATTAATATTAGTTTCTACCTGTGAAGTCTTGGCATAATCAGTAAGAGATGCCTGTGTTGCATAAGTTTCTTCCGCTGTGCTTGACTTTAGATAATCACGTTCTGCGTCTGTCTTAGCTAGATAAGTTTTAGCTGCGTCTGTTGTTTTTAGATAAGAACTTAGTTCAGCAACGGAAATTGTACCATCTTCTGTAATCTTAATAGTTGAATCATCAGGTTTTACAATACCAGCAGCTTCTGCGGTTGCTACGCCAGGAATATCTTCGCTCTTGGCAAGACCTAGAGTTTCAGCCGTAGTAGAAGCAGAAAGTTCAGTACCATCAATAGCTGGCTTATTAGTTAGTGATTCATAAGAACCATTAAATCCGCTATCGCCTGCCGCATGGATTTTTTCTACTAGGTCATCGGTAAGGTTGTTATCAGAAAGAACCCTCCATTCTTCTTCTGATCCGGTCTTATGCTCTTTGAGAACAACAATTTCTTTTAATTTGTTGTGGTAATACTTTAGTTGCTCAAGACCAATGTGTTTGATTTCTGCCATCAAAATCCCCTTTCATTAGGTTTCTATATGTTACTCTGCTAGAGTACCATCTTCAATAAGGATTCTTCTCACATCTTCTCTCCAACGTGCGGGAACCTGCTCAAGTTCCCAAAGACCTTTACGAACCAAATTTGCATAAACAGTAGCCATTACTATTCATCACCTCCTGTGGCAACTAGTGCTCCAAGTTCTGCTAGAGCTAACTCTGTTGTTTCATTATTAGCTTCTACGAGAACGCCAATTTCGCCGATGGCGGCTTCGAGGGTATCAATATATTCTTTTGACCACTCAATGTATTCATCTTTAGTCATAATAATTTCATCATATTCATATAGATCTTCAATTTCATCATCTTGGACTTGCTGAACATTAGTATGAATATAGACATTATCATGATTAACGATTACAGGGGCAGATGCTTCTTTGCTCCCTTGTACTCTACCGTTATTCTGCATGTTTTCTCCTTTTTATAAAAGTGTTATAATATCTTGTAGCATGTGGTTCTAATGGCTTTATATATTTTACATAAAGATTATAACCATCACACCACTTTAACCAACCCTTATAACTATTTATGCAACAAAAATCATGGTAGCTCATAAAAGAACTGTCCGCAACTTTCTTTGCAATAGCTAACATTTGTCTACGCAATCTCATGTAGGTCGATTTCCGCAGAATAATGTAGTCTTTAAAAATTCGGTACCCAATAAAATCAAGTCCTCTAATATATGTAGGAAAAACTTGGTAATTATCTTTTAATACCAAATCTAATTCTTTATTAAGATACACTTTTATCTCTTCAAGCCATTTAAATAATGTTTCTTTATCTTTATATAAGATAACGACATCATCCATATATCTTATTACCCTTTTAATCTTGAGTGTTTCTGCCATCCAATGATCAAAGTAACTAAGATAAAAATTAGCAAGATATTGAGATAGATAACTGCCCATTGGTAGCCCTTGCGGACAGCTATCTATAATTAAATCAAGAAGCCAAAGTAATTCTTTGTCCTTAATTTTCTTTCTCAACATTTTCTTTAGTATATCTTTATTGACACTTTGATAAAAGTGGTGTATATCTATCTTTAGACAATACTTACTTTCATCTTTATCTTGCATGTAACCTTTAGCTAGTTTAAGAGCATAATGTATACCGCGTTTAGGTATGGATGCACAAGTAAAATCAACTAAATTTCTATCGAGAAGTTCGTTGATTTGTAGCATAATTGTCCACTGAATAATTCTATGTGGATAATATTTTAACTTCCAAAGTTCCCTATCTTTAGTTCTATCATGAATTATCTCTCTGGTATAATCAGATTCCTCTAAATGATAAGTATGATTAACTAACATAGTCTGAATTTCTTTTAAATAATATTCAGGATTACTGTCAACCATTTTAACTTCTGCATAAAATCCTTTATCCTTCTTAGCATTTTGATGTGCTAAAATAAGATTATTCATAGAACAAATTCTTTTATAAACATCTCCGCCTAAGCGTTTCGGCATATTACCTCCTTTCTTTAAAAGTTACATACTAATAAAACCCTGCAAAATATTTACCAAACTTATATACATAAGTTTGAACATCTCATAATATCAAACTTTCGCATTCTTTCTTGATCTACAATAAACCAATTCTTATTTTACTAAAGATCGCTTAATATACTTACTACTGATTGACACTATAAGTGTTCTCCAGTATAAAATCTATTTGAAAGAACCTACTAGTACAATACTATAAGTACGTTGTAAGTTTTGCCAAGTGGCATGGTTACCGTCCTTATAGCAGGGATCAAATATTCTCTTTCACGTCCCAAGAAAGAGAACCCAGTTTTTAAAATAATAGAATTATACTAAAAAGTACATTTAAGATGTTCATAATCAAAAATCAGGTGTGGGACATAGTTAGCATTGGTATTGGTAGCTAATTGATTCACATTGCAGTGGAACGTACCCGTATTGGTAGTATTATTATAGTTGCCACCTACATTGGCTAAGTGACTCGCATAGACATTGGCATTATCGTGTTTTTTTGGAACGTCACAATAATCGTCTTGCAAGCCTAGTCCAGTTTGCAATGTTAAGTTAACTATAAGCAAGTCCAAAACACGGAAAAGCTAAACCTCCGCACACTTTTCAGACAATAACCAAGTATATAATAGGCGAGATATTGACTATCTCGCCTTTATACCCAAAGTAATTTGTATTTAGACAGCTTTATGCTTAAAAATCAGGCGCGGGACATAGCTAGCATTGGTATCGGTAGCTAATTGACTCACATCGCAGAGGAACGCACCCGCACCGGTAGTACTACCATAGTTGCCACCTACACAGGCCAAGCGACTCGCACAGACACTGGCATTATCGCTAAAATAAGTAGTAGCACTTCCGCCACTTACTGCAGCATTATTTTCTGGTAAGAATCCACGAACATTGGTTCCCGCAGCTTTCTTAAAATAACCGCCAGTATCAGATGTAAATCCACTAGCTTCTTTAAAACGATAGCCCGCACCAGTATCGTTAAAGTTATTATAATCCGTTAAAATTTGACGACTAGAATCACTGAAGATACCATCGCACCATTGATAAGCGTTACCCCAGAAATCTTCAATACCAAGACATTTAACTTGATGCTTACCATCAGTAGCATTATTTCCCGCATTACCACAGAATGTAACACTATTAGTTCCACCTGTTCTTGTTACACTACTATTTCCATTTGTATAGCCATAACCAAGAGCAGTTTGTGAATTAAGATTTTTAAATACCACTAAATATAGGCACTGTAGTAATGTCCATACATACCAAGATAACTGTTGATACCCAGTACCGGCGGCCGCGGCAGCTATACGTGAATTATTAATAGTGATATTACCTGTTGGAATTTGTCCAGAAACACTAGTTAACTTATTATCATTTTTATATGCAAGATAAGCCCCAACGTAAATAAAATCACAGTCACCTTCCGCATCAAGACTATGCGCACGATAACAATAACCATCTTTCGCATCTTCGTTAGTAATATCTACTTGCAGATTGTTATCACTATAAGATAGCTTGTATCCTACCTTTGGAATCTCAACCATTATATCGCCATCAGTACCAGTTAAGTTAGCAGTACCATCACCAGACTGACGATCATCAGAATCCTCACCCTTACCACTCATTACTTTAGCAGTATAATCATTGCGGCGGAGGTAATATTGTACTTGTCCATCCTTAACTACGCAAGGACGAATGTCTTTAAAAATTTCTTTATCTTTCCAATTATCCCAGCCTGCAACTTCTGAAGAAGCGTCGCCCGCATACTTAACAGCTTTCTCTGGGTCAGAGTTTGTACTGTCAATAATAATACTACTTGTAACAGAACTAATTAGCGTAACACTTTGTCCGGTATAATCACTAATTACTACCTCTTGGGTCTTAGCACCATCCATTGTGGAGAAGATATAAGTACCTTTTTCCTTGATGACAACAACTTTAGTGTCAGCATCAGCACCAAGTTGTACCGTTGTAGCACTCTGTTCTTGCCCTTGTTTGTAATACTTAAACTGCCCACCCTTATCAGTCTTTACCGTAACATCAACAATAAAAAGTTCAATACTTTTCTCCGTGTAATCGTTAAGTGCAAGCTGCTGTTTTACTGATTGTGTAGGATCACCCACACTAGCAACTTCAAATGTATAAGTGCCAAATTCAGTAATTGTTAAAGTATGTTTACCACTGCTATCAGTTGTAATTGATTTATCAGTAGCAGTATCTTTACCATACTTAACAGTTGCGCTTGGACGAGTTGTAATCTTAACATCTACAATTTGAATTTCAATAGAAACAGCTTCATAACTCTGAATTGAAACAACCTTAGATGCAACACCAACAGAGAAGGTATAAGCACCAAATTTTTTAATTACGATAAGTGCTTGGCCATGTTCATCAGCCTGTGCAGTACTTGTTACATCACTATTATTAGTATAATTAATTGTCGCATTTGGACGAGTCGTAACGGTAACACCAACACCAGTTAACTCAACATGCTGTGTTGCATAAGTAGTAGCTTGTACAGTTTGAGTACCCGCAACAGATGAAAATGTATAACTACCAAATTCAGTAAGTATTACAGTTCCTCTGCCTTCTGGAGAAAGTTGAACAGTTTGACCTGGGCCTTCCGTGCCATCTTTCTTATAGGTAACGATAGAATTTGGATTACCTGTAATCTCAACATCAATCAACGGAAGCTCTACATTGTATTCTGTAGGTGCGGCAGCTATCGTTACAGTTTTCTTTGAAGGACCTGCCGCGAATTCCCATTGACCATAGACCGCAATCTGCATATCAACTTTGCCACTGCTACCAGAATTAGCTGTAATAACCTGTTTCTTATATGTAGCAGTAACGGTTTCATTAGATCGTGTTGTTACATGAACGGTCACTGCATCACTTTCATATAGTGTAAAGTAATACTGCTTAACATCGTCAATCTTTAGAGTACCTTGCTTACTACCTGCGGTAAATGTATAATCACCATACCCACCAGGCTCGCACATTCCTAAACCAGAATCATCCAGCACAACTTCGCCAGTATCACTACCGTCCGTGTTCTTATAGGTAACTGTTCCATTCGGGGTACCAGTTAGATATACTTCAATTCCTCCTGTACCAGTTTTTAGTACGTGAAATTGACCGTCTTCTCCTCTATAATGAAGAATTGCCATTTTAACTCCTTTTGTCTCTAATTTTTAAGGTCTTTATCTTCTGGCTCAATCCAAAAGAGAATATGTTCTCCTTCTGGCTTTTGCCGAGATACTACCAATGTACCAATATAGTCATTACATTCGACAGGGACGCCGCCCGCAAAATAAACCGGTTTAATTTTACTACCGACTTCATCTACGCCAAGTCGCTTAGCTGTCCCAGAACTATATTGCTGATAACCATTTTCATTATCAAGTTGTTCATCATCAACTACAATAAATACAACATCTTCGTCAATCTGATAAACAGAATCACCATTCTGTACATTGTCTTTCTTTAACTCAAATCTTGAAGCCTCATCGGGAACCTTGACTAATCTTTCTAATGCACCTTGCGGCACAACACTAAGTGGAAGTATACCAGTTTTAACAGTTGCCGCATCAATATCATTTAGTTTTAAATCAATATCTGCGGAACCATCAAACATTGCAGAAGCTCCAGCCCCATCACCATTAGAAATCTTAATCTCTCTTGGTGTCTTAAATTTTCCATCAAGCGTTCCCGCAATATTATCAGCAGTTACATTAGTAGCTGTAATAGTAACAATATTACCAGTTTCTGCTGTAATCTTAGTTGAATTAAGTGTTGTAATAGTTCCAGTAGCACTAATTAATCCATTAATATTACCAGTAGTAGCGGTAATATCAGTGGTTGTTACTGTATTAGTGTTTACACTCTTGGAGTAAAGATCTTTCCAACGTTTTTCTTCAGAACCCAAATTTTGAGTATCTGTTTCGTCGGGATATAAATTACTCTTAATGCTTTGATCTGACATCGCAGTTTTAGAAACCTTATCATTAGCATTGTCCATAGCTGCTTTAACCGCAGCAGGTGTTGCGGCGGTTACACCAGTCTTAGCGTTGTCAGTTCCATCTGTCGCATCAGATAGATAAACATCGCCTCTCTTGGTATCAGTAGCATCTGGCGCAATATAGATTGGTCTATATCTTTTGGTTTTATTATCCCAAACTTTAGGTACAAAATTTAGTTTCATATCTTCATTGTTTGGATTACCTTTAGCCATGCTCTTACTACCCTCCTTTTATGTCACATCGCGCTCGTATAAAATAATATCTATAATTGTTTCCGCGGGAAGATTCTTTAAAATGGATATAGTTATTTCAATATCAGCCATTTCATCGAACTCTAAAATTCCCGTCGGGGATACACAAAAATTTTTTCCATTGACACTCAATTCTGGAGAGGGCGTCTGTATTTCTCTCCAAGAGTCAGGAACAATGGTAGTAGGAGTAACAGATTGCGGGTTCTGTCTACGTTCTCTAATTGCCACAGGCTGTCTCTGCGGAATTTGCATTCCGATATGCACATACTCTGTATTAATTAAAGGACTAAGAGTAATGCGCTGGCCCGTAGTAAACGGGCCAGTATATTCTAATAACTGCTGCATTATTAGACCCACTCATTATAATCATACGCCCAGAATTTAGGTATTTTAGTACCAGGATCGGCAACAGAATATTCTTTAGACGAAAATAGCAAACCTTTAGATGCTAATGATTGGATGATTGCTGTTTTATCAGCACCGCCTTGCCCAGAGTTAAACAGTCGAGCATCCTGTAAACCACTCTCATCAAATTTACCTAGATAGAACCAAGTATATCTACTGTAGTCGAAAGCATAAAATTCTTTATTATCTGCGTCATCCGCGCCATAGGCTACAATCTTTCCCGCAATAGAAGCTCCGCCAATTTCCTGTTCCGCACCTGTTAGACCATTTGGATATTTACTATTCAAATAAGAGATAACATCGCCAAGACCAGAACTATCAACAGTTTCTTTTTTTAGATTAAAGCCAATTAATACGCCAGCTTGATCTTTAATTGGACCAAAATCTTGCCAATAGACAGAAGCACCATAGGCGGTACCATCTGTACCAGTAATATTATTTATCCAAATGTTACCGTGTTCATCTTTATTCTGTTCATCAAGTTGATCTCTAGTGCGGCGGTGCGTAGGATCATTATATAAAACAAGTAAATGCCAGTCACTCGCCCGCACTACAATATCTTGAATAAAGTTAATTGGATCACCAATAGGCTCATAAGAATTTTCAGTATTATATTTAATTTGAATATGTTTATCTGCGGCGATACCTGTTTCAAGTCTTACATCTTCTAATGTTTTAACTTTGAAATCTACTTCTGACCCATCCTCTGAAATACCCTGAAGAATAATTTCATCGCCGGTATTAGTATAGAATGTAATGCCACCATTGCTGTCTACTGTAGCTTTAACGATTAACTTTAAGATATTACCTAAGATTTCAGCTCGTTGCCCATTCTTTGCGGTTCCTGTATTACGATCTTCAAAAATATGCTGCAATGCAATTTCGCCACTACCTTCATCAATAAACACATCATTAATCCAGTCAAGCTGTGTACGAGTAATTGTTTCACCGCGGTTATTTAAAACTGTGAATAAACCTGTGCGGTCATTCAATGTAACACTACGAATCCACTGGATAAAATCTTCAACACGATATACGCCTTCACTAGGAGTGCTATAATCTGCGGGTAGTACCTCTGGATCAGGAGTACCAACATAAGTATATTCTACTGAACCATCATCGTATATCTCTAGTCCCTTAATCCACGATATGTCAAATTCTTTTGTCTGCTCTGGATTATCATTATTATAAGTGAAAGTAAAATGTCCACCATTAACACCATTACCAGTTGTTAATTCAATATTATCAATCCAGCGAATTTTCTTAGTAAATACTGTATCATCATCATGAGTAAACTCAACAGTTACAGTACCTTCATCATCAACTTTAACACCGCTAATTAAATTATAATCACCAACATAAATTGTAATAGTTTTACCTTCATTAGTTTGGTCATACATAGTATAATCAAGAACTAAAATTTGACGTTTATTGGTTATATCATCTTGCTGACCAGTATATCCAGGTTGTCCTACTACTGTTTCATAGTTACCAGTTTCAGGATTAAGTCTAGTAGATAATGCGGAAAGCTGATAAATTGTATCTCTAGCTGTAGGTATCATTACGCGGAAGTTGTGTAAGACATCTCCCTTAACTCCCTTAGGAATACCTAATTCCCATTCTTCCCAGAATGGATGTGTTCTATTATCAGTGCGCTCAATAGTAGCTTCATCTGCGCGCTGTCCTTCCGCATCATAGGGACTGACACTGTGGATATTATAATCAATAACCATATAAGGAATAGCAAAGCCAACATAGAACCACGAGTCTGCCGCATTAGTATCATCACGAATATTTACCCATGTATATTTAATAGTATCATTATAAGTGCCTTCATCGGTCTTACCTGGTACTAAAGTATTATTAGTATTAAATTCAAATGTCGCAATATCTGCGCCATCACCGTTTTCAGAAATCTGATAACGGCCATTCTCGTCTTTTCCTGTTGGATAACGTTTATAAGTTACGTCGTTATCAACTACTCGTTGAGCTTTTGCTTTAGTATCATCTAAAGTATCAATTTGGAAATAAGGTGTGCCAGAACTTGGACCTACAATTTGTCCAATATATTCTGCGCCGCCCATATTATTTTGATAATCATAGCCACGACGGTAAACTTTACCATTGTCAATGTGGTTTTTATTTTTGGTATCAATAATTACATATTCACCATAGGCAATAGTGTTATAATTACTTCCACCCTTGAAGGCAGTAACCATTGCATTGACTGAATCATATCGACCACGTAGTACAAAACTAATACCTGCGTGACCTCCATATAAGCTATCCAATCATACCACCTTCCTTTTACTCTACATAATCTGGGTCAAATTCATAGTCAATATAGAAGTATGAATTAGTTGTACCATCAGGTACTACTACGCCCAATGAATCAATCGGTAAAGCATCCTGTTCATAATAGCCGCTTGGACCGATTCTAATTTCTTCACCATTAATAATCATGATAAGTCCAGGACGTCCCCAAACTCCAATACGGTTTAATCTACTTGTTGAAGTAATTTGATCTACAAGATCATTAATAGAATATAGTTCACAAACCATCTTATTAATGTCTACCTTGCGACCAAACTCCATATCGCCACTTTCCAATAGACGTTGGATATTATAGTCTTGTGCTGTACGAATCATGCGGAGCATCACATGACTAAAACCATCATCAATAGGTCTAAATACAATTTCAAACACACCATAATAATCACTAGATTCTTGTTTCCAAGAGGCAATAACAGATAGATCATTATATTTATCAATTAAAACATAATCTGTTCCACCGCGCCCCAGATAATATCTTTCATTAGCTTCATCATAATAAATAGTACCTGCGGTATTAGCAGCGCCCACAATATAAGGCTCTGGAATAGCAACAGAGGTATTACCGTCTGGGTCTTCATATAATACTACAAGATAAGCATTTTCACCAGAACCACCACGTTCAATAGATACATTTTTAATAAACTGAAATACTTCATCAGAACTTGTTGACTCTTGGATAAGTTCAAGATCGAAACTCATAGCATAATTCATATCCTGCGGGATCATGATCTTTAAATAATAATCCTGCCCTTTAATAAACTGTCCACCACCAGGAGCAATCTGAACATCTTGAAATGAAGTATCGTCTGCTCCTCCAGTACTCATGGCAGTAGCTTTATAAGTAACGACAGGAGATAGTCTGCTCATACAGCCACTACCACCATATCGCCATTGACCAATCTCAAGTCCCATACTACTCCTTTAACTCTTTTAAAAATAAACACTTTCTATATATAATAAAAAAACGAGGACAAGTATTATCGTATCTTGCCCTCGTAAATTAAAATTATTAAAAATAACGATCCATAGATGCTTCGCTGGCAGCTACACTCATTGTATTTCCCGCACCAAGAGGAATAGTAATATTACTCACAACAAAGTCTCCATGTGTATTTGTTGTTTTATCATCAATTCTAACTCTTGTATTTGGTTCAAGATAAAATGCAGGAATAGCTATGATACTAACTGTCTTTTGATAATTAGTATGAAGATATAATTGATATTTTATCTCATCATAGCACGCTACGCTATATCCACCTGTCGCCATTGCCCAATATATTTCACCATGAATTTGAGTATACGGTTGCCCACTATTAATACATTCTTCTCTAGCTTCTTCCGCACCATCATCATCAATATTAATAAATACAACATTAGGAAATACTGGCTCAAAAAGGCAGTTAATAGTATCTTTATTTGTTACTTGAGTGCGGCGGCCGATGTTGGATACGCAGAACTCTCCGAGTCCGGATGTTGAAGGATCTATAAAATCTAAGAACCAATTACCATCTGTTAAAGCAGTATGCTGCACAGATAAATCCTTTTCTTCTGCCCAGAATTTCTGATTTTCAAGATCATAAATTTCAGGCCAGAATGCACATAATTCTTCATAGTAAAAATCAACATCTATCTTTTCATGCTTAGAGATATTAAATATATCATCTAACCATGGGAAAGACTGCCCACCCGGACGTTTACCGCGCTTTAAATTAGTGAAATATTGAGATGCATCTGTGCCATTATTTTTTGCAAGCAGCCCCCGCAAATAAATCTCGGTTCGCCAATCTTCTGTGACATATCCTTCTGTATTCTCTCCGCGAGGATAATATTTCACTATCTCTATTGGTTTATAAGTTGTATCATCCCAATAGAAGAATTGAGAAGTATCATTTCCCGCACAATAGATAATATTAAAATTACCAACTTCTGGTAATTCATCTACATGAAGCGGGAACTGTGCTTTAATTAATTGACTATCTTCCTCTCTATAAAGAAGTAAATCCCTATAAGTATTTCCTACTCTTGGTTTATAGTCAATAGCGAGATGATAACGTACAGGATAATCAATTCCTAAATCTTTCATCTTCTTGGTACCTTGTACAATATAGTCATTTTTAATATTACCGTATTGCGGATTAATATTAAGAGTAACTAAGTTAGTGTCATCAGAAAAAGAAAATGTGCTTTTAGGAGTTGTTACACTTGTTAAATAATTATGTTCATCTCTAGCCATTGTAATCATAGTAGCTTGAGTAGTATTTAGATAGTTCTTAATTTCGCGGAAATGAAAGATACCAAATTCATCATAGAAATATTCATAATTACCTAGATAGCTTACTATCTGATCGAGAATAGTTGTAACACTATCACCAGGCGCAGCGGTCAACTCATCTGTATACACAAAGTCATCATAGATATATCCTACATCATCACCCGCAACATATTGATACCATCCAGTAGTATCAGAAGGTTCGTCTAAAGATACATCGTAATATATACCAGAATCAATATTACCTTGTTGCTTCATCCATAGAGGATTACTACCAGTCCATTTCATCACACGTTGGATACGTTTGGGTACATCCTCAATAACGATATTAGATAATATTTCTCCACCAAAATGATTGACTACCTCTACAATAATATCGTAAATTAATACCTTTTCTGTGATATATTCGCCAGAAGGAGCTTGAGTATCCATTTCATCTAAAATAGTTGTAGCTGGAATAGTTCCTCCAACTTCACCATTTAAACCTGCCATTTTATCTTTTAGTTGTAAACTAATATTAACAGCAGAGTTAGATGATGTTTGAATATTAAATGTACTAATAAAAAATACTCCTTGCGGGAACCACAAGAAAGGATATTCAGGATATTGGTCTGTATAATTTTTAATACCTATTTCTAGGTAAATCTTTTTGTTAATGGCGAAGTCCATTTCTGCATCTTCCGCAGTATATTCTCCACCATTAACACTACAAGACAATGTACAAGTGCGGCGGACGGTACTTGCAGAATCTTTAGTGATAGAACCGTTAGTAAGTTCTCCTTCAATCTCTTTAATACCGTCCTCATTCCAATTAAGTAATGTAATCCGCACATATTGTTTTTGATTAACAAAATTATCAATCTGTTTTAAGAAATTTCTATCTTCCTGTTGGTCATTATAATTAATACCCCAAGGATTATCTAAGTAAGGATATAATTTTCTCATAAGCCCTCCTTAGATATTAATATTCGTTTCTTACAACGTCACCGATAAAGTTGATTTGTCCCTCTATGTTAACTGCCGCAATACCAGTTCCATCTCCTTTATCATCAAAGCTATACCAGTTATCTTGATAATAAATCATGTCACTTCCGCCAATAGAGTATACAGTGTTATTGATTGGTTTGCGGATGTCAGCTGTTGCATTCGCAGACTCTTCCGACCGCACGTATTCCCAAGGATCAACAAACTCTTGCCGTTCTATAGGCCGCTCAACCATGAATCGCCCTAAGAAATATAAATTCTCAACCGCAAAATCTTGAAGCATGTGAAGAACCCCTGTAGCTCCAACTCTATATTCATTATATTGAGAACTATTAGTATATCGAATAGCTACTACCGCATAAGGAGTAACATCTAAACATATACCTTTCCATGAACGCATACGCTGTTGATATTGAGAAGTAATATAACTATATTTAGATCTGATTCTATCGCCGAGATATTCCATCGGAGTATAAATACCTTCATATTGTCCGAGCACTGTTCTTTCAACATTACTACCTGTAACAAGTGAACCAGAACTTGAACGTTCGTTAAACACTGCAATATATTCAATGGTCACAGTATCTCCGATTGTACCAGAGCCCGCATCAGTATATTGGTTAAAAGCTAAACCAGTAATATTTAAATCATCTGGTAGTTGATAATATCCGCGTTCATTAACAAAGATTGTTCGCCAAGCGCTACTATTATCTGTTTGTAGTTGGAACGTATAGCCCAGCCGCAGTCTATTAGTCTGTACTTGTGCGGATGTTGGATTTTCAACTAATTGAATATTGTTATTAGTTCCAATTAAAAATAAATGTGGTTTATTATGAAAGAAAATTTTAACATTCTTTATATATAGATCATAGGCTTCTCTTTCACTATAAACACCGCCCATTTTATATCTATTTATAATTGTCTCTTGGATACCACCAGAAGTAATAATATTATTATTATTCGTAGGTGAATAGGCATATACTTGACTAATCATTTCTACAGTACGGTGGTCGTCTGGTAATACATCTCCGCCTATTCCGGGATTTCCATCTCCAATAGCTTCCGCAATACGAGGTACATGATATATACCAAGGGCTTCAAGATCAGCTAATGATTCTCCTTTTCCAACCTCATACATAGTAGCACTAAAATCATACAATCGTCTACCTAATTGTGCTTTTGGTGTTAATGAAATATCTGTTACCATAACAGGAACAGAACCTTCTGATGCTGATCTAAATAATTTAGGTTCACCATCATTTAACCAAGCTACTACTGCTTCACGAAATTCTCTTTCCCAAAACCAGTCATCTTGAGTTGTAGTAAGATAATCATTAGTTTGATCATAGTTCTGTGCATCGTTACGAACTATACTTTTAATACCTTCATCAGATAAATAAACGCGATAGTTCTGATATTCTTCGCCATAATATTGTTGCTTATTAAGGAATAATTGGTTATAGTCAGCTTCTGCAGAAATAACACCTGTAACACTGAATTGTTTGTAGTTGAGAATAGCGTTTTCCGCAAACTTAGGATACCTACCACCAAGAGTGTCAATCTTAGTGCGGTTAACCACAGGTTTTACACTTGAAATCTTAAAATCATATCTAAGATCAAGCTGTTTGTCTAATCTTGAAATGAAAGCATCGTAAAACTTTGCCATAAATTGACCGGTATAATATACGTTTGAAAATGCCCCAACAGAATTTTCAAATTGAATTGAATATCTATACCAAACAAAACTACTAATAGTATTATCTACAATAGATACGTCGATTACATCTGATACATTGGCTTCATAAATAGTTTCCCAATCTTTAAATTGAGAAATGCTTGAAGAACGTTTTACATATATTTTACCATATACAGCTACTAAATTTCTAAAACGGAAACTAGCGATACCTTCTTCCTGATTAATACTTACAGTAAGGTCAGTATTCATAGGATCATTTTCATGATAACCAATAGGATGGAAATCTGTCATTTCAACATAATCATTAATAGACAAATCAAAGTCTTTAGATGTTACGTAAAGATTTTCAGTTGTAATGGTCACCCGCAATGTAAATAAAGAAGTATCATTAGTATTAATACCTTGTAGAGTTAATTGATAATTAATTACATTTGGGTCTAGTAAATCACCTGTATAAACATTTCCACTTGACCAAACTACTTGATCACTTCCTTGCGGCAGTAGCTCTAAAACATATGACTGCAACGTTTCTGTTTCTAAAGACCCCATTTCTCCAAAGATAACTCGTCCACTAAGATTAACGATACCTTTATTTAGCTTAGCTACATAAGGTTCATCACCTGATTGGGCATCCCACGGTTTTAATGCAATGTATGGTTGTAAAATTGGTCTTAACAAACATACCGTTGACCATTCAGAAAAATTATTTTGATTCTCTGTAAGATAGTTCATTTTTGCTTTTACATCAACATAAGAACCCTCTTTGGTAGAATCTAAACGTAATTGAACTTTATAAAATTGATTAATATTCCAATCAGTAGAACCTTTTAAAGCACTGTGTGGAATGATAATATAGTATAATCCGCTTTTAGTATCAAAGCCTACCGCATTATGAATTGTACCAACAGTGTTTTCTGTTTCATAAATTAATATACCGGTGGCATCTTCTAAAGCATTCTCATTGTTCTCTTGATTAACTACACTAACATGAACTTTTGCAACTTGTGAACTATCATTAAGGGGAGAATAAGAAAAGTACACAACTGCATCAGTGTTATTAGGGAACGCCCGCATAAATGTAGAAACTAGCGGAGCATATAAAGTATTTGTTAATAGCCCTGCCATATTCTCCCCTCCTTACTAATCTTGATTTGTTTTAGATGTATCAATCCAAATTTTTATATGGGAATTTGTTGGCTCTTCCGCGCCATAGTACATAAAATATGCACTAGTAATAAAGTCCATGTAGTTATCAAAGAATTGAGCTAGATTGTAGCCATTTTTATCTAAACGCTGATCGAAGACATTTTCAAATGGAACGCCTATATCAAGAGTTTGCCCCATTACACCGGTATCTTGCTTTTCCGCAACATCTTTTATATAAGTGCGTGTTACTTTATCAGGCATACCTTATTCTCCTTCGTCAACCTCTTCTACCTGTTCAAGTGCTTCTTGTTCCTTTTGGATATTAGCACTAACATAGTCTTGTAAGGTTAAATCTTTTATAGTATTGAGCACATATACTAGTGCATCTTCCATCATCATGGCAGAGATATTATTCCCTGCCATGATCTGTTCTACTTGATTCATTAACGTAGCTCTAAGCTGCGTTCTTAATTGAATTTCGTTCATTATGTCTCCTTGTATCTCTTTTATGCAGGTCCACTTGTTCTAGCAGAATGATGACCGCTACTACCGACACTATTAATTGATGCGTTATTAATACCGACGCCAGAGTTAGCACGCATAATACTATAGTAGACATTGTGAGCATGACTACTACTTGCGTATCCACTGTGGCTGTGGTTTGCATCAGCTTTACTATTAGCAACATTAAGAGCATTATTGGCTGTTTGTTGTGCAGCACTAATATTATTCTCGGCTGTTGTCATACGTCCCTCTAGTTTACCAACTCTATCAAGCGCATCTATAACTTTTTTCTCTAAATCACCGGCCCATTTATTATGGTCAATAATCCACTGTGTTACAGAAGCATCACTTCTTACTCCTGTATCAACCAATGTTTGAGAAAAAATATGTCCGTTAACATGAGCATTTTGGCCTACTAATAATCCTACATTATTAGTACCATTAATAGCACCATCGGCTAAAATCCATGGAGAAGCAAAACCGGGCGTAGCATGAACGCCAGCTCGAATTCCAATACCTCCAATATTAATATTACCATCACTAATAATACTACCGTGTTGTGGACTACTTAATTTCCAGTCACCTGTGTTACCATTTTGTGAGAGTAATGATAACATTACTTCATTAACATTACTTGGAGAACTACCAGTTGTACTAGACAATCTAATTTGTCCATTATTACCAGCAACCATTTCAATGCCATTGCCAGTACTATTCATACCACCTGTAGCGGCTGCATAAATATTTAAACCATAGTGACTTCTTAATTCTGTACGGGCATTACCACGCTTTAAATCTAAGAAAGCCTGATTACCACTGTCACGAGAACCAAGTTTCATATGACCAAAAGAGCCATTACTTGCTTCTATAGTAAAGCCATCCGCGGCAGATGCTGTATTAACTAAAAGATTACCGGTAATGGTTCTTGTTTCTTTACCACCAAAAGTAAAAGTAACATCTTTGTCTACTGTTTCAGTATGAGTACCATGAGTAGTAATAGCAGTATTACCAGTACCTTCCATACCAACTGTTCTTGTGTAACTATGACCATATAATTTAGTCACATTTCCTTTAACAGTAGTATCTTCTGTTCCAGTAATAGTATTCGTATAGTTACCATTAATATTACGTTTAAACGCTTTTGTTATTAATGTACTTTCACCTATTCCCAACAGATGAAGTTGAATCCCGCCATTAACATCTAAGTCTACTTCATTTCTCTGTACTATAACACTATTTGGAGAAGTCCTATCAGCTGAACTAACTCCTGCATATAATGAAATAGTATCACCATGTAATGACATAGGTCTTACATATTCATTATTAACGTTGTTAGAACCACTTAAATATAATGTCCCTCCACGAGTATCACCTACATCAGTAAACATCTTAAATAATGACACACCATTAATATCTATATTAGCTCCCGCAAACAGACCAGCAGCAGCTTTTACTCCAAATGCCCCAATATATCCAATAGTAAGAGCAGTGGTTTGAGTAGACGAACTAGAATTACCCAGTGGCATTTCAAGAGTATTAGCATAAAATTGACCAATACCATTAATACCTACTAATGGCTTACGATACCATCTATCACCTTGTTTAAAATGTCTATAAATAGTAAAAATAGACATATCATTAGGATCAAGTTGTAATTCTAATGCGTCTCCAGGTTCAACAATAGTATTTGCCGCATTAGGATCAACATCTCGGGCAGTAAGTAAACGGCCCTTAATTGATAAGTACGCGGGATCAGCGTTTAATAAAACCCCTTGTTTGTCATGCGGAATACTTCTTTGTGCTCCTGTTGGAGCATCGCTATATTCTGAACCAATATTTCCATCAACAACATTATAAAAAGATCTACTGTCAATCTTCCATCTTGCAATAGAACTTACGCCACCTGGAATAAGTTCAATGCGGCCCTCTGTTAATGGATTGTTTGGATCAAGAGCATCATCCTCTGTAAGACCAAATATAGCATTGCCAGTCATAGCATCTAAGAAAATAGATTGTTTTCCATGGCTATATCCTAACAGACCTAGTGAAGCACTCTTCTGATCGTAAGTTTGTGCCTTACCGATTACTACGCCACTAAATCTGTTGTCTTTATCTTTTTCACCCGCACCTACCTGTGGAGCTAAGATATAATTATCTTCTTCGTTGATCTCAATATGATTACCATCCCACGCATTTAATGAAGCTAATCCAACTGTATTAAGCTGCATGTGAATAGGTACCCAAAATTCAGCTTCTAGTTGACCGCTTGAATAAATTGAACCATGAACAAGATTATTTGTGTATAATCCACTATAAACATCTTCAGGAAGAATATAAACTAAGCATTCTCCATTTTCATCAAATCGCAATGTAAGTTGCCCACTTACTAGATCACTATCTTTATAATCATCACGATTTTGCATCAATTTAAATGCACAAGTATTACCATCTCCCGCAACATTTTCATACTCTCCACCAAGAGCCTGAAAAGTAATCATCTTATTTGCGGCGTCTGCCCCATCATATCGAATCTTCACACCTTGATTCTTATTATATAATGGATTGCGGCCATCCGCATTATATACAATTTGTTTCAATGTATATTTATTATCAATATGTAGAGGATATGTTACTCCTGCGTAAGATTTAATAATAGGAATACCATAGAAACCATAGTAAGTAGTTCTATTTCTTTGAATATCTGATACTCCATCATCGTTACCTTGTAAAGTTACTTCTAATGTAGTCTGTCCTTTTACAATCTGATTTCGCTGAGCTCTTGCATTGCCTGTGACAGCCAGTCGCACTCCATCGCGGCCATCTTCACCCTCATACATATTAGTAACAAGAATAGAACTTGTACTACCAGCTATTGTCCATGTAACAGTATTAGGAAGTAGTTTTTGTTCTCTTTGATAAATATCAAAGTCTAATACTTTTTCATTAATAGCTTGACCAGTATTCCAGAACGTATCATTATTGTGCATCCAAAGAGTAAGTAAATCTTTATCTAAAATATTTGATTCACTTGTTGGTGAAATTTTAACTGCAATATCAGTACCATTAGTACCATTATCGCCAATTTTTACAAAAGAAAATCTGGTATCTTTTGTATACTCTTGGCCGTTATAATTAACTATACATGTAATTTGATTATTTAATGCTTGATAATCAAAGTTCTCTGCAATCTCTGTAGGATAAATCTTTTCTAAGAACCATTCTATCTTACCAGTAGAAGGATTCAAATGAAGAGACGCAGGAGGTACTAGAAGTGTTCCTTCTAATGGTACTAACCATTTAACTTCATAAGTATTATTATTAACTTCTAATCCAGCAGGATCATAAAAATGACATTGTAAAGGTAAAATATCTTGCGGGTCTCGATAACGATCACTTGCAGGAGTTACACCAGATTCACTATATTGAAAAACCTGATCTCCATTTTCAATTAAAATATAGTAATCGCTTGGAATAGCCGCATTCTCATTCTGTAAAACAATATCAGCAGAACCAATAGAGTAAGACTCTTCATCTTCTCTATCTTTTAAATATACTGAACATCTAAATGTCGTAGTATTTTCGATACTCCGCACAGGATAAGTTAATACATTGCGGTTGAACTCAACACCTTCCATCAACATAATTTGATTTTTTAAGGCGCTTAGCTCCATATAGCCTGCATTACCTACTAGAGCATCGTCATATTCTTTTTGTAATTCTTCTTTTGTCTTATCAAATGTACTAACCTGACCATAAGCATCTATCTTACTCCATACGAAGGTAAACCATGAATCAGGACGATGTGTAGCACTATCCGCATCAAAATCACTTTGTTTACCATCTATTTGACAAGTAAGAGTAGGAGTACCACGATCAAAGCTAAATTTATTTCCCAAATTAGAAACAATTTCAAGTTCTCTGCGGGCGGTATCATTATATAAAGTAAAATATTCTTTAAGAATAATTTCTTCTTTATATACAGCTACGCAAAGATATTTGTTTTCAAAAGCCCTATTTTCTCGTTCATACAATGTAATTGTTTTAGTAGTACCTTTATCAGCTTCTAAACTTGCCCAACCTGTACCACCATACATTTTATAATTGTTAGATGCGGTCGTTACTCGCGCATCTTGTCTAAACCAATAGAACATCCAACCGTCAGATATTACATTTTGATAACGAGTTTCCGCTATAACATCTAACGATTCATTAGGAGTAGAAGTTCTAAAAGTAGCACCATGCGGCGTAGAGATACGTAATGAATAATCTCCATTGATCGCAGTAATCTTTCTTAATCCATGTATCTCTAGTTCTTTACACCAAATGTCTGCTCCAGTTAAAGCATCGTTAGCTAGATCATCTTGTTCTACAAAACCTTGTGAATAGAACATAATAGATTGAATATGAGAGAAATTTGGTATATCTATTGGAAAGATAGCATACTGATCAGCCCAATTATTATAAGCATAAGGATTACCAGTCATACTATTAGTATCTAGCACATAAGACCAAGTCTTATATACTTCTTCGTCTGTTGATCTATCTTTAAAAGCTAAGACAAATTGTAATCCATATATACCAGTTTTAGTATTTCTATGAGCTACTGGTAATCTAGTGCGGAAGCTAGCTTCAATCATTATTGCTTCAGATTCTTTAAGATAATTCTGAAACTCTTCAACATTGAAATCAACTGCGCTGTTTTCTTGATTATCATAATCATAAATTAAATAATAATCTTCCCGCAAATAACTGTGTAAACCAAAGTTAGAAAAACCCTCTTTAGTTGTTAACGTATTGCGGCCGACGGGATTATAATCGCTTACCATAGAAGACACAAAAGTAATATTTTGATCATCCTCGATAGTTGATGCTTTTCCAAGAATAATTTTTTTATTACTAAAGTTACCTTCTGGTACTAAAACATATACAGAAGTGCTTTTGCTATACGCAACACCTTCATCCGCAAATGCAATTAAATTGCCACCCTGATAATTGACAGTATATTCACCTGTTAAACTATTATTACATTTAACAATAACACCTGTAATTGTCTTATCTGTTGCATATCTATTTAGGCGGTCATTTACCAAAGAATCAATAGCTTTTAATACAGATTCTTGAATCTGATTTCTTTCTGGCACTTTACCACCTCTTCCTTAAAAACAAAAATAGGGAGAGTATATGAAAATACTCTCCCTAAAACATTCCTTTTTTCACATACTCATATATATATGAAAATGAAAATAGGAAAATTATTGGATTTTGCCCTAATGTCCAAGAGAAGCACGATTGGCATATTGGAAGGCTCGATCATTAAGACCAAGCAATGCTTCTTCAATTTCTCTTGAATCAGACACATTAGGAAATTCTGCGGTGATATGAACATTTTGTTCAACACTCGAGCTGTCTCGTGTTACCGCATACCCAGCTCCCGCAAATTGAGAAGTAATACCAGCAAGAGCACCAGTTCGTAATAATAAAGCCATATCTCTTACTGCGGAAACCGCCGCAAGGATATTTTGAGTATCTGTATCATTTAGAACTAACTCTTTGGAGTGAAGCATAGCAAGTTTGCCATTTTCACTACCCCAATCACCAGTATAACCACCTGTATCAAATCTATCAGGGCCGAATTGTGAATAATAACCGTAACCTTCAGATGCCCACTTGCTTGGATTATATTGATAACCATAAGCAGGATGACCATTGAACAGAGATTGTACAGCATCATGGATAGCACGACCTTGGTCTGGACCGAACTTTTGAATCATTAGATTCAAACGATAAGGATCATCACCCCAACTACCAAAAGTCCAGATGTTACCAGCAATACCTTCAGCAATTTGGCCGGTGTCCATACCGCCTCCACCGCCACCAGCATTGCCGCCACCTCCGCCGCCACCATTATTTCCACCATTTTCGTAGTATTGAATGGTAGTATCTTTTTCAGCAATCTCGCGGTCTTTATCAACAATCTGATTCTGTAAATCATTTACATGCTCTTGATAAGCACGCATTTGATTAGAAGCATCAGACAATTTATTAATATATCCTTGCATAGTGCTTTCATAATTTTGAATTACACCAGCATCAGATTTTAACTGTTGAATAAAGTCCGCTTGACTGTTAGCAAGATCATCGGTAGCATCTTTAGCACGATTCACCGCATCAGTGATAGTATCAAAGTTTTGTTCCACAAGCGCGGCAACCTCATCTGTGGCGGCCGCATAATCTTCTGCATTTGCAATTAGATCTTGGAACATCGACTCTGAACTAGCGGTAAATTCATCAATATCATATAACCAGTGAGTTAAACTATCGTCATAACGAGTATCAATTTCATCAAAGGCAGCTAAGTTGCCATCAATAATTTCTTGACGAACATCGCTTAGGCGATCCCGTACAAATTCTGTATTACCAAGATTTTCATCTAGTAATAACTCACACATTCCTAAGAAATCATTAATAATATTCTTTTCAGAAGTAGCAAGCTGTTCAGAAGTTCCCGCTAGATATTCATTTAAACTATCAATAACTTCACGAGTACGTTGTTGTTTTTCTTCGAGAGTTAAATTAGCATTTGTCCAAATATCATCAATTAAACTGCGGGCGTCCTGTAGAGCAGAAAGTGAATCTTCCTGTGTCTGCCGCATTTGCTCTTTACTTAGATTATAAGCATTATTTTGAGCATTTGCCAAGTCTTGACCAGCTTCTTCTTGATCTTCTGGATTGGCAGTATATACATAGTTGTAATTACCTTGACTATCTCTACGTAATTTGAGCTGTGCCTTATTACGTTGAGCTTCTTCAAGAGCAATCTGTTTTTGTAAGATTTCTAACTGTGCTTGAGCATAAGCTACATCATATTCAGAAAGTTTTTCCTTCTCCCGCAAGTAAGTTAGCTGTTCTTGCATTTGAGAAGAAATCTTTTGTTGTATACTAAGATCATTTCCAGCGTCATCAAGTAGTTGCTGATATTGACGTCTTAGTTTATCAACTTCATAAGAAGCATTAACTTCATCTAGGTAATAATCTTCATTGCGGTTAAGCATTTCCCACTGCTCTTCCATCCAATCAAGATCAGTACCTAATGCACCTTTAATCCATTTATCACCAATAGCATAAACAGTATTTTCATACTTTTCTGCTAATGCTTCTAAGGATGCTTCAACAAGATCATTTAATTCTTCTTGAGTATCTACAATCATCTCTTGAACTTTTTTCCACTCTTCTGAATTTTCAACAAGTCCAGATTGTAAATCTTTAAGAACTTTCATTTGTTCATTAAGTTCACCAATAGAAGCCTTGTAATTATATTGTTGTGCATCTAATAGTTGATTAATTTCATAGTAATTTTCATCACCACGTAGAAGCTCTAATATTTCTCTTTGATGATCTAGTTCATCAGTAATTTGTTCATAAGATTCACGGCGTTCATCTATACGATCACCAATATCATCAATAGCATCGAGAATAGCATCATGGAGTTCTTCAATTTCATCTTCAAAGTCCATAATTAATTCCGCGGCAGTCTCGTATACATCTCTAGCTATTTCATACATGTCACCTTCGTCTTCGCCAAAGATCATAGATGAACCAGTTTCTTGGAATTGCTGGATTTGTTCCATCATATATTCCATGTTTTTCATAGCCATATCGAGATAACCAGTACCATGAGCTTCAATAGTACCTTGACCTAATGCATTCTGTGCTTGGGTAATAGCTTCTAATTGCTTATCATACCAATTGCGGGCGGCGTCATTAGTTGCCGCATCTCTTTGCTCTTTAGTACGCTGATATAATTTATTATAGAAATCATCGAGGTGATCTCCAGCTACATCAAAATAATTAACAAGTTTTTCTGCGGAAGTTGCCATATCTCTAAATGGATCACCTTTACGTAATCCACTAAATACAGCATTAAAATCAATTAAACTTTCTTGTAAATCTTTAATATCATTAACAGCTTCGGTAGATGACTCAAATGCCTCAATGCGTAAATCTTCAATTTGATCTTCTAAATCTTCAAGATCTTTCATGCTTTCTCGAAGTTCTTCTGACCACAACTCATCATATCGTTCATATTTATCTGCAAATTTATCTAAGCGTTTTTCTGCTGCATCAATTTGTTCTTCTAATACTTCTTGACCTTCTTCAGTCCCTGTAGCATTATATTGATTAATTAAATTGTTAACTTCATCAATTAATCCTTGGTGTATCTGAGCATAATTAGCAATAAATCCTTCATTATCAAATGTTATACCATATTGACTTGATAATTCATCTTGTAATTCTTTTGCTTCTTGTTTCTGAATTTCTAGTTTTTCTTTATGCAAACTAATTTGTCTTTGTAACAAACCAATTTGCTTATTCATATTATCAACTTGATTCCATCCAGCTAATCTATCTTGCTCTTCGGCAATTACATCAAAATCACCCTCGATAGCTTTGAGAAGAGTGTTTACTCGTTCATAACGATCAATCTCATCTTCTTTAGCATCTTTTTTCTTTGGCTCATATGTCTTTCCAGAACCGCTACCACCGCCGCCAGAGCCCTTCGGAGATTTTCCTTTTCCACCTCCACCTCCGCCGCCTCCACCGGAGCCGCCAGAGGGGCGCGCAGAAGTGCCTCTTGATTTACTACCCCCACCCATATTTCCAACTTTACGAGCTTCAGTAACTGTAACTCCACCACCAGAAGTTTGTCCACTACCAGATGAGGTTACTTGTAAGCCAAATCCCGTCATAGTTTTTGTGTTATCAATAGATGATGGAACTGTTTTATATCTTACAGTAGGAATTTCAATAGTTGTACTAGTTTCTTCTCCTGGACCCATAGGATAAGTAACTGTCCTAGATTCAGTTGTAATTTCTGGAACTAAATCTGTAACTGTTGTAGTATCTACTGCAGTGCCTTCTCCAGTAGTAACAGTTGCATCAATTCCCATCGAACTTAGAACGCCTTCAATTTGTGATACAGTTAATCCAGCTTCCGATAACATTTCAGCTAAACCTTGTAAGAAAGGCATATCATCTAATGTAGCACCAATAGGTATTTCATTATAAGAATTCGCATCAAGAATAGCTTGCATATCTTTCCATACAGAATCAAATGACATTGGATCAAGTCCTGCTTGAATCCATATATCTTTTGCAGCTCTTTTCTGCAATTCTTCATAGGCTTCTTCGCTGCCATTAATTGCTTTTCTTAATAAATTAAGATTATCAATGCTACCAGTAAAATCATCACTTAAATTAACCGATGGATCTAGATCTAATAAATCTTGATATGTATTTTCAAGCTCTTCCACTGCTTGGGCACGTTTTTTAATGCTTTTAGAATTTAAAGCATCTTCCCAATCATCCAGATTATCGACCGAATCTTCTACTGCAGAATCATATCGTAATTGAGCTTCTGCTAAATCTTCAAGAGCATCAACATCACCTTTAATAGCTTCGTTGTAATCTTCAAGACCTTTAGCTGCCTTATCTGAACTATCGACATTATCTTCAAGATATTCCATAACATCTTTAAGTTCTTCAGTGTCAACATCAGTATCAATTTTTCCTTGAAAATCTGCATCACTCATTTTTTCGATACTTTTACTTAAGGCAATCTTAGCATCATCCTCTGCTTGATTAACAATATCATTTAAGGAAGCAAGAATTTCATCTAAAGAAGCATCTTCATCTAATGTAGCCAATAGTTTAATTTGCATATCTTCAGGTAAACTTTTGATACTATCTTTTAAATTGTTTAAAAACTCTTGAAGTTGCATATGGCTATCATCAAATATATCAGTAATATCTGTAGTTAATAATTTTCCATCAACCGTTGCACCATTTAAATCAGCTTGCTTATATTTAGTGGCATCAAAAAGGTCCTTACGTTCATCTAACATCGAAGCTGCATCTGCTAGTTTTGCTTGTTCTTCTGCTGCGGTTTTCGCAATAAAAGCATACTTTTCAGCTTCTGTTGTCGCACTTCGCCACCAATCTGCAATGGCAGGATTATTAGCATATGCATCTATTAAATCTTGTAAATTAGTAATTTTAGAAATTTGTTCTTGAAAATCCGAGTTTTGGGCAGCTGCTTCAGCTTTCTTTTGAGTTTCATCAACAATAGTTTGATATTCAGCTTGATTGGCTAAAGTTTTATTTAATTCATCTAATTGAGCGGTAGCACGTTCTTTTTGAAAATCTGTCCCTGTGTTTTGTAAATCTATTAAGGCTTGTTTATAGGTTTCAATAGCGTTAATGACCGCATAAATATCTTTTTCATCAACACCACCTAAAATTTTATCTTGTAAATCTATGATTGCTTGAGACTCTTTCGTTTGAGTTTTAGCAACATTTGAATAAGCATCTTTTACATCTTTGAGTATAGAACCATTGTTCCAAGTCCCAGTAAATGCATCTTTATTAGCATCAATAATTTTGTCAGATGCTTCTATTTGAGCATCTAATTCAGCATCTCTAGCTTTTTTAATTTTTTGAGCCAGGGTTTCAAAATTTTCTGCTGCGGTTAATGCTGAACCGCCTGTAATACCTAAAGTGGTAGATAAATCATAAGAGGCAGAAGTTAGCTCTTCTGTTACTTCTCCAGTTTGGCGATATTTTTGATATAATTGATCCCAATTATCAATAGAATCTAAATTAGTTTGAGCCTTTTCTTGAGTTTCTTGAGCATCTTCAACAATTTTACGTTGAGCTTCTTCTGCTGCAGTTGTCACCCCACTAATAACCGTAGAAATAGCGGTTAATGCTAACATAGCAACACCAATAGGACCACCCAAAGCGCCAATGACTTTACTTAGTCCTGATATAGCAACAGAACCTACTCTCGCGGCATTCGATAGAAATCCCATAGCTGCAGCAGAACGAGAAGCTGCTCCGCCCATAGTCGTGAAACGTTGAGCGATAATATTGGATGAACTAATTACAGCTGGAGCGGTTCTAGAAGCATAGCTTTTCATCTCTGCTGAAAGAGTAGTTAATCCACTTACTAGACCAACGGTTAGTTTAGTTTTATTTAATTGACTTAATGACATAACTAACATCGGAACAGTCATACTTAAATTTAGTATTGTTTGTTGTAATTTTTCACCGGTATCCATATCAGCATTAGCCCATAACGAACCTAATGATTGAAATGACTGCCACGCAAATGCTAATTGGCCTACTGCGGCTACTATTTCTATAATGTTTTGATATTGTACTTGTTTATCAATACTTTCAGCATATTGTTGTACATTTTCTCCGCTACCTTCAGCCATCTGCTGTGTACTTAATTGACGTTCTCTAGCTTGATCCATAGACTCGTTTGTAGTGCGAGCTCTATTAGGATTACTAGCCTCTTCTAATAAAAGTTCCCTATCTCTTAATGTAGCTTGAGCTAATTGAAGAAGTTGTTCTTCTAACTGGTCTACACTTGTAGTACCTTCTAATGCAGCATTTTCAAGAGCTAAAATAGATTCTTGTAATTTGCTATTAGCCTCTGCACTAATTTGGCCTTCTGCCGCGAGACTTTGATATGTCTCTCTCAACGTACCAAGATTTGCTTGATACTGTTCAATGGCAGCACTGCTACCTTGAATAGTCTTAATTAACTTAACTTGTTCTTCGTTCTCTACAACAGAAGTAGCGATATTTTTTTTGGCGGCCTCACTAGTAACAACTTTGCCAACATCTTTTAATCCTTTTTCTTCATAACGTTGTTTAATAGTGTCTGTAGATTCGCGTTGAGCCGCCGCATATAATTCAATAGTACGCTTTACTTCTGAGTTATATGCTTCTTGTGCGCGAACCGCATCATTAGTAGAAGCAACTAAACTATCGACCAAAGTATTCCATTGTTGAATTTGTTTGTTATTCATACTAGCACGGTTACCAAGAACAGAATCAATAGCTTGAATTGTTTTGCTAGTTTCTGTATCAGAACCAAGGGTACCCGCATATTCTGCTAATTTTTGTTTACTATCAGCCGCATTTTGTTCTGCTAAAATACCAGAAGTTCTATTCCCTGTAAAGTTAGCAATACTACGAGCGATATTAGCACTAAATGCTTTTGTAAGTGCTGCACCAAAAGCAGTAATAATTGGTGTACCGCCACCAACTGCTGATACTAGATTCTGAATTAATCCTAATAAACCAGTTAATCCATCTAATACTGGACCAAAATCATCTTGGTTAAATAAACTAGTTAATAATCCTTCAAAGGTTGCTTGTAGCTTAGCGCCTTTTCCAGCAAGAGAATCAAGATGTTCTGATTCCATTGTATCTAATGTGCCAAGAGATTCATTTTCTGCTTGTTCCAAATAATCATAATACATATCTTGATTTTCCATTAAGGTCATCAAACGGTTAGATTGGAACTTACCAGCAAGAGTTACTACGGTAGCTTGTTTTTCAGCTTCATCAAGATCACGCCAACGTACCATTAAATCTTCAACAATACTACCCATTTCACGGAGATCACCATTGGCATCCATAACATGAACACCAATTTTTTCAAGTGCTCCAGAAAAGCTACCAAGAGTAGTACCATCTTCAAGACTTTCACCAAGTTTAAGATCGCCCAAACGAGCATAGATAGTTTTAAGAGCGTTACCTACGACTTCTGGTGCTTCACGAGTAACAGATACGATTGTACCAATTTGTGAATATAGCTGTGCTTGATCTACACCAAGAGTATTAGCTGTAGCTGCTACACGAGATGCAGCAACTGCTAATTCTTCTACGTCAGCCGCAGAAATATTAGCAATCTTAGCAATTTGATCCATTGAAGTAGAAAGATCATCCACGGTTAATTGATAACCATTAATAATAGATGTTAATTCTTCAGATACTTTCGATGCTTCTTGTCCTGTAACATTAGAAACTTTTAAGGTTATATCTGCTAACTTCTTCTGATTCTCAAGATCATAACCCTGTTGTGCGAAAATCATAGCAGCATCTGTATACGCTGTTGTTGTATTACCTAATGACGCGGCGGCTTCATTTGCATATTGAGCAAACTCCCGCATATCGTCTTTAGTATAATCACTAACTAACATAATATCAGTTAATGATCTATCTAAATCTTGCATATAGGTTACAGCGCCATGGATACCATTCATTACCTCTTGGAATACACTTGCAATTACACCCCATCGAACTGTATTTCCAATAGTGTTAAAAATTTTTTCTGTAGTTTTACTAGTAGAATTTAATCTAGTATCTAATTTACTCAAAGAACCAACGACGTTGTTAAATGCTACTTGTCCCTTAGCCCCAACTAAAGAAAAACTTTGAGAAAGTTTAGATAATGTAGTATTACCATTCTCTAAAATATTAAAAAACTTACCAGAATTTATAGTTTTAAAGGCAGAGTCGTATGATCTGGATAGTGCGGTACTTAATGTAGCTACTTGTTGTTTTGCACTGTCAATTTGACTTTGTGGAATGATTTGCTTAGAAGCTAATCTAGTCAATGCACTATCAACAGCTTCGACCTGACTTAATAATTGCGAGAAACCTCCCGCATCTAAGTTAGTCTTAATATTATACTGTATTGTTGAGCTATACTTCGCCACGATTCCTTCTGCCTCCTTCCAAGTATAACTTGGACTTACTCTAAAATAAAAAATCCCTACTATTATATGAAAATAGTAGGGATAAAATTATTGTTATTTGCCCTCGTTAAGGCTATGCTGTTTCAAAAAGACTTTCTGAATTTGCTTTTATTGTTCCTAGTCCATTTGAAATATCATCTGACGGACGCCAATCTCCATCTAGCTTTTCTCCTCGATGAGCACCCCAGTCATCTGCAATATCAATTACATTCTGAAGATCACCAGATTCACGTATTCGATTTAACTCTTCATCTGCTCGTTGAGTAACACCATCCATTATACCACTAATATTATCAAGTAGTCCACGTAAACTATACGCATACTCTTCATAATCTGAATACCATGCTTCTGCTTCGTTGCCAAGTTCATTTAATTCATCAACAAATTCAACAACTAGATGATTCATAGTATCATCTTGTACTCTTTCATCCCATAGACCAAGAGGATCAGATTTGATAGCTAAACGAGCATCCATATAAGTATCTTCATCATATTTAAAATCTTCAAATAGCGCGGCAGCTGCTCCAAGATATAAAGCACGAATGAAAATAAATTCATTCATAAAACCATCATCATAAGCAGATTCCACCGCATCCGCAATAATGTCATATCGCTGTCTTGCAGATAGAATACGATTCTTTTCTACGTCTATATTAATATTTGGCATATTAACTCCTTTTTTCTCTTTTTCTTTTTATTATATCATACAATCAGAAATAATGTCAAATTTTTTAGGCTAATCCACCATTCATTTTTGCCAATGCAACTAGTTTATATAAACTAATTTTACTATCCATTCTAATTTCATTTAGCATAGCGGAAGCGCTTGATCCATACAGTGCAGAACGCTGTTGAGCCAAAGCAATACTTCTACGTTTTTTATCTCCAATCCAAGCATTAAGTTCCGCGAATGAATTTGCATCTTGCCCCATTACAAGCTGCTTAATGCTATCAATATTGTCAGGATTGGCTAAAGCATTATACAATGCTAGTTGAAAATCTCCCATTGTATGAATTTTACCATTAGCAGATAAATAATAATCACCTGTTAATCCGGTTAATACTTGAATTATACAAGCAATATAATTTTTATAAGCTGCCGCATATTTTAAATCATTAAATATATACTCTCCTGCGGATTCTTCATACTCATCATGCGCACCCAAGAGAGCAATCAAATCTTCTACAGTGGATGCGGCAGACGCTTGTCCTGAAAGTAATTGCGGCAGTGACAATAATGATTCAGAGGTTTTATCTGGTAGTATTGTAATCATAGAGTTAATAGACGCACTATTAACCATATTATTACTATAAATTAAATCTAATCTACCTATAACCGTATCATCTGAAGTTACTACATTAACTGTTGATGTATTAATACCAGCAGAACCCGCAGAATCTAAACCACCAAACAATTCTTCTAAATAACTATCAGAAGCAATTTTAGTAATAGAAATTTGTTTACCGCTTGCTTTTAGTGGTTTATTAATTTTTTCATGTACAGGAGTTATTAAATCTTTAAACTTTCGCATTCCGCTAATAAATCCTCTACCCACCGCAGTTTTAGCAATAGTTGCTTGTAGAGATTGCAGAAAAGAAGATATTTTCTGCCCTACTTTTTGAGCAATTCTTGATTCTCCACCTGCGGGACCTCCTCCTCCATATAAGCCATCGGGCAATGAATCAATGGTTAATAGAATCTTTTCAATAGCATTGGTTATATTTTGAGTAGGGTCTCCTGTATCATTTATTTTAAAGAACTTATCGTTCGTCGTTGTCAAAATCATTCTTCTAATTGAAGTAGCTATCGTACCATAACTTACTTCATTCTTTTGGGCTAAAGCATTTATAATAGCACCCGCATAATCACAAGTAATTTGTTTTAAATTAGCCCCAAAAAAATTTTTCATATAAGATTGTAGTGTACTAGAAATTTGTCCAAGTGTTTGCGCTTCTCGCAGCCCCGCATCAATAATTGCTTGCGCGGCAGATACGCTATCTGCTACTGTAACATCAGGACTAATTTCATTCCTAATATTAATAGATTGTAAATTATCAAATAACTTACCTGATAATAAATCTTCTACATCTTTAGCAATATCCATTGATAATACAGTACCACTTGGCTGAACAAAGTTAGAACTCATATGAGAGAGTAATTGCATAGTAGCTTCTTGTTTCATTTGTTCCAATTGAACATTTAATGCGGCGCCCGCATTACGCTCCATATTACTAGCCCAATAATGGAAATAAGTAGCCAAAAATTATCACCTCTCTCTCCCGCATACAAAAAAAATGGGAGCGGGCACATTTGTACCACGCTCCCGCGCATTAACTAATTAGATTCCTTTTGGATATTAACAGTATATTGCTGTACTGTTTCAGTAGTATTCTTGGTTTCAATATTAGTTAATATAATATTGTCTTTACCTAACCATAGTAATAGACCTTTGTCATCTAATGGCATCCATTCAGACCAATCATTGTCAGTCCACTTTACACGGAACTGACTACCTTCCCACTTATCACCAAAAATATCTAGTGGTAGATAGTAACCATCTTTACGATCAGGATATTCCTCTGTAAATGGAGTTACATCTTCACAATATTTTGCTGTACCTGTGATAGAAGTTGCTTGAACATCAAAATCACCAAATTCTTTTACATCATGATTATAGATGGTACTATTTGCTAACTTAAGATATGCCGCATCGTCATAAGGAATAAAAGTACATTTACTTGCATCAATAATATACATGTAGCTAGTATCTTCAGTAGCCTTTACCGCTTCCGCAGTATCCCAGAGTTTAAAGCGACGCTCTGTATATTTATCTGGGCCGCATTGAACAATAGGTTGATAAGGATCTTCAATTAAAGTTCCTTCTGTCTCCCACTGACCATCTAATTGTTTCCAAGTAACATACTTGCCTGCCGCACCTGTCATTGTGAAAGGTACCGCATAAGCATTTTTACCACCATAAGCCTTTGAGAATTGCTTTAATGTAGTTCCATTATTAAGTGTAATATGTTGACCATCTACAGTACATGCTGCATCTTCTACATAGTCACCTAAGTCTTTTACATAATGTAAGTAAGGAACACCCTGTGGGTCTCTCACATCAATAGATGTAAACTTAGGAATATGTGGACTTAAACTAAGATTATTTAAATTATAGATCTTATCATAAGTCTGATGATTATATTCACCAATTACATGAAGTTTTTGTTCTTTGCTTGTAACATGGAAAATGCACCAGCCATCATCTACAACAACAGGTTCCTTCATAACAGTTTCGTCACCCTGCAGTTCTACCTTAATGGTAGTATCTGCGGGCTCCGCACTGAAATCAAGAACTAAATAATTACCATGTTGTAGTGATACATTAGCAGGGAATGCTTCTGGGAAACTATCGAAGTAGAATAGTTGACCAGTAATCTCAGAATCCCCTACAACAACATTTTGCTGAATGTTGTTAGCCTGTTTTCCGCAATAAATCTTATCACCCGCTGGAGCGGTAACATTTACTACAGGAGGTACATATCCTTCAAAATCACAAGCTGCCGCGTCAACTGTATATACGGTTTCCGCGTCTAAACTATATCCAACAGCAGCTGGAGTAATAGTTAATTCTCTTGTTGGTGATGCAGGATCAATAGCCATGATTAGAACCATGGTTCCTTCTTCATCGCCAGTCTGACCAAATGTCAAAGTTTTTTCTGTCCCAAGTAACGTTGTACTTTTAACAGTTGTTCCATTTTCACCTAAGAGTTTCACGGGTAGATAATATGAAGTTAATTTAGATTCACCGGGGAACATATCCTCATAGTCATCAATTTTCTTCAACTCACCCGTTGCAGTAATTGTATGAGCAGCTTCATCAATACTTACCCCATAGTCTTCGCCAACTAAATCTGCTAGTTTATGACTACCAGCTTCAATAGATTCTAATTCTGTTGGACTAAATGGTTCAGCCATTGGTATATTAAATTCGCACTCATTACAATCAATAGTAATATCAAGGCCATCGGTATCATTTTGCGCATCTTCTAATGTGCTATACAACTTAAATGCAATAATTGGACTTTCAGGGTCAACAGAAAGAATCATGTTCATAACATTACTAGTATCTCCTGTTTTACCAAACACATTAATCCTACCATTAGATATACGCTTTAGAGCCTGACCTCTGATACCAGTTAGTTTAACAGGGAGGTAGAATCCGGTATTCGCATCTCCCACAAATCCTAGCTTCTCTCCAATTTCATCAGGTTGCTTTTGGAAAGTACCTGTTACGGAAATCTTGTTGGCTGCTAGAGTGACAGACCCAGAGAATCCGTCACTCGCATTATAGCCGTCAAGACTGACGCCGGATGCCACTGCCGCCTTGCGCAATTCTGGAGCGACAGGGTCGGCTGTTATTCCCCCGAGTCAGCAAAAATGGACTTAGCGTACCATTCGTTTATATCCTCATCACTTTCACGACCCTGGTGACCAAGAATATCCTCATTGTCGTAATTGTGACCTTCACCTTCGGTATCAAGTACCTGAAGAATAGCCATTACCTTCTTGTTCTTGTTGAACTTGGTATAAGCAGGCATAGCATCAATGGTAAATGTAAATGTAGATGGATCGCCGCTGTTAGCCATACTAAATGTGAAGTTGGACTGAATCTTGCCACGAGGAATAATAAATTCAGCGGCCATATCTTCACCAGTAGCTTCATCACGGAATAGTGTAGAAGCCTCAATGTAGTAGTAACCAGCGAATGTGGTTGCATCAATGGTCATTTCATGAGCACCCTCTGTATGAACTGTATAGCAGTCAATACGGACGGCCTGACCAACGGAAATACCAGTATCAAGGCGACTATCGCCAGGGGTATCTTCACCTAGCTCAAATACAATTGTACGACCTGCCGCATCAATCTCGCCACGTTCAGTATTAACCTCTGTAGCCCCCACTGGCTTTTCACCTTCAACAGTAATCTGATCATCTGTGATAGCAGATAGGAACTGAGCCTGTCCACCAGCAGAGTCTAGTAGAACAGGATATACAGGAGCTTCGCGAGTTACTACAAGAGTAGCACCATCACGCTCTTCATCTGTTAGTTTTGCAACAAACTTTTCGCCTTCTTTTTCGACAGTTAGGTCATAAGTTGTATGTACATAAACTTTCTGTGCTTTTTCATCAGTAAGGGCTCCAGAACCTTGGATGACACCCGCACCAGAAAGCATAGCAAAACTAATTGGAGACATTAGAGCATCTTCTACGGTGAATGTAAGAGTTTTCTCACCGTCCCACGCAATTAGGCGAGGGTTACCACGACCACCCTGTGCATATACTGTAGTTGCCGCACCTTCTAGTGAAGATGTTTTAGCAGTATCTAAGAATAGTACAGGCTGGTAAGCATCAAAGTGCTGATTCCCAATGTCTACTGAAGTAAGAGGTTTGAAGACTACATCACAAATCTCACGCACGCCAAAACGCATATGTGTTTCCTCCTTCTTCTAAAACAATAGAAAAACTGTACCGTACATTTTTTCCTTTGAGATTTTTGTCGCGCAACAAAAATACCTCTTTGTATAATAAACAGGCAAGGCTCCTGTTATTATTAATCATATAAGTTCTTTAACCAAGATTCCGGTTCTTCAACTTTAGAAGTATCCAAGAAACCAGAAGAACTTAACATCTTGTAATAATCCTGACTTTCTTTCAAAGCAAATCGTTCAAAAGCATCGTACAATTGAAAAGGAGTATACTCCAATAATACATTAATATCGGTTTGTATACCAATAGAAAGAATAGAAAGATAAGTACCAAATAAAGATTGTGAAGTGTCCCCTTGTTGTTGCTTAGCTTTTCTCTCTTTACCTTCTTTTAACTTTCGTGCAATTTCTTTCGCTTTATCAGATTTAGGATTATACTCTTCTTTTTGAGCAGAATAAGGATCAAATAATTCTTTAATAGTTTTTTGAAAAAATTCAAAATTAAAAGGATGTAATTGACCTCTTAATTGCTTCTCCTGCTGAAATTCTATCGCGGCGTCCGCAAATTTTACTTCATAATCAGGACAAACTAGCTCAAAAAAATTTTCTAGCTGATGCCGCACCATGGCATCTTGCTGACACATAAGTAAAAGAATTTGGAAATCTGGCGCTTCTTGAAGTACCGGATTATCCTTTTTTAATGTATCCGCAAACATAGGTAATTGGTTAAAAAGTTGAAGTACACTTAAAAAATCTTCTTCGCCAAACATAAGCACTTCCCGCACTGTTGGTTGTTTAATAAGTATACCACACTGCTGTACCGCAATATCCCTAGAAGCTAGATATAGACCAACTCTATCTCCTTTTATCGCCATAAGATCACCGACTAAGTAACAACCAAATCACTACCATAGTCTCTATCTCCAAGTTTTTCTGGAGATGGTAATTGAGGATCTATAGCTTCTTCATCATCATGTCCATGTGTAGCGACATATTGTAAATTAATACCACCAAGATATTCATTTAATACAACCTGGCTAGCTCCTAAGAACTGTAAAGTACCAATACCAGTCAAACGACTATTATTAAGGATACCATCAATGTAGCCCGCGATAAGGTGCGGCCGCAACTGATAATCTTCAAGTTCCCAATAGTCTAAATGACAAATAATTGTAAAACTAATAACGGTATCTCGATATTCCGGATTTTCTGTTGGAATAAAACTATCAAATTCAAGCATGATATAGGCTTTTACCTCTTCATGCTCGCCAAATGGCAACTTAGGGACAGCTCTGATATAATTTTGTTCATGTAAACTTTTTAAAGTCGCATGTTCAATGCGGCTATCCCATTGTTTGTTAGTTTCATCCAGGCAATCTGGGGTATTAATTATTAATAAGCGTTTTAATTTATTACTATAAGGCTGACTTTCAATAAACAGCCGCTTCCATATAGTCTGTTGGTCTTTACCACAGGACATAAACGAACTTTTAAAGTTTTGTGCTAATTTATGACTTACAAATCTCATATTATCCTCCTAAAAAGAACTAATCTGAATAGGAAGATTATATTCTTTACCATCAGATGTTACACCATATAAAACAAATTTGCCTTTGCGACCGCTAAGAACTTTAACTTCACAAGATAAATTATCAATAGGAACAACCTTAGCTAATGGAGAATCAATAGAAAATTGAATTGAAAATTCATCGTCTCCCGCAGGTTTTTTAATCCAATAGGTGTTAGAATCATAAGGACCAACATTTTGAGGTCCTTTAATATACGGTTCTCTAATATCAATCCATACTTCAATGGATTGCTCACCATATTTTACAAAGAAATTGCGGACAGCGCCATCGTATACTTTCACCTTACACATGCGATTGTCATCAAAGGTTTCCGCAATCTTTACACGATCATTACCTTCAATACTCCACTCTGCTTTTGGATCATAATACAATGGATTAATTTCATATCCAACAATAGTATCTTGTTTAACTTCTGTGTCTCCATATATAATTTGTTCTTGCGGCTGTCTTTTAATTTGCGGAAGCTCCGCAGGAGTATTATCATAGTATTCTTGAATTTCTAGTTCGATAATACCAGGAAGCGTTAAACTATCAGTAACTTGTACTTCCCACATGTGACCATCAATTTTTATATGGGTAAATCGTTCAAAATATTCTTTAGTTTGTTTAGTTTTCTTAATATAAATAGTACCAGAAAGATTTAGTTCATTATAATTAGTTCCAGATTTAATAAACCATCTTAGATCTGTTTCTGTTGGACCTTGTAAATAAATCCAATATTCAGTACCATCTATATTAAGAGTATGATCACATCGAACAATCTCTGCTCTTAGATAAGCAGTTTCAGTTAATACTGGTAAATAGATCATCCAATGAGTATGATCATCTAAAATTTCAAATACATCTCCTTGTTCCAGTTCAGAATCAAAATCAACAGAGATATACTTTTTATCATAATCACTTTTAATATTATTACTATTAATCAAAGCAGGCCATGCGGCTTGCTTAGGAGTTTTAATAATTCGTGTTTGATAATCATTTTTTAATGCCGCTCTAAAAGAACGATATTTTTGCATTTTTATACGTTCGTTGGAAGTGAATCCTCCGTCATAGTTAAGTCTTGCTCTAAGATTACTTAATGACATTGATTCACCTCTTTTCACTCCTCAATAGCTTCTTTAACCTTTGCTAATAAGCCGCAGATTTCAAAGATTGTACGTCTAAACTCAAAAAACTCAAGATCATTACCGAGAGCACTCATTCCTTCCATCTTGGTTACTGCTTGGAGCAATATTGGATGATCAGGAAATAAATTAGCAAATCCTAGTAATTCAACCTTTAATGTTTTTAGAGGTTTAACCCATTCTTTTTCTTCTTCCCGCAAAGGTAAGAGTTTAAAAGTAGAATCAATCATTCTTTTTAGAGTTTGATCTAAAAGTTGATTGTCTATTTCTATATCATATGCCGTTATCATTATTCAATCTCCATGAGTTTATCAAAAGTAGAACGATACGATCCATCATCTGCTTTCTTTCTGCGGCAGTATAGTCTTTGCAGATGGAAACCTTGCTTTTCATAATTTTCTTTCATACTTTGAAGTTGTCTAATATGACTTGCTTGTGAAGTGAATTTAAAATCAGAACCACTATATTTTTGCTTGATAAGATCAATAGTAGCAAGTTGCTGACCAATCCATTGAGCAATCATATATTGTCTAAGAATCATTTTTTCTTCTAAAGACATTTCAAAGTTAAAACATTTATTTTCAAGGTCATAATCAAACATATCATGTCTTGGAAATTCAAAATAAGGAATTGCGGCTAACATAATATCTTCTAAGATGCTTAGTGTATCCTCTTTCGTTAATTCAAGAAACATATCATCTGTAATACCATCAAAGAAGAAACTATATATATCTGTAAAGCTAGTGCTCTTTTCTTCTGGAACTAGAGGAGTCTCTAAATCTTTATTACCCACAATAGCTCCTTTCTCTTTTAAGAAGCACTACTCTTATTATTTTCAGAATTAAGTCTTCTACCGTTTGTTTGAATACGTCGAGTAGGCTTTTCAGCCGGTTTTTCTTCAGTGCCATCTTTTGCTGCCATTTGATCAGCAAGATTAATTTTATTGGTAATGCTAATACCAAGAGCATTAGAGATGGCTTCTCGTTTATTATTATCAGGGATGCGTAGTTCAACTGCTAGAGATGCAATCTGATCTTTAATACCATCTGGACCAAAATCAAGAGCATCTTTTAACACAGCAATATCTTCATTTAGAAGAACAGAAACAATCTTATCACGATCCCAATCATATTCAACTTGATCTGCTGGAATTTCAAATTCATCGCGGAGTTCATCGTTTTCTACACTTAAATAATTCTGTAGAATAATGCGGCCGCCCTTCATAGTAAAATACTTGCGGAGCCCGCCTACTTGTAACTCGCGCTCTTGGTGTGGTTGAAATTCAACCCTATAATTCGTATCGGGATCTCTATAAATAACATATTGATCCGTTAGATTACGAACTTTAACTCTATCAGTATCATTTAACATTTATTTCTCCTTGTAACTCTTAAAATAGGTAGGGCAACTATTTTGTAGTCGCCCTACCCATATTTGTTGTATCTTAAGCTAAATTACTCTCCACGAGTTTGAGTCTTAAGATTTGTATTCTTGTAAACGCACATCCAGTTAGAAGCAATAGTAGCAATACCAAACTTCTGATATGTCTGGAAGTCACGAGACCAATCATCGTTGTCCTCGACTTCGCGGACACAAGCAGAGCCTTCAAAGACTAGCTTGACTGGCTTTTCACGTCCAGCAGGAATAATGAAAGCAAGAGCAGGATCAATTACCTTTTCCTTGTTGGTAATATCAACCATAGACTGTGGAAGGATAATAACGTCATGGCCCTTATAGAATCCAAGATAACCATCACGCCATAGAGTATCCTTAATGTCACCAGAAGCCCAACCTTCTGCTGGCTTCATTTTTGCAGCAAATTCCTGTGTACAATAAATAGCAGAGTGACCATAAGAATCAGAGATAGTTAGAAGTTCATCCATTGTCTCTTCATCAAACCCAGCCTCTGTAGCCATTTGTACCTCAGGTACATTTTCTGCCATAGCAACAAAAGCCTTTGCAATCTCCTTGTAGATATATTCGTTCATACCTTCAAGAACGATCTCTGTTAGTTCGGAGAACTGAATGCGGCCATCAAGCATTTCCTCAAAGCCGATGCGAGCCGCACCACCGATTGCGCTTGTGCCAACTTCTAACTCACGTCCATCTAGCATGAATGTTTCATAACGGCCAGCTAGACCAACACGGGTCACGAATAGTTTCTTAGCACGTTCGCGAGCAGTATCACTGATACGTTGACGGAAGATGGCCTTGTCACCTTGTGCAACACGACGAACGTCCGCAAATTGCTCGTACATTTGCTCTACCTGAGTGGGTAGTACGTCCTCAATAACTTCCTCAATTAGACGGAAGATAACATTTTTATTTTCACGATAAGTCGCATAGTCCTTAGCAAGACTATTTAGTTCCTCCATAAGAGCTGCGTTAACCTGACTTAGAGAGAATTTCTCGTCTCCGTAGGAGTAAGCAACTGGAGTAGAAGTATCATTACGAGCAGCAATCTTTGCTAGTTGTACTAGATCTTTAAATTCCATTATACTTTCCTCCTTTCAAATTAAGCAGACGCTACAGGAACAACTTGAATTTTAACAGCTGGCTGACCATCAGGCATTGTAGTTTCAGCTACTACCTTAAAGCCAGGAGCTTCTGTAGATGTACCAGATTCTAGCACGCCCTGTTCGCCGACCTTTAGATCATCACCCTTATTGTAGTCGGCTTCTTTGACCATGTTAGTAGTGTAAATATCACCAGGCTGTACACGGAATACACGAGGGACGATTACGCCGTCATAAGCATCTGTCTTCTTCTGTGCATAATCCTTGTGCATTTGCTTGCGCTCGTCATAGAGTTTTTCTTCATTGAAGACTAGCATCCATTCGCCGTCGCCAGTGAAGTTACACTCGCCATTTTCATAGTCATATTTTACGAACACACCATTCTCTAGTACATCAATAGCAGAGTTAGCAGGAAGCTGTGCATAAACTTGGCCGTTACGTGGAGCAGATAGATGATTTGGTTCAACCTGTCCATAGCCATCGCGTTTAATTGTTACAGACATATCAGCTTATTCCTCCTTCTGTATTACTCATGTACCGTTTTACGAAGAGCACCAACAATAGCGGGAACACTTGTTTCAGTATCTTCTAAGCTGAACTGTAGAATAGGATCGGCATTATCGCTATCTTCATCATTACTTTCATCCGCATTAAAATCTACGTTCTTCTGTACATAAAGTACTGATAACTGCGCCTCAAGTTCTTTAAGACTGTACTCTTCTTTGTGCTCAATGATATTTGCCTTGTCTTCATCACTAAGCATATAAAATTTATTAATCAACGCGTCTTTCTGTTGATTTTCAATAGAAAGTTTGAAGTCACGAAGGCTCTGGACCTCTGCGCGAAGGTTTTCAAGCTCATCCGCAGCTTCTTCAACAGTCATATCAAGACGTGGGATTAAACGACGGGAAATATCGTCACTATCTGTATCATTAGCCGCATCATTGACATCGTTATCACCTAGGTCAGTGGCTTCAGCTTCTAGTGACAAAGTGGCGACCGCATTATCATCATCTGCCGCGTCATCGGATTCATCAGTATCAATTAGAGTTTCTGCTTCTTCGTCCGCAGATTCTTCAGATGTAGTATCTACATCTGTTGCGGTATCTTCTGCGTTATCAGCTACATGTTCAGTTTCTTCAATAGCATCTTCAGTAGCTTCATTGATATCTTCTAATTCATATTTATCCACTTGCGACCCTCCTTCTTTATCTAGTGCGTCTTTCAACTCTGTAAGCATCGTAAATAGAGTCTGAGCAAACTCTGGGTCTTTCGTAAAGTTCTTGCTTACGTCTGGAGCTGTGACTGACGCACCCTCAAAACAAGGTTCTACGTCGTCACCGAGAATACACAATTTAGAAAAAATTGCGTCATTTATAATGAAAAAACTCATACCGGAATTATTATCTTCTGCCCACTTTCCATCTAAAGTTTCTTCATCAAGTTCCATGGACTGTCCTTTGCCTTCTTGGACAGCAGAAAGTGCTTCTTCATATTGTCCAGTCCAAAGATAACCTTGTGTCATTAGATACTCACGTTCGATTTCGTTATTAAAATCATCAGTATCTATAAACTTTTTGAACCATATTTTCGCGTTAGGAGCAACAAAGCCATAAGGAACTGTTTTACAGCTAAAACTAATTTCTCCATCCTCGATGCGAATTACATGACCATGGTCACCAAAATCATCAATATCTTTTCTATAGGCTCCTACAATAGGGCAACCTGGTAAAGAATTAGCCATTTGAATAGCCGTATTCTTATCAATATAAGAACCATTACGATTCTTTCCAAGATATAGAACTTTGATTTCACATTGAGAGATTAGCGGATTATAAGGTTCAACGTTAATAAATTCAGGTGCATCAATAGTTGCTACACTACGATTTCCATTCATTTACTGCCCGCTTTCCTCGTTCTGAATAGTTTTTTCTGATTTTTCATCCTCGGGTAATTCTGGACGTCCGCCTTCCTCTCCCGCCGATGGTTCTCCACCTTCTTCATTCTCTTGGTTAGCATTATTATTATTGTTATCTTTATTACTCATAGTTGAAGACATTTGTGGAGCAACAAATAATTCATCAAGATTCATTAACTTATTCTCAAAGTATGCAGTAGACATAACAGCTAATTGCGAATGTCCAAGAGCAACTTGAGGAAGTAATTTAGAGAAACCTATTTGTGTTTGCTCTTTATATATCTTTGATAAATCTTTATAGTTATAAATAGTAGTAGGTAACATCTGAACCTTATACAATAATCGTTTAGGATTTTTATTAAATGGTTTTAATAAAGCATTTGCATAAGCCTCAAATTGTAATAATAGTGAAGTCATTGTGGCTTCATCGTTAGCAATAGATTTTTCAAGTGCTAAATTACCGCTAGTATTGAATTGCATCTGACTTACACCAGCTTCATTGTAAACTGTACGTTCAACCTTATCAAGCTGGTCTACAGATGAGACATTACTTTTATCAGACATATCCGCAACATCAACGTCCGCAAATGTAGTTAAGACATTAACACCAATAGCTTTACCTAACATTTTAACAGCATTATTATGAAGTGCTCTTGATTCATCTAGGTCAAAAATCAAATCTCCATTTTTATCAATAGGCATCTTTTGAATAATAATGCGGAGAAGTTGCTGCTTCATTTTTTCTTTGTCAAGTTCTTGAGCTTCATCTAAATCCATTAAAGCAGGAATGATAGCTGCAAAAAAAGGTACGTCACCATTACCGCCAATAGCGAATTTAACTCCAAGATCAGGATTAAGTAATACCCAACCAAGATCATCACCATTATAATCTTGTTTTAGCGTACCTTTCTTAAAAGCCACATAAGCTCTTTGAATTTCTTTTGGAAATAGTCTTAAAACTCGTAAGCGATATTGTATATCTCTGAAGCATTCATCAAAATACTTTACATTAAATTCAACTACATAGGTATCACGCATCTTATATCGAGAACGGCAATAATCAGCTGGTAGTTCTTGGAGATAAACGCCATCTTTATTTTCCATCATATAACCATAGTAGCAACCATTTTTTAAGATTGTTAAGGCTATATCACCAAATGTTTTCTTAAGATTACATCTATCCAAGAGTGCCGCAGATTTCATCCAGCCTTCAATTACTTTATTGTCCTTGATTTTATCATCTAAAATAATTGGAGTAATAAAATAATCATATCTATAAAGATAAGCTAAATAACGACATAACCGTGAATAAATACCATCTGTCTCAAAAAAGAAATTTGACAATACTCTAAGTTGTTTTACATCATGCTCTTGTAAAGCTCTTGTTACCATATCTTTAGTTATTTTTCCAAGAGTAGGATGAGAATATTTATCTTTAATACTACTAGTTAAAACAGAAATATTATCAGTAATACGTTTTCCATCTACAGTAATAGAATTAAAGTCTAAAGTTTGCGGGCGCTGCTCTGAATTTGAAGAGACGAGTCTGAAATTGCGCTCCGCTTTTGATCTGATATTAGCCAAACACGTCCCTCCTTCTAATATCCTGCCGCCCGCATAATATATTCAGGATTAATCTTGTCCTCATCAAAATAAGGAATTGCAATTAACTTTATATTATGATCAAAGCAATAACGGCGTTTTAGATCATCATTATATTGTTGACGATGGTAACCGCGACTTCCGCCAAATCTTTTAACAGGATGATAGTGTTGCTCACCCTGTGCTTCAATTAAATAATCTAGCTGTCCCGCGTCGTCAAACACTGCGAAGTCAAAGCGGAGGCTTCTACCAGAAGAACTCTTAAGATCATCAAATGTGTACTCTTCTGCAAAAGGAATATCCGCTTCTTTTAAAACATCATGTATTCTACATTCTAACGAACTTGCTTGCATAAACATCACCTATTATATATAAAAAATAACCAACTAAAATTATCCATTTTTACCCAGATTTTTAGCTAAAAAACATCCAGTCCGCAATATTTCTCTTCTTGCGTTTTCCATGTTTTTCCTCTTCTAATTTACAATAATATAGACCATAAATTAAAGCAGAAAATTTGTCCTTGCGAATTTTGCGAGAGGACTGCTTCAAAATAATGTTCACACCTTCTGTTTCTTCAACAAGATTTAACATTTGATCTCTAAGAATAGACGTTTGGGTGTAAGGTTTAAGGTATTCCGCACGCTGAATTGCACTCATCTTTTTACCTTTTTCCATACTTAATAATTTTTCTTTAGCTATGTTTTCGTTGATTAAGAAACGAAGTTTACCATTCGTGATCTGAGATTGACAATAAGCATACATTTCAGAGTTTAATGGAGCATTGGCTTTCATAATATATAAAGCATCTAAAATAGTATCCGCAGTTTGTAGCTGCTTATAACGCCAACGCCCATCATCTTTCTTTTCGTCATTAATAACTCCCCAACCAGGAAGTGTTTCGCCTGTATCTGGATCGGTTGTATCTACTACCAAGAGGTCAATAAGACCTGCTCCAAGACCATTTCCATCAACAACCGCCGCACGACATTTAAATTGGCGAAATATTTGTTTAATTTTTACTGCTTGAAGAATAAAATTATCTGCATCAATAGTATATATATTAACTATTTGTTTAGTTGGTACCCCAGTTGCACTTGGAGTAACTTTAATTACTATAATTTCAGTAGTACAATCAAACCTACCAACGTCAACACCAAGTAGATAATAGCCTTTAGCATTAGTCTTATTATTATACTTAACTTCTGCAAGATTGAGTTTGCGGAGCCTATCAAATTTTTCAGAATTAAAGAATGCGGATTCTACGTCACCTGTCCATTGACTTTCATACTCACGTTCAAATGATGCCTCATTATATGTTCCGTCCATTTTTAGTTGTCGAATAAAATCTTTAGCCAATAGACCTTCGACCATTGGAACACGCCAAGTTCCACCTAAAATCATGGTATTGTCTGGACGAGCTGCCATCTGGCAAAGAAATTGAATCAGTTTTTCATAACTAAATGTGTTTTTATATCCTGCAGTTGTAACAAAGATACTTGATTGATTTAACTTTTCATTAGGATCAATCTTACCATTAACCATACGACTAACGTTCATTGTAGGGAGTATTACATTATTTAGTATCTCCTGATCAATACCTACACACTCTTCCATCAAACCAGCCTGAAAACGACGACCTCTCGATCGCTCGGTTGCCGCAATATTTTCAAGTGTAGAACCATTTTTAAATGTATAAATAACACTATCTTTTGTTTGTGATGTGCGTGCTGTTGTACCACGAGTATCCCAAATAATTTCTTTCTCAAGTGCGGGAATCAGCCCACAGATTTCTTGGACCTTAGAACTAAGAATTGATGCAGACTGTTCCTTACCACCAGATACAACAAACAACTTTGCTCTTGGATAAAGAATAGCTTTAATCATTAAACACATAACTGACATAAATGATTTAGACCATGCACGAACAAATGTTGCATATACATACTGATGCCGCATAGCTACCCGCAGAAACAAACGCTGATAAAAGAAAAAGTGAAAAGTGTTATGCGGATTTAAACTACACAAATAATCTATAAAACGATCAGGATATACTCTCCAATACGCAATAAGCTGCCGCAATTTTTCTGAATTTTGTTCAATCTTTTGTTTCTTTTCTTCAAACTCTTTTAATTCTGATTTCTTGGATTCTCCAATAGAAAGTAAACTGTCTAATGCCATTATTCACCTCCTAATTCCTCCAAAAGGCGATCAGCTTCATCCTCAATTTCTTGTTCAAGCATAAACTCTTGAAACTCCGCGGCTTCCGCATCTGTTAATTCTTGTGCCGCTTCTTCTTCTTTATTTGTGATTAAGTCATCAAACATATCATTATCAGCTTGCTCTGCTTGATCGAGTTTCTGCATATAAGATTCAATCAGATCGCCAAGGCCAAGTTCATTAACAACAAGATTGTAATTATATGCTTTTAAATCTTTAATAGTAAAGTCTATTTTATCTTGTGGATATTCATCTGGATTAACAGGAAATTGTTCTATAATACCGCCATCGCGCTCACATAACGCTACAAGCTCTCCAATGGTATCGAGTTCTTTATCTTTTTCTTCTTTATTTTGTGCGGCAGTAAAGGCTGCGGATTTGCGGAGGGTATCTAGCATTGTATTATAGTTCTTCGCGGCAGTCATATCCCCACTGTCAACCGCGTTATCCAGTTTGAGAGATACTTTACAAATTTTCTTCAATGTTTCTTCGCGGTCAACATTCATATCATATTCATTAGCATATCTGGTATATGTCTGCTCCATCCGCACCCATTCAGAAGGCTTATAAAGAGCTCCCCATTTATTAATCAGATATAACTGATCTTCTTCTGTTAACTCTGACAATATTTTATCTTCTTGAGCGTTAGTATCAGGCATTGCAAAAGTAAGCGGGGTTGCTTCTATTTCTATATTAGTCGTTGTAAGAGTATCATATTCAGCTTGACTAATTTCCCCTCTTTCAAGCCTACCTTTTAATTCTTGCTCAAACTCTTCGTTGCGGCCAGCCTGCGCTCGTCTGCGGGCTGCGTCTTCTTCGGTTTTTTGATCTTTAAAATTAAGTCTATCCGTATCCGCATAACAATAGTCCGCATACTGTACCATATTCATGGTACGGATATATTGTCCAATTACAGAACTCGGACCAAATTTAGACGGATTTTTTGAATAAATTTTATTACTAAGTTCTATCCATTTCTTCTCAATATATGGAACATCAAATTTTTCAAGAATCCAAGTAAATGTTTCAGGTTTTCTATTATCAATGTGCATTGTTAAACACTGCTTACACATGTCACAGCGTTCTCCGTCTTTCATTTTAAAAAAATCGGTTTCTGCTTTTTCTCGTCCGCATTTAGTACAAACTAATCTTGCCATAAACACCTCCTTATATGAGAAAAGCCCGTCTATGCGGGCCTTTGATCATTATCTTTTTTATTTTTACAGTCTTTACAATGACTATACCATCCTTGTTTATTTGTATTCTTACTAAAGAATAAAGGATGTGCTAATTTTATCTCGCCGCATTTACTGCAGCGTTTCCAATTACCCTTTTCAATATTAGTATAATACCAAATAAGATAATCTTTTTGTGCTTGCTCTGCTATTAATTTAGGGATGCGTTTCCGCCATAGCGTACTATAATAAGGTTCGCTATGTATTTCCCCAAACTGACTGTCCATTTTCTCTTGGATTTCTTTAACACTTAGACCATCTATTTTCCAAATAAGAAGATTGTATAATAACTCATCATGTTCTAATGCCTTTTCTACTAAATTCTCTAAATCCATAAGTATATACCGCATATCACTTTGTAAGTCATCTGTAGTTTCTTCTTTTAACTGAACATAGTTTCTTAGTAAAAATGATATGTGTGAGGGATTCAAAAGGCTGACTGCCGCATTTGATCGCGCATAACCTTTTTCATCAATATAAATATCTTCGTCATCTTCTGGGATGGTGAGATGCGCAAATATCTTTAAATAAGCATTAGATTTCTTCTTAATTGATGGATTTCTATAACTATTTTTGATAACATACATCTGTTGATATGTTTCAATAATTTGATTCTGTAAACTACTACGTTTTCTACCAGTCGCAGTTTTCTTCTGCTCTTCTAGTTTATCAATAATTTCTTGTTGTTCTTTAAGTCCAGGTATATTTTCAAAATCCCATTCTGTTAATTTTTGTTTATGATCCAGTTTTTGATCTTTATCATTGTTAATTAAGGCATATAAACCGTCTTCTCCGTTTTCAAGTCCAGATACGATTTCTTCTAATGACTTCTCCCGTTTGTTTACAGTACATTCTCTATTATATGTTAATATTGGTGCATTTGATTGTTTTTCTCTTTTAGTTTGATCTTTCTGGCTTACCATTAAAATATAGTCACTTATATAAGATAAATCTCTTTGAGAGAGATATTCGTGAGGATGTTTATCCAGATAATCTTGGACATAGGCGGAGCGTTCTTCTGCGGTTTGTAAATCATTAGATAATATTAACATAGAACTCCTTTCTTAACGCAGAAAACTCCTTCCTTTTGATATTTATATTATAACACATCGTATAATACACTGTCAAGCTCTAAGAGAAAAATTTTTCTATTATATGTAAAAAATATAATGATATTTTTATTCAATTTTACCCCGAAATTTCATATAATATTTGCTAAGTGATATAAGAAATTACGGGCTGCCGCATTATTTATTATTGACAATTTTTCTTATTTGTGATATAATATAATTAATGAAAAGGGAGGTGCTTTATGAATACTCACATAAAAATTTTATTTATGATAGTAATAGGATTTTCTGTATATATCTTTACAACAATTATCTTAGCAACTATAGGTATTTCCGATGAATTAGTAAAATGCACATCTTTAATATATTCATGTATAGCAGTTCTTTATACCTCTCTTTGTTTTAAAATTCAACCTCCAATAAGACCCGCATAAAAGGAGTATATATGGGAAAAAATAAAGCAAAAGTAGATAACGCAATTTTTCGTCAACGTCATCCAGTAGTAAGACAGGTTCTTACTCATATTAGAGCTCAATCTGCTCTTGGACAAAATCGTTTGGTTTGGTACTTGGGTGGTGTTTTTCCAAGAGATGTAGAAGAAATTATCGTCCCGCAATTAGAACGATTTGGATACCATCCACGCTATAATAAAGAGACACAGATGTTAACAGTAGATTGGTAGTAATGGAATTTGTAATCTATGTTTTGATAGCTGCGGTAGTTGTTGGAGTTCCTATGATTATAGGAATTTTAATGCCAGAGACAATGGGTGTAATAATTCTTATTGGATTAATAGCATCAACAGTTTTAGTTATAGCATCGTTCCTTTATCTAATATATATTGGAGATTTATAGTTGTGAAAGAAATTATAATTAGTATTCTACTTGGTACTTTAGTTGTTGGATTAATAGTTTTACTTGGATGGTCTATTATAATGAATCCATTAGTATTTGCTATTATCTTGCTTATTATTATAGGTATATTTTTAATAGGAATGACATCTTATTATATTTATTTGTGGTTATTCCGCGGGAGGTAGCCTCATGCAATGTCAAAAGCAACCGATTTGGTATGATTTGACTATCAGAGATATTAAAAGTGATAAAGAAGAAAATTTTATTTGTAGTAGTATTGATATGGCAAAAATGATTATAGAGCAGCATAAGACAAATAAGTGGCAAAAGATTACTGTAAAAGAAAGGGAAGAAGTAGGATGAGTAAGGGATTTGCAAAATCTTTTGGTAGTAAGATGGCCAGACGATGCGGACAATATGCAGTGCGGAGTACATATAGTTTATTTAGTCCATCTAAATCTAAGAAGGGTAGAGAGAAGAAATAGTAAATATTATTGATGAAGATTTTAAAGATTATTGGATGCTGGCTTCTAAGTGCTTTAATAGTAGGTGGAATACCAGCATTTGTCTGTATTGGGGTGTTTGTTAGTTGGACAGTAGCAGCAATGATTTTGGCTATCGTTGCTTTCTTAGCTGTTACTACTGTAAGTGCATGGTTTTTATATAGTATATTAGTCAAAAAGGAATCTTAGTATGAGTTATAAAAGTTTAATCCCTATGATAATTTGTACTGCGCTATGGATAGCTGGAGCAGTCATATTTACGTTTGTTCCCGTTCCTGATGTAGCTACAGTGTGTTGTTGGATTGGTGCTCCTATTGTTTCAGTAGCATTTATTATTGCTCTAGCGGTTTGTAGTGACTAATGTGTACAACAGTAAAGGTTTTATGTTCTATTGGAATAGCGGCTGCAGTATTTGGGTTAATAATAGGGTTTGTATGTTTTAGTATCGCTTTTCCTAATATAGCTGCCACTATTTTTGGAACATGTTTTGCAGTAGGTATCTTTGGAGCATTGGTTGGTGCAATTTACATGATCTTTTTTGAAGATATGTGATTACGGTTTTAGAAAAATGGTATGAACGTGTGTTTGTCGAGAGCGAACACAATTTTTTTCGTAGCCTCGCGCAATTCCTAAAAGTACCCCGCTCACGTTTTTTCTCCCTTCAGTGGGCGGGGATTCCATGGCCTATAGCTTAAGCAATGCGGGCGAAACGTTGGAGCTCTAGCGCGTCCGCTTCAGCTCGGAGCGCGGCGGCGGCCTGATTGCATCCGTCACACGTTGCCCAATCGACGCGATACGGGTCAGCTTCCGCCCATGCTTCCAAGTGATGGGCGATACACTCCGGTTTACAATATCGGGCGAGCCGGTCGAACGTTTCCGCTTCCGTCATTTCATCGGTGAGAAACGCGGCGGCGCGTTTCATGGCTCCATTATCGGCCACCAAGTACAAGGCGGCTAGTGTATCGTTCATAATAATTTCAGCATGAACACGGAGCATTTGCGAGGGGAGCGAGTGGGGATCTTCGCGAACTGCGAGGATGCCAAGGGTGATAATTCCGTCGCTGTTTTTGATCGTCTTAATCATGGCTGAAACTCCTTTAGTTTCAAGTTGGAATAGTGGGCGCGTTTCCTATGGGTTATTACAAGACGTTATAGCATGGGCATGCTCGGGAGCACTTGCCAAACTCTCGGACTATGGCGGTCAACGCCTGACTGCGGAGCACTTGCGCGGCTTGCGCGGCTTGTCTCATCTTACCAAGGGCGGCGCGTTCGATGCTTGCGAGTGCGTCCCATATATCACTACTATCTATTGTACCAACACTAACGGCCAACTCTGCGGCGGTTGCTTCAATCGGTACCAATTCGACACGGTGGAAACCTCCCGCGCCGTATCCGTTTACATGGGCTTGCACGTCCAAGGCCACGCCCTCACCACTGATCGCCACAACTTGTGCGGTAATGCTTCCGTTAGTTGCTTTAACGGTGATGCTTCCAAGTTGTTTCACGTGAAACACTCCCTCTCTATTCCGTTATATCAACGTCCCTTGTCGTTTCTGACACTATGTATATTAGCACGCACAAGGCACGAAACCGACGAGAAACTAGCGCCGTTACCTTCCCGTTACCCAATCTCCACAATTGCGTAGTAACATGGGTACCGTATGGGAATAGGCTAGAAAGGAGAAAGTAAACTATAGTTAACTTTGAGTAATGCGGTCATAGTTAACTACGGTTAACAACAGAACATTTGTACGAACTGTTAATTATGGTAAACAAACGAACATTTGTTCTATCGAACATTTGTTTGTAAAGTAAGCCACGGTTGACAAACGAACATTTGTACTTATGAACGTCTGTTCATATGTTCATTTGGACACGTGAACATATATTCATGAGTAACATTTGTCTACTAATATATATTGCATTATTCTGTTAATCACGCTATAATAGAAAATCCTGTGAATTACGGCCATTAAAAAATCTTACAAAATAAAATAAAAAAAGTTCTTGACAAAAACTAACAAAGATGATAATCTATAATCATCCAATAGAGAAAGGAAAAACAATGTGCTGTCACTGCGATAATGACACTAGCGCCGATACTTCGATCAGCTATCCTACGATGGACAATCCCTATGGGGATAAGGGCGTACTTATCTATTTTGGCGTGACGCATTCTCGTCATGGTTGGTACCTTGAAGTTGCCACTAACAAAGTTGTGAACGAAACCGTGCCGTTGTTTGGCGGTCACTTAAACATGCTTGTTACCAAACCTGTATTCATTGATACTAAAGTAGATTATTGCCCGTGGTGCGGGCGACGCCTCACGTAATGCGGGAGGCTTCTAAAATGTTAGTATTGTATATCATCCTCGCAATTATCACGGGATTGTCATTTGTTGTTTGTGTATCCTATGCACTTATTAAATTACTGCTTTAATTAAAAAAGTGCTTGACAAAATAAAACACCTATGATAACCTAATAGCAGTAAGAGAAAGACACCTAACAGAAAGGTTCTAATTATGAGTTCGCAACTTATCTTTGAGGACTTGACGGACGATCAAAAAGAAGTGTATTATCATATTTGGAACACGGAAGAATATTATTACTGGCTTGAAAGTATTATGACTTACAAAAATATTGAGATAAGTAAGTCAGATAATAAAAAAGCTCGTTTGATGGAAGTCTTTTTAATGGTGCAAACTTGCGCGCAATTACTCCACGGTCGTAATAATATCCCCGCATTGTCTATTGATGATTGTATTGAGATAGCTATTATTTGTTATAATGAATGGCGGGAGGATGAACAAAACGATATTATCTAAAGAAAGAATAATAGTATCATGTTAGCATTGTTGGCAAGCGTAATTATTAGCGGTTGTATGATAATGGGAGGTGCTTATATTTTATTCTGTTATCCGTGTTCAGTAGGAAAGAAAATAGCAGCAGCCGCGTTATTAAATTGTGGTTTAATACTTGCGACACTCTAAAAAGTATGCTACAATAATATTAGACAAAGGTGAGCGGTGGTAGACAGACAGTCCTGCCGCTCATTTTTTTTATTTTCTAAAAAAAGTATTTGACAAACTAGAATGATAGTAGTATTATTCTAATTGTCAGGTTGAGCAAGACAATATCCCAAGTTAACTACTGATTGCAAGATAGATAATTCTGTTTTTTATTTTATGAAGATTTTATGAAAGTTTCTAATTTTACTTGACAAAATAATTTTTCATGCTAACCCTTGACAAAATATATTTTTATGCTACTGCCGCATAATATTTAATTTTTATGTTAGAATTGAAAGTTTAAAATTGTGACTAGTAAAAATGAAAATGAAAATTGTAAACCGAGACTCACTTTTGAAATTGAAAAAATATTTTTGGGATTCCGCTTGACAAAAAATTAAAATGGTAGTATCCTTATCTCACCAAAAGAAAGGAAACTGAAATGCGGGAGCAGCATAGAAAAATATGGGAGCAACTTCAATTAGTTGTTTTGGCCTTGACAATTGTCGGTCAGTGTGTAGTAGGTGCATGGTTTTTGTTGGGTCAGGGTATTTGGCTAGTATCGAATGCTATCGCTCTAATAAGAGACTTTAAATTAGGACGCCCGCACGCGGATAAAATTAAAAACGCTTCAATGACCGCTATCACGGTTGGAATTATCTCTAGCTATTTTTTGGTAGGTGTGCTATAATGAAAGCAATTTATTTTGATATGGATGGAACATTAGCGGGCTTGTATGACGTGCCACAATGGGAGCAACGATTAAATAATCATGATGCAATGCCTTATTGTGAAGCACGCCCATTAGGCAGTATGAAAAAACTTAAAAAAGTGCTTGACAAACTCATTGAACTAGGGTACACTATCGGAGTAGTTAGTTGGTTAGCTAAAAATAGTAGCTATGCTTATGACTGGCGAGTAAGGCAAGTAAAGAAAGGTTGGTTAAAAAAACACTTGCCTATGGTATCAGAATGCCATATAATTAAATATGGAACACCCAAACGTCGCTATTGTAAAATTAAAGATGCTATTTTAGTAGACGATAACGCGGACGTGCGCAAGCAATGGAAAGGGGAAACTATCGACGCAACTAATTTTAACGGAATGCTTGCATCATTAGAAAGGTTGTGCTACAATGACTAGAGAAATCTATCAACTTACTATTGAAGTAATAGACCCAAACGAAGAAAACGCATTGTCAGACCTTGATAATATTGAAGATATAATAGAAAATATTTTGCGTTTAAATTACAGTCAATCAGATTATGATGATGAGTGTATTACTTATATTATTGACGGTTCATCAAATGTTAATATTCGATCATCTATTCTTGTAAGCGGTCAGTAATGGCCGCTTATTTTTTTGTAAAAAAGTACTTGACAGCACAACCGCCGCATGATATAATGAAAGTTTATCAAAACGCGCGTGTGAGCCGGTGAAAATTGTACCACACGCCCGCAAAAAAGTCAAGGACAAATTGTAATCTTCACAACATCTTCACAATTCCTAAAACCTAGGTTAACTTATTACAAAAAGGTAACAGCCGCATTTTTCTATTGACTTTTGGTTTGCATAGTAGTATTATTCTAATCGTGAGGTCAAGCAAGGCCATCCCCAAGTTGACAACTCATTGCGGGAGAGTGAAAACTGCCCACGAGTTAACCTAGGTTAACTTATTACAAAATAGTAACAGAGCTTGACTGCCACAGCCCACTATGATATAATGGAAGTGATACTTTCAAAAAAGTTAGCCGTGGTTAACTTAAAATTATTCTACACTGTCTTGCAACGGGTAACAGCATCCCGCAGCCGCATTTTATGTTCCTTATCTTTCATCCTCCCTTCTATATTTCTATTGTACCATAGCCCGCAACCTATTGTCAACAACTTTTTTGAAAAAAGATTTTTAAAAAACTTTGCTATTGACGCTTGACAATGGTGGCCGCATCCCTTAATATAATACTTGTCAACGTTGGCAAGGCAAAACGATAGTAAAGGATGGATTGGGTTTTGTATCGTATTCTCATTGACACTGAAACCGCGGGAACAACTGACGCGCCTATTGTGTACGATATTGGATGGGTTGTAGCCGATAAAGATTTTAATATAGTTAAATCTTATCAGGCTTTAGTTAGTGAAACGTGGCACGGTAACGCCGATTTAATGAAAACGTGCTATTATGCTGAAAAGTTGCCGCTTTATTATGCTGAACTTGCAAACCGTAGTCTAACTATTGAACCGCTTATCACAATATGGCGTGAGTTTGCAAGGGATTGTGAAACTTACAAGATTAGAGAAGTTTGGGCGCATAATGCGGTATTTGATCGTAAAGCACTCAATAACACGATTAAATTATACTCTAATGGGTTTTGCGGTTTCTTTGTTCCCTATGGTGTGCAATGGCATTGTACGCAAGCGCTAGCAGCTGAAACTATTTGCAAGCTACAAAAATATTTTCAATTTTGTGTTGAAAATAAATTGCTTACTGAAACGGGAAAATTGCCAACTAACGCACAAGCGGTTTACGGTTTTCTTATCAATGATGCAAGTTTTCAAGAAGAGCACACCGCACTTTCTGATTGTATCATAGAACTTAAGATTTTACAAGAGGGAAAACGTAGAAAGCATAAAAAAGCTACAACTATTCCTGCTCGTGGCGCGTGGCAACGCCCGCAAAAAAAGTTTCAAGAATGGCTAAAAAAGTTTCAAAAAAGTATTGACAAGTCAAACGAAAGCGAGTAATATAATAGTTGTCAAGAGGGGATAACAAAAGATTATCCTCCACGGTCAAGGAAAGGAAAGAACATGACCGAGAACACCACCACCACCACGAAAAACCCTACACGTAAAGAACTGCTTGCGTATATCCGTGAGAACTTCGCGGATAATATGCCCGCCGATATGGTGGAAACCCTCACAAAATGGGAAACCGCAATGAACAAACCCGTAAAGAAGAGCGGGGACAGCCGCACAAAAGAGCAGATTCAAAACGACAATGATATTGATAAAATTGTCGAATGGGTGCGTCAACATGGGGAGCCGGTTTCCGCTCGTGAAGTGCTTGAAAACTTTCCTTTTGTGCGGACTGTTCAGAAAGCCACGGGACTGCTTCGGCGTGGTGTAAAGCGCGGTTTGCTTGTAAGTGACGCCACAAAGAAAACGACGGTCTATGGAACGCCCGAGATGATGGGAGCGGATACCGATTAAATTAAAATTTAGGATTAGTCCGCGCAATGCGGGCTTTTCCTATGCACCCAAGTTAACCAAGGTTAACAATGAGTGAGTTAGTCAAGGTTAACTCTTCCAAGAAAAAGTAAACCGCAGTTAATTATTGTAAATTAGTCATAGTTAACTTTTCATAGCACAAAACGCGCATTTTGTCAAGTATCTTCACAAAAAATTCACAAAATTTCCACAATTGCCGGCGATTTTACCACACATGCACGAAAAAATCAAGCGAAATCCGCAATTTTCACAAAAAATTCACAATTTTCCTAAAACCTAACAAAGTTTACTGCGGTTAACTATTAAAAGTTAGTCAAAGTTAACATTTTTTTATTAAAAAGTTTACCATGGTTAACTATAGAACAGATGTTCGTAAACCCGCCGTTTACGGCGGTGAGGTCGGTCGCTCACCTATACGCCCAATTTTTGTTAATCAGGGCCTATACGCTCTAGCCGCATAAATTTTCCTAAAACCTAATATACGCTTTTAAAAAGTTAACCTAAGCTAACTTCTGTTTAAAAAAATATTTGAACAGGTCGCCGCATAAAAAAAAGAGCCTTACTCCACCACAAAGTAAGGCTCCAAGAGAAAGGAAAGAATGTGAATTTATTATATTATTTTTTCTTACGATGTTTTGTAAGAGTAAAGCTGTAATCATTCTCACCAAGAGTGAAAGAGATTATACGCTCTGGATTGGTAATCTCGATATTATCTAAGTGCGGCAGCTCGATCTTTTCATCACTATTCCAATACGCGGGCTCACCGTTAACGACATTCTTAAGGGCTTCTGCCGCGTATTCAATCAACCATCGTTTTTCATAGTCTGGTTTGCGGGCGACCTGTCTTCGTGTATTCTTAGGTCTACTAGCCACTCCCGCGCTACCTACACCATTTTGTTTAGCTTTTTCTGTTAGCTCTTGGACGACCGGATTAACTATATATCCTTCATCACTAAGCCACATATCAATAGCTTCTTGCTCAGTAATACCTAAAGCATGAGTATTCAGAGTAATATACTCCTGCGGAATATTAACTGTTCTTTTATGACCAGCATCATCTACAAAAGTATACTTCACTCAATACTCCAACCCTCTTATCTAATCTCTATTGGGGCCCGCCGCATTGCGAGCCCCACCTCTAAAGTAAGTCAGATAGCTACTAAGCCATCTGGTAGGAGTTAGGATCGCTCTTATGCTCCTTCTCCAGCATCGTCACAGTACCACGCTGCACGAGCTTCCGCAGTGCCGCCGCAGCCTTCTGCACAGAAATCTCACCAGCAGCTGCCGCAATATCCTTAGCGGTCCAAGCCTTGTCAGGGCCACCTGCCGCAATGAGCTCCGCAACTTCATCAGCGGTCTTTTCCGCCTCTTTGTTCACAGTGGGCTTGCGGGCCTTGCTAAGCTGCTCAACATACTTCTCGCACATAGCGATAGCCTGACCACGCTTTGCTTCGTCCTCTTCATCATTACAAGAAATCTCGTTAAGCACATCCCGCATCCAGGTGAACAGATCCTTGCGCGTAACTTTAACCTCAGCCATTTTACTTGCTCCTTTGCAATCCTGCCCTAGCAAGGGCTCGTTGTTTTAAGGGGAGGCCATCCCCTCTTTTCTATATTTATATTATAGCATATCTTTGATGCTATTGTCAAGAATAAACTTCTTAACAGTTGGTGTCAAGATTTTTAAGCTCTGCCGGCGGAACTCGGAAAAGTTTTAATTACCTCTCCCTCTTGACATTATATATTATAACATAGTGATTTATCTGCTGTCAACAATATTTATTATAACCAAGAGTGAAAGTGAAAATGAGTTTTGTTTAGAAATGAAAATTTATATGCGAGACTCAAAAATGAAAATTTTATTTTAAGATTCCAAAATGAAAATTCTGAGATGTGACTGCGGCGGTTGCCTTTGACATTCCCTTAGACGAGCAGGTTTAATCGGAAATTTTGCACTTTTTAGTTAAGACGGACAAATACTCGTCTCGTAAAAATTTCCGATTAACGTATCGGAAGTGATACAAAATATGTGAAAAAGATGTTATCTCAAAAATACAAGATATTGTACAAGGGAGACTCAAAATTCGCAAAGACATAAATTTCTCGGTCTTGGTTTTTGTTTCAAAAATTTTTCTTGACTGCTGGTTGTATAATGTGACACCCAGTTTCACTGATATACTATGAAATTCACTGGTATACTATGAAATTCATTGACATACTATGAAATTCACTAACACAGTATCAAATTTATTGGTATACTATGAAATTCACTGGCACAACATCAAATTCATTAATATCACAGGAAATTCACTAGCATGCTATAAAATCTACATCGTTTAGGTCCATAGTTAATATTCTTTCATATCTAATCATCTAAATATATTTATAGTTTAATCTCTACATAAAATCATCATCAGGACCGCCACGTTCAAACATAATACGTGACCATAAATCATATTCACGTTGTGTTTCTCTAGCAATCCTTTTCTTTCGTTCCTCTTCTATTATTTCTTTTTTTCTTCCTCTGCAACTTTCTCTCTTTGCTTACGTTTAAAGTATAAGAACACTATAAAACTACCATAAGCAAGAATTATAAGAACAAAAATTATAATAAATACTATCATAGCCAGTATTTCTCCAAATAGTCAACAAACATACATAATAGAGGTATACCAAAGAAGATAAAGAAGAACACAAATATAATAATTAAGATAATAAATGTAAAATCCATTATGTCCTCGCTAATACAAAGCCTATAGCTAAATATAAAAACAATGTTTCCATTATTCTTCTAACCTCTTTAAATTAGTTTTCACGTCCTGCAGAGCCATATTAATATCACCGTGATTAATATCATCTACACAAAGAGGTAGACCATCTACATTATACAGCGGAGTCATAGCAATATCATTATCTATCTTAATAATAGCATAGTATACACCACTAGCTTTATCAAAAATTATATCATAGTCAAATTCAGATTCAACTCCACCCCAACGTTGTTCTACGTTAGTAATATTTTCTACCTTTTGTTGTTCTTGGTTCTGTGCTAATCCTTGACCAACACCCCATCCAATAAATAGTCCAATTCCAATACCCACAAATAAACAAATCAAAAAACCAGCTATAGTAAATTTTTCTATATCTTTATTCATTATTATCTTTCACATCTAACATTTTAACAAAAGAATAGGTAGAACAACCAAATAACCAACCTGTAAAAATTAAACAAAACCAGAAAAATGCTACGTTATCATAATTACTAATAGTTAAGAAAGTATTAGCAATTCCAAGCAATAAATTAATTAAAAAGTCTGTTCTATACAAGCTATATAAATTAGAATTATGTCTACCTGCCACACATACACCAATAGCCGCAGCTAAGAACATAAAATCTAAAACCATTAAAACTATTTCCCAAAACTCCATTATTATCCTAACTATAATAGAACAGTACTAACTTCTAATGGACGGTTATAGGTAATTGTGGTATCATATTTATTTTCTTTACGATGTTCCCCGCACCAATCGCTCTTTCTCTTCACAATAGTTTCTGGATAACGGTGACAACTACCTCCCGCATAATATATACAAGTAGAGCATGTTTCTTTATTCATGTAGCTCTTTCCATTTTTTAAATTCAAGAAATTCTTGGAATAATTTCATTTCTTCTTTATCAGGTTCTAGCTTCTTAGGAATCTCTACTTCCATAGCAGCTGCTTCACTAACAATATTAGGACTTAATTTTTCACCCTCATCAACCAATTCCTGTAATGCATTCTTCTGAATTGGGCTATAATTATATACAGCATATAATTCATGATAAACGCCATGTTTACCAGGTCTACCCGCAGCTTCTTCGCTATACTCAATTAATCCTAGCTTTTTGAGTATCTTTAAACTCTCTTTTAACCTACGTCTAATATTCACATTACGACTATATCCAATAGATTCAAGAATTTCTTTCTCACTAAAAAAATAATTATCATTATACTGATAATATATATGCATATTATATTTATTAAATAAATAACAATATACCTTAAATGTAAATGTAGACAAATGTTCACAACAAAAACGTACAGTAGTTACAAACATCTTTAAAAAGTTAGTAGTTAATTGAACTACATATAGCTCATTAACACTCTCCCCTTGTTCAAACAATCCTGTTTCCAAAAGTACATCAATAATTTGTTTACATTTATATTTAGATAAACCAAACAGCTTTTTCATGTTGTCTGTAAGTTCTGTTCTATTAATTATTCTTCTATCATCTTCTACTCTACCAAAAGTAGAAGCCAGAGCGGCGACACCGGGTTCGTAATTTCTAATTTGCATGTGATCTTCAGCCACACTTACTAAAATACTAGATGGCTCTTCCACTAATACTACCTCCTTAATATATTATATCAAAAATTATTAATAAAGTCAAGGTATAAATATATTTAACCAATAGTAGCCTAGGAAGGAAACCCTAACAGGGTTTTCTTCCCCTACTTATATATATATCTTTATCTTTATCTTTTAGGGTGGTACTTTTTTCGGCGGAATGTGGTACTTTTTTCGGCGGAATGTGGTACTTTTTTTAAATATTGTGGTACTTTTTTTTAATGTTGAAATTTACACTCCCCTTACCTGCGGCCGCTGCCTAATGAATTTTCATTACCCTTCCAATAAAAGTGGTAGAAAATTACATATTTTTAGCAGGCATGGTCTTTACACTTACATTACCCTTCCAATAAAAAAATACCACTTTTTAATATTGTGGTACTTTTTTTAATACCTAGTTCCCGCATCTCATGAGTCTTTTAATAAAAAAAGTACCACATTAAATTTATATAGACTCATTGTTATATTTCAGATTGCGAGCTCCACATTGCGAACAATAAGGATACCGATATTCTAGCTCTCCGCCGCATTCTGAACAAAAAGGAAATTGAACACCATGCCCAACATCTTTCCATACAGGAATACATGTTCTTTCGTGACGTCTATTCCATGCGGCAATAGCTTCATCTTTGGTAGGATACCAAGTATTTAAGCTACTACCCGGACAAGCACTTTTAAAATCATCACATCTAATAATACACCAAACTCTATCTTCATGACCTGGTTCAGACCAATGTAATGATGCAGGACCGCCGCAGAAAGGACATTGTCTAATCATATCTTCATCTACTACTCTTGGTATATCAAAAGCATGATTGATTGACTCTGCCTCAATCATATCTGCTAAACGCATTGCATAATTACGTAACTCAATCTGTTCTGGATTTAATTGAACTTCACCCGGAGCATGTCCTCGTAATTTATACGGTAAAACAAATCCTCCTTGGCGGAGATAATCAAGACTTTTACCCATTACACAAACCACTTCTATATTTATACGTATACTTCTTACCAAATATAGGTTGATGATCATGATAAATAGTACAACCATCGCAAAGAGTGTTCATAGGATAGATACATTTACCGTCTGCTGTTAGAAAACATTTTTTATCGGCAGGTATACGCATCCTCCGCAACGATCTAAGAGTATTATATTCTTAAAACATTATAGTATCCCTATCTCATCAGCAAGGTGAGCTAAATCACCTACAGTATATCGTGCATTGTTAATATCTTCGCAGGCTTCTAATAGTGTACAATAGAATGTATACTCATTAGAATCTGCATAATATCTAGCCAACACAGTAGATCTATCAATCTCTTTTTTAATTAAATTACAAGCACAATCCAATAGTTGATCAAGTATATCATATGTACTAGAGCCGGTTACTTCTACCATTAAAAATCCTCCCGCAGTATATACATTTATACATACCTAGATCTCTACGCCAACTACCCATACATCCGCAATTAGGGCACCTAGCAAACTGTGTCTGATAATAATGTCGCATTCCATACTTACTATAACCACAATTAGGACAACTATATTTTAATCCCTCTCGTTTAAGTAAGCTCCCGCACTTAGGACAATCTAACACTATCATACTCTACACGTCGAATATCTATATGCGGAAGACAGTCTTTACATATATAAGCTATAGTTTCTCCAAAATCTGGAAAGAGGAGATCGCCTTTTTTTCGCACGTATCCTTCTTTAATAGTAAGTTTCTTTATAGGTTCTGTAGGACGAAATATTTTACCGCAAAAGCTACATTTTGCCATTTTTATATCCTAAATTCCTCTCTGCATATTCTTTATTAAAATACCAGTTCTTAATCTTTACGTACTCTATGCCGTAGGATGGACAAAGTAATCCACTCTGATTTTTAATCAAGAGCATACCACAATGTGAACAAAACTGCCTATCTTCCATCATCTAAAAATGCGCTCCGATCTATATAGGTCAATGCATCAGTAAATTGCGGGAACCCGTTCAGAGAAATATCTGATCTATTTTTGTCCGAATATTTTTCATACCAACCGCCGCACTTCTCACGTAATATATCATTAATTACATCTTCGCCATATATAGCAGATAAGAGAGCCCGCATGAACTCTCTTTCTGCATCATATTCTCTATTCTCTTGGCAGACAACCCTAGTTGTGGTTCCATCTTTGAAACGTAATCTAGTAACGGGATTGTCAAATGCTATAGCTTCTAACGTTTCTAAGCTCTGCCGCATTAAAATGACCACTCTTCTTCTGCGCGCATGTTCCGCAAATAAGCCTCTCCTTTAGGCGTTAATCTATAATAGACGCCATCTGCGTCAATCTTATCCTCATTTTTTATAACTTCAACAACAGCGCGATCATCATCAAACTCTTTACACCAATATTCATAAAAATCACGTTGACCTTTAGTCTCACAAAGCCCCACAATCAAGGCTCGATTAAAAAGCATTTGTTTATTATACGTTTCTCCATCCCGCAATTTACCAATGCTCGTGGCACCACTTTCCCAAAGAATATATGCGGCGTCCGGTGTATGAACTACTTGATCAATTGCGTCGTGAATCTCATTCCATTCAAAGCCCCTCATAATCTTACCAATCCTCTCCATAGCCGGTATTATAATTATCAGGATAACGCTCCCATGGTTCTTCATAGCTATAATAAGCATCGCTCTCAAGCCAACGTTCTTCATAGTCACGATAGCGCTGCTCTTCCTCAAATGCTTTCTCTTCACGATAACGCTTATAGGCGTCCCATTCAATATCCTCTTTGCAATCGTCCATAATGCGGGGATCGAAATGATTAGGCTTCAATGTACTATAATCAGCCATTATATTTCCTTTCTACTTTTGGATAAAAGGACTTTGTTCCCAGAGCTTCATTGAATTTCCATTTTGTAAAATTCTTAAAGTTTCAGTGATAATTTTTTCATATCCAACTATATCACCGGGTATCTTTTTATACTCTATTGGTCCGCAATCTAAGAAGTGAGCTAATGGATAAGCCATTGCATCGCTTTCTTCCTCTGTTTGCAGTCTACCTCTCTCATTATAGGGCTTAACTCGTTCCAATAGTACATTATAATTATTAAATGAATTAAATACATTCCAAATAAGAATGTTAAAACCCATTCCTAATGTTTCACTCTTATTATAAAAAGCACACAGCGGCAAAGGACTATCAGTTACTAACGCATCAACTTTATCTCTACAACGTGACATGCGGTAAAACTGTTTGCCAAAAAGATAAAGCTGATTATCAGGTTCAAATACTGTATCGTTACCTTCCCAAACTTTATCCTTAGCAAATTCTGTAATTAACTCTGCATTAACACCCGCCATCTTTAATTGACTAAAAATAAATGCGGCACCTGTGCTCTTTCCGCTCCCAGGCACTCCAAATAAATTAATAACTAACATTAGTGGCACCACTGCTTAAATATATTATTATATTGTCCGCTATTATTGTCAACAATATATTTAATAATAGCCATTGCCAAGCCTTTTTCACGATCAAAAAAATCACCGTCTTGGCATTTAACAGTAGTTATTTCACCATTCTTCCAGAGCACAATTGTGTACGCTCCATGAAAAATAACTTTCATAATAGCAAATTCTGTAGTAAGGAGTTCAGTCTCTTCACCAATTACCATATCAAAGTTATCGCAGGATACATCTAACCCATCTTGATTTATTGTAGTTAGGATATATGCTATACCATCATTCATCTTGCTTCCTTTCTTAGAGTTTCACTTTCATACTCATTTGAATATCATAGCCTTCGCGAGTCTCGCGTACCCGCACATCAACAATTTGCGGCTTTACATTTAATTTGGTATACTTCTTCCACAAGTCAGTTTCTGCGGCAGCTACTAGAAATTCTTTAACTCGCTTAGCCATTGCGCGGAAGCCCATATAAAATTCCTTTCTATTGCGCCATCCGTTGATTATATTATATCATAATTTTTATCTACTGTCTATCAAAATCTTGTTGACACTAATAAAAAATTATACTATAATAATGCTATGATATGTTTTGAGAGGAGTTCAATGGATATTAATAATATTTCCTATGCGCGCCTAAAGAATATAATAGAAGAAATGGCGGCTGAAGAGTTGATCGAAGTAGAACCTTGGCAAATCTATATCATCGGCCGCACTTTAGCAAATAGTATTTTCTTTAAAATTGGAGATAAATTAGTGGGCACTTTATCTTTAACAAATACAGAAGCACTATTAGAATTATCTCTCGTTAATGAACTTCACCAAGAGATAGAAACAAGACAAAGTAAGAGATGGTTAAAGTTGAGAGGCTTATATTCAGATGAATAAAATATACCTAACTGGCTCTATTGAACATAATCCGACAGATAGGTTTTCTTTTAACGTTAATCCTAAGTTGCGGGAGCTCGATGATACTGATACTATTATTATATTAGGAGACTTTCCGCTCGATGCAGATAAATATGAATTACAATTCCTAGAAAACAAACAATGGAACACTATTATATTGCGGGGATGCCAAAATAATTATGACCGCATCCAACAAATGCCAAAAATTCAAAAGTATGGGACAACATTGCGGCGGCTTACTATCGGAAATAAAACCTATGAAACAATATATCTTATTAATGAGCCATCCCTGCTAAACATACATAGGCAACAGTTCCTCACAATTCCGGGAGCGTCAACATCATCTGTATCTAATGTTTGTAATTCATTTCAAGAGGCAAAAAGATATATAGATAAGAAGAATAACGGACCGGTAATAAATACAGAAAAACTTAAAGAACTATTGCTTTCAATTAATTCTGTTGATACAATTTTATCCTATAATTTTCCATCTTCTATTATATATCAAATGAACGTACTCTTCGATAAACATTATCCTATCACCCGCACCGAACGTTTCTTAGAAGTTATCTATTTAAATTTTCATTATAATCTATGGTTTACTGGCGGTTATCCAACTGATCAAATTTGGAACAATAAAATTCTAACACTACACGATACGATCTTACAGGTGTATCCCAAGAAATAACACGCGACGCTGGTCCAAAAATTTTTGAGCTACTTCCCCGCATTTTTCTCTTGACTATTGGCCGATAATTATGTTATAATATAAATATCGAAAGCGAGAGAAAAGGAAAGTTCATGCCAAAGGTCATAGATTGGGAAAAACACGGTTAATTTGTTCGTTTTGCTCTTGGCGCGGACGATGATACTGAATATTGGGGTGATGACTGGGATGATCGCCCTTATGAGCATAACGCGGGATGTGTATATGATAAACACATTATAGGTTTCCACGATACATGGTTCTCTGATACTTATGACGTATATGAGCCCGCGGAAGATCCTAGTTATGGAGGAAACTCTCCATTTAATAAAGAAGATTTTAAGAATCGTGAAGCTCCATTTCTTGTACTTGTTCCAAAGGGTGCGGCATCCTGCTACTCTGAAGCAGTTCTTCATCCAGATGCTCAAAAGGCATATTTCGGAGATAAAGAATGGCCTACTTTCCCAGGTGAAATGGAACTCCTCATTTAAAGATAGGACATACAATGACAGATTATCATGTTTTTACACATGTAGAGAGACTTAATACTCCGGATGCGGAAGGTATCCTAGAGGGAAAATGTTATATCTCTCCTAAACTTGATGGTACTAACGCTAGTATATATTATGATAAAGATACTAATGAACTAGTATGCGGCAGCCGCAAACGAGTCCTCACACCAGAGGACGACAATGCGGGCTTTGCTAATTGGTTTTATGATACTGTTGATGAAAGCGGAGAGGCTTCTTTCATTGCTTGTCTCTTGGCTGATCATCCAAATTTTCAAGTGTTTGGTGAGTGGCTTGGTTCCACCAAATTCGTTGGTCATATTAAGACATATGATCCTAGTGCTTTGAAAGCTCTATGGATTTTTGACATCTTTGATCTGGATGAAAATAAATATCTACATCCAGACGAGATTGAGAAATATCTAAATGAATATTCTCTTTCTCAATGGCATATCCCTAATACTATTATGGAAAACCCAACCAATGAAGATATTCTGCGGTTAGCACAAGATAATCATTTCTTGATGGTGCAACAAGATCAAGTTGGTGAGGGTGTAGTTATTCGTAATCCAGAGTTCATTAATAAATATGGACACTATGTTATTGGTAAGTATGTTCTCCAAGAGTCCAAACCAAAGCCTCGTGTTAAAGTTGCGGAAACTGACGTTGAAGCGGCGATTGTAGCAGAGTTTGTTACTAACGCAGAACTTGGTAAAGCGGTTGCAAAGACAACTCTTTATTTTGAACTAGATGAGTTTAATATTACAGATCATCGTTGCATTGGTTTCTATCTTAACGAGGTTTTTGATGGTTGTATTCTCGATGAGATGAAGGCAATTCTTAAACGTTTTAAGATGCCGACTATTAATTTTGGTCTGTTGCGGAAACTTACTCAACAGGCCGCACGAGATTTTATTGGTCTGTGAACAATGATATAAAAATAGTCCTAGTAACAGCAATATTAATCACTGTAATACTAGGACTATATTTTTACCTAAGGATAGATGGATGGCTGAATATTTAATTTATGGAAAAAGAACAGAACGTATCTATGATGTCTATAGTAAGACGTGGACTGAACCAGATACTACATTTAGAGCACTTAATGCCAATGGTGAAAGAGTAACCAAACTAAAAGATGCTTTCTCTTTTGCTACACGAGAAGATGCACAAGATTTCATAGATAACCGCAGACCAAAGCCCGGTGTAATTTTTGAAATTAGAAAGGCTAGGTAGTGTAATCTTTTGCTCTATGCAATGTCTTAACTATTGGAGCGGTATATATATTTTCATGTAGCCAATCCATTAGATCGAGATATGCGGCAGTAATCTGTTCTTGTGTGTAGCGATTGCTTTGCAAAATATTGGGATACTGCTCTCTTGTGCGGAAATAATATTCATCTGCAATATCCCTAGATACTTTGCGGCAGCAGCCGCAATATTCTGGCGGCCAGAGCTTACCCATTTTTTCACAAGGAAAGTATATACAATCACATTCTCTACATTTAAGTTTAATATAGGCTACTTCATCATCCATATAAAATCACCTCCTGATTAAAATATATTATAACACAAAATTTATTCTTATTCCATTTTGACAAATAAAAAATTTTTTGTTATAATGGTTTTACCGTGATGGGGAAAGAGTTACTTCGAGATAATAAATGGGATTATTATGTAAAGGGTGTTTGGAAGAACATCTATATTTTCACTCTTTCCAGTATTTCCGGTGTACAACTTAATAATGCTGTGATGGAGGAAGTGTTACTTCACTTTATACCTATTAAGCATAAACATGAAAACAATACTCTTCCTAGTATTTCCAGCAATGTTAATGTCGAGTGATGGGGTGAGTGTTACTTCGATCTGGAAAATCGCAGGTTGTTGGTTCGAATCCAACCCCTTCCACCACTGGGAGGGTAGCTCAACGGTAGAGCGGTTATAGTTATACTCTCACCAGTATTTCCTCGTGTTAAGAAAGGTTAAGTTAATATGTCAAAGTTTAATCAAACGGTTTCCCCTCAAAAGGCAAAAAGTTACGAAGACGCGTGGCAATATGAGAAGTCGCTAGTAGAGGATTGGATGAATTTTCTTTTTTCCTCTTATTTAGAAGGTGGCTTTTATGAGAATGCGGGAACGCAGACTGAACGATTTATTGACCTGACCGATCGTATATATGATAGCCTTGGCCCAGAGTTTCTAGCTAAGGCATCTGTATTTGCTAGGAACGAACTAGGAATGCGGTCAGCCGCACAACTGGTTGCAGCCTATTTAAATAATAAAACATTTGCGGAAAAGCGTGGATATTATAATTATTTTATCCATCGTCCTGATGATATTGCGGAGATCTTTGCAATTCTTGAGACAACGCTTCCGCAGAAACGATCTCATGCTCTTATCCGTGGAGCAGGAGATTATCTATCTAGTATGGATCGCTATACGCTTAGTCGTTATAAGCTCCAAGAGAAGAATTGGAATATGTATGATCTTATCAATATTTGTCATGCACATTCCAAAGTAATTGATGCTTATAAGGCTGATGAACGCATTGAAGCAGAAACATGGCGTGCTTCTATTAGTGCGGCAGAGGATGATCTTTCAAAGGCAGCTAACTGGGTCAATCTTGTAGAAGAACATAAACTCGCTTATCTAGCACTTATGCGCAATCTCCGCAACATTCTTGATTCGGCAGATAAACTAGGTTATAATCTTGATTGGGTGCAAGAATATCTAATTCCGCAGATTACTAATGAGGGTGCAGTACGAAACTCACTAGTATTTCCCTATCAGATTTATACCGCTTATCTGAATATTAATGATGCGGCACCTGTTATTCTTGCGGCGCTTGCTCAGGCATTTCTTTATTCTGTACAGAATATGCCAGAACTACCTGGTACTACTGCTATTATGCTAGATGTTAGTGGTTCTATGGAGAGTGAAGTAAGTGCTCATAGTCGTATGACTATTAAGCAACTTGGTGCTTGTTATGCGGCAGCTATGTATCTAAAGAATCGTCAGAACACAATCTTCATTAAGTTTGGTAGCTATGCTAAAGAACAGCATTATTCTGGTATGCTATCTCCATTTACTCTTATTAACAAGATGGCAGCTAATGATAATTGTGATTATGGTACAAGTGTTAGTTCTGCGTTTCAAGAGTTGCGGCAGCCTGTCTCCCGCATTCTCTTAGTCAGCGATCAGCAAACTATGGGAGACACTCATTCACTTTGGGGCTGGAATCCCAATGGACTTGATATATATAATGACTATTGCCGGAGATATGGTCCTTGCCATCTATACTCCTTTGATCTTGGCAATTATAAATCACAAGTTGCTAACCCAAATAATCCGAATGTCCACCTCCTAACTAGTCTAACGGATAAAGTGGTAAGTTTAATTCCTTACCTGGAAGATGGTGGCAAACTAGAGGACATGATCTGGCAATGTAAATATTACAAGAATGAACCCTGCTACTAAGCGGGGTTCTTTTTTATTGACAGCCGCATGAGAAATATGATATAATATTATCAGAAAGAAAGGACTTCTCATGTTTGGTACAGATAACTTATTTGATTTTGGAATAACAATGATGGCAATGGAAGATAATGACCAAGAGGCAAAAGTAAGTGATCTAATTAATGAACTTGGAGATGTACCAACTCCATCGGATGTAGTTACAATGCGGATGCGGCAGCTAGGAATATTTTATGATCAGCTTCCGCGCTATTTAAAAGATAGAATTGATAACGAAATAGATACATATTAATAGAAAGATATAAGCTATGGCAAATCCTATTGATCTTCTTTCTGAACAAGAAATTAATGATATTAAAAAGTTTGTATCTGAAACAAATGGTGGAGTACCTGTTATCTCTAGTTTTCTTGACTCTTGGAATAAAAACAAACGAACATTACTTAAATGTCTTGGCGGTCAACTCCGTGTTAAAATTCCTATGGAGTTAAGTGCTAGTAAATGGGAATTCCAAAATGCTTTAGAGCACGAATATTATCCTATTACATATTATAAATATGATTATTTGCACTATAATTATCCTGAAGCAATGCGATATTTTAATCGTAATCAAGATACAGAAATAAACAGAATTCTTGAAGAGTTATATCGAGCTTTTTGTGATTTTCTTATTGAAGAAGAAGAAGCAGGAAAAATTACAAACGAAGAAGCACGCAATGATTTTAGTTATTTTACACGGTTGTTTACTTATGATGCAGTAATGACTAATGAAATTAGTGCTCCTTATACTTTTAAGAGTATTCATTTCTCTCTTGGTGAGACTTCCAAAACTCTCAAAAGTATCAATAAGGTTCTAACTCTAATTAAATATAAAAATATGGAGAAGTTTTATAAGTTTAGAGATTGGCTTAGTAACTATTATACGCAGCAAAGTCCTAGTTCTTATATTGTTTTTTCTATCCATCCATTAGACTTCCTAACAATGAGTGATAATAATTGTAACTGGAGTTCTTGCATGTCTTGGACTCGTTCAGGAATGTACTCTAATGGCGTACTTACTATGCTTAATAGCAACAATGCTATTGTTGTATATCTTGAAAGTAAAACTCCATATATTTATAAAGACATCCAAATTCCTAATAAACGTTGGCGGGTGCTTGGATTTCTTCATAAACAGTTTTGTGTACTTGGAAAACAATATCCTTTTGATAATAATAATATTATTATTAGTGCGCTAAATATTCTCAAAGATATGTTAGCTAAGAATATTGGTTGGAAATATCAATATGGTCCGCAGAAATATGGTGATCTTTTAAACTTCTGGGATAAAGATGTGCTAGATGATTTTATTCCTAAAAAAGATGGACATAATATAGTCCTAAAAATGTTTGGTATGTATCATGATATGTTTGAAGACCATGAACCTGACTATTATTGTTTGCGGAATTATATAGATCATGATTTGTCTGTTACATTAACAGGACCTACTTATTGTGTTCATTGCGGCGCTCGCATGGATAGTTACTATGACTATGGAGAGCATAAGGTTTGTTACAAGTGCCGCACCGAACATCAGTGTGACTGTTGCCGCAGATATAAGTGGGATGAAGAATTTTATCAAATCAAAAATCTTGCGGGCTTTGAGAAAGTATGCGGCAGTTGCCTCAGCGAACACTTTGCCTACATTCCGCAGATTAACAGGTGGGTGCGTTTTGACTCTGATATGTCTGAATCTATGCTTACCCGCGTTAAGAATACTCTAAATTGGTTCGATGTACATGAACCTTGTTTGCTGCTTATGACCAGTAGTGCTAAAGTTTTCGTTCTTGATAAGATGGGTATTCAAGATAAATTAAATGTACGACCAATTCAAGTAGATGACCTAACTAAATATACGAACATAAAAATGAAGAAATTGATAAAAAGAAGTGGACAATAAAAAATTTTTTTGATATAATAAAAATAAGATTATTTGAGTAGAAACAGTGCAAAGGAGGGTAAATGAAACTGGCTCTACCATTTGCATTAAACAATGAGTTCTATACTGAACGTACCGATGAATTTAACATCCGATTTAATCCTAACCGCAATTCTATAGAAAAACTATTAGAATTTTGTGAAGCGTTTCCTAATAAAAGAATTAACATAGAATATACAGATAATAATCCAAAGATTCCAGATATTCTAGGACTAAGAGTAAAACATCCAGAGGTCTACTGTCGCGTTAAAGATGGTAATATGGCCAAGTGCGCAGAATTAATTGCTCAAGGAGTTCCCGCGTTTATGGATAGCGATTTACCGGCGGGTAATTTTAGTGAACTAGGATTATTTCTTTCTCTTGGCGTAAGTGATATTTATATTGTAGATGATTTATGTTATAATATGTCTGATGTATATGAACTATGTCATGAGCACGGTATTCAAACTAGAATGATTTTAAATAATATACCGTCGGTTATTCGTGATGCGGGCTCTTATATTAAATCTCCTATCTTTCCACCAGAATGTGTTCATCTCTTGGATAGATATATAGATGTTGCGGAGTTCGATTGCGGGAAACCATTTGATTGGCATAGACTTGGAGTCTATTATCGTGCTTGGTTTGAAAGAAAAGATTGGCATGGCAATCTTCAAGAGATAATCAATGGATTGAATATTCCAATTCCTAATGATAGCTTAATTACTGATGATTGGATTAATTTTAAAATGCATTGCGGCAGACGATGCGATGCGCGCGCAACTTCTAAATGTCGAAAATGTGAGCAAATGTTCAATATCGCTACATCTCTAGCAAGTAAACAGATCGGAGTAAGAAGAGAAAAAAATTTGGGCGAAACCGAATAATTTTACTCTTTTATTTTTCATTATAATTACATAGAAAATTCCTAGAAAGGAAATAGTTATATGTGCGGAGAAGGCTTTAGCATTAATTTTACATACGTAGAGAATGAAAATGGCTGTCAGGTTGGTGGTCACTATACCGATACAGATGGTGCGGATGTTAGTATCGAACATAGTGGTAATAATCCTGATGATGTTTTAGCTGCATCAATTTCTGATTTTGCTGGTCAGATTCTTGCGGGCGCTCTTCTTGCAGAAACAAAAGAATCAGAAGAAAATACTGACGATGGAACTTTTGATAGCTGGGAAGAGGAACGTGAATCTCTTTTAGATGATTTATATAATCTTTCCCAAGAAAACGAACAACTTACTTCTCAACTAAAAGATAAAGATGAAGAAATTCAATATTGGAAAGATGTTTATATGAAGACTGCGAATCACGCAAATGAGGAAACACAGTCTTGGAAAGAAAATTATATTTCCGTATGTAAGAAACTAAATGAAGCAGAAATTAAAATTGAAGATTTGGAAGATAAGGTAAAGGTAGCAGAGGAAATTTATCTTCTTATTATGCCATAATACATGGGGCCGATTAGGATCGACTGGGTACAAAAGATTAATATGCGACTAAACTTCAAATAATAATTGACGAATATTATGATGAACTTCCAATGGCGGCTTAGCCATTGCCTATAATTTGAACTCCACATATCAAATTATAGATTTTTAAATTCTGTGGAACGGTGCGGTAGGTTTGAACGAATCACCTGCCGCACTGCTTATAAGTTCGTTCACAAGTTATATTCTTTGTTGCTTTTGGATATAGCGAAGTTGATAAAGTAACTATGGTCGTGAATGAATATTAATTAAGTAGTATGACAGGACCGGAGTGCAATTCTCCGCGGTTCCACCAAATATTCCAGTCCTCTTGGACTGTTTTTAATAAAATGCTTGACACTTGTTTAGTAAAAGTGATATAATATATTTATTCCAATAGAGAAAGGAATGAATATGTATTTCATTTATAACCAATATTCTTGTGAAGAAAGTTTGCGGGAAGCAGGGTTTGACATTGACGAGGTCAAGCAATTTTTATGTCAAGATGAAATAGAAAATCTTAAAGCCGAAGTGTATGCAGCGACCGAAGATCGTGACTGCTATGAGTGGAAATGCGATCAATATAATAGCGAGATCAATGAGATGGTTGAACTTTTATATGAGATTAAAAATGATCTTGAAGCGGGTCGCAAGACTAAAGCTCAACTTGCAGATAAGATTAGATCTTTTCTGGAATAGTTTAAAAGAAAGTTCTTGACATTAGATTTAAAATTATGTTATAATATTATTATCGAAGGGAACGAAAGATGGATCGACGGATTCTGATCGTTTCTTTGAGAACCACACTTAAAAGTAGCTGAATCAAGATTATATCAGACGTGATTAATCTTTAGTGATGCCTTATTGGTTCGATTCCAGCCTGGCCGCTTGGCCGGGTAGGTGGCTTGGTTGCCGCAGGAGAGTGTGAAATGAGATTACTCAGGTCTCATTTATTAAGTGGCTTCTTAGTGCCCGCATAAAACTAAGAGTAGGTTGGGTCAGACCTTGGATCGGTGAGATGTGAAGAGTAGTCTGACCTAACCGGGTATATACCTGCGTAGTTCAACGGTAGAACGCAGTGCTGATAACGCTGTCAAGGAAGTTCAACTCTTCCCGCAGGTACCAATTAACTTAATGAAAGGTAATTGAATGGTTAAAATCGAACTAGGAAATATTTTAGATATTGACCATGGGATTATCCTTCATCAAGTTAATTGTCAAAATGCTATTGGCGCAGGTATTTCTGGCGCAATTATACAGAAATATCCCATAGTTGCAGAGAAGTATCATGAATTATGCGAAGAGGGAGTAGAACTAGGTCAACTCCAGTATATTGAGACTAATTCTGGAGTTGGTATTGTAAACTGCTTTTCTCAATATAATTATGGTAATTCTGCAAAAACTGGTATAAAATATACCAATGAAGAAATACTTGTTGACAGTATTATTCATACCTGTTATTGTTTCGTTGAAAGTAATTTGCCTATATATATTCCTTGGGGAATTGGATGCGGACTTGCGGGCGGAAATTGGTCAACAGTATTATCAAATCTTATTGACAAATCAGAGCATATTGATAATTTAACTATTGTTAAATATGTAGCGGGGTAGAGTACTGGTAACTCAACGGCCTCATAAGCCGTGATATGGGGGTTCAAATCCCCTCCCCGCCACCATGTAATTTACAAGGGAGGAGTTTACGTGAACGTAGGAAATCTACTTAATGTAGTAAGCGATCATGGTATCTCTAAAACTTGTGACTTAATAGTTTCTACCCAAGATAAGGATGGACATTTAGAGCCAAAAGGAACGGTGTCACATTTCGCAATAAAAGAGAACGAAGATAAAATAGTTTTAGTTGTACCATCAGATAAATTTGAATAGGTTTTGCTGGCCTATAGCTTAATTGGCAAAGCACGCGGCTGTTAACCGTGGGAGTGTAGGTTCGATGCCTGCTAGGCCAGCAAAGCCTATTTAAGTAAAAGGAGTCAACAGTGAGCACTTATGTTATTGGCGATATTCATAATTGTTATCGTGAATTAGCTAAATTATTATATGAAGTTATTGACATTCAACCAGAAGATGAGTTGTACTTTGTTGGCGATTTATTTGATCGTGGCGATAAAGCTGATGAAATGTTCTATTGGCTTAAAAGAAATATCTCTAATCCGCAATTTCATTTTTGCATGGGTAACCATGATGATATGATGCTTCAAGTATTAAAACGTGATGAAGGTTATCATAACATCTATGGTCGTGTGGATGATGATTGGTTTTATAATGGTGCTATTAATACCTGTATTTCTTGGGAAGATGCCGGTGTTACTCCAGAAGAAATGGATTTAGTTTTTGCGGAATACGATAAAAAACTTCAACTAAAGTTTACTGTAGAACGAGATGATAAGATTTTTCATATTGTTCATGCGGGGCTTCCTGGACCAGATAGTTGGTATCCAAGAGATGACTATACTTGGTCTAGGAAAGAATTTTACTTTGGTGATTATCCAGAGTTTGCGGCAAACGAGTTTATAATTTTTGGTCATACACCAACTAGATTTGTTTGGCAGGATGTAGATAATTATATTGAAGTTCCTGCAAAGAAAGAGTTTCTTGAAAGAATTGGTTTTCCACTTCAATATGTAGAAGATAGAAATCGTGAACAATATGTTCTTGAATTTAATCATAGAATTATGATTGATACTGGGTGTGTTTATCACGGTTGGTTAACCGCATATAGGCTTGAAGATGGAAAGATTTTTCAAGTTAAATCAAAACAATAATAATATGCTCCTATAGTTTATGTGGTAAAACCCTGGCTTTGTAACCCAGAGAATCCGATTCAAGCGCGGATGGGAGCTGTCCAGAAATATTAAGGGGTAGTTTAAGTGGCAAAAACCTTCGGCTCTGACCCGGACAAAGAGACTTCGATCTGTCTCCCCCCTTAGCCATATTTAGGGGTGGTGTAATTGGTAGCACAATAGACTTTGACTCTATTAGTTAAGATTCGAGTTCTTACCCCTAAGCCAAAAAATTTTTCTTGACAATAGGTTAAGTTTTTTGATATAATATATAATGTAAAGAGATGAGAGTGTGGTGGAATGGCTTACACGCTGGTCTCAAAAACCAGTAGGAGAAATCCTTGAGGGTTCGAATCCTTCCAC
>CANQZC010000002.1 GCA_947628235.1 uncultured Bacilli bacterium | reverse complement strand
TGAGCAGCACCATAAGCATAAAGTGCCCAAACTTCCATTTCTCCAAATCTCTGTCCACCAAATTGAGCTTTTCCTCCAAGTGGTTGTTGAGTAACCATAGAGTATGGTCCAGTAGAACGAGCATGAAGTTTATCATCAACCATGTGGTGTAATTTAATCATATACATGATACCTACACTGATACGATGATCGAATGGTTCTCCTGTACGTCCATCATATAAAACAGTTTTTCCATCTTCATCTAAGTTTGCTTCTTTTAAAGCATCGATAATCTCTTCTCGATTGGCTCCACTAAATACTGGAGTTGCTACATAGATACCTAATTCTTTTGCAGCAATACCTAAATGCATCTCCAAAATCTGTCCAATGTTCATACGAGAAGGTACACCTAATGGGTTAAGTAAAATATCGATTGGCTCTCCATCTGCAGTATATGGCATATCCTCGCTTGGTAATACTAAGGAAATAACACCTTTATTACCATGACGACCAGCCATCTTATCTCCTACGGTAATCTTACGTTTTTGAGCGATATAAACACGAATAATCTTAGAAACTCCGGCTGGTAATTCATCCGTGTCTTCCTTCGTAAAGATTTTAATATCGTGAACAATTCCGCCACCACCATGTGGTACACGCAAAGAAGTATCTCTTACTTCCCTAGTCTTTTCACCAAAGATAGCATGTAATAATTTCTCTTCAGAAGTAAGTTCAGCCATTCCTTTTGGCGTAACTTTACCTACTAAGATATCATCATCACGAACTTCTGTACCAATCGCAATAATACCATTTTCATCTAGGTTCTTACGATTCTCTTCACTAACATTTGGAATATCTCTAGTAAACTCTTCAGGTCCTAACTTCGTATCACGACATTCAATTTGATAATCTTGAATATGGATAGAAGTATATACATCATCACGAACTAATCTTTCATTTAAGATAACGGCATCCTCGTAGTTATAACCATTAAAGTTCATGAACGCTACACGAACATTACGACCTAATGCCATTTCTCCGTGATCTGTACTTGGTCCATCCGCAATCACTTGATCTTTCTTTACTTTATCTCCTGTTCTTACGATAGGAACTTGATGGTAGCAAGTACCATTATTACTTCTTTCAAATCCATTTAAGTAATAAGTATCCATACCACCTTTTGTCTTTACGACAATTTTTCTAGCATCGGCATAATCTACAATACCGTCTGCTTTGGCAATAATAACAGCACCACTATCACGAGCAGATATTGCCTCAATACCAGTTCCTACGATAGGAGCTTCTGGCTTTAATAGTGGGATAGCCTGACGTTGCATGTTGGCACCCATCAAAGCACGTTTTCCATCATCATGTTCCAAGAATGGAATTCCTGCTGTCGTAATAGAAACTACTTGTTGACTAGAAACGTCCATATAATCAACATCTTTAGAATTGATGATGATGTTATCTCCACGATAACGAACAGGAACACGTTCCTCGGCAAATCTATCATCGTCTGTTAATTTTACAGTTGCCTGAGAAATATGATAATCTAATTCCTCATCCGCTGTCATATAAACTATTTCATCTGTTAACTTTCCATCAACAACTTTACGATATGGAGTCATAATGAAACCATATTCATTTACTTTTGCATAACTAGCAAGGGCTGTAATCAAACCGATATTAGGTCCTTCAGGAGACTCGATTGGGCAAAGTCTTCCATAGTGAGATGGGTTAACGTCACGAACCTCCATACCAGCTCTATCACGAGATAATCCGCCAGGTCCTAAAGAAGATAATCTTCTCTTATTGGCTAACTCTGCGACTGGGTTTGTCTGATCCATGAATTGAGATAACTGGCTACTACCGAAGAATTCTTTAATAGCAGCAGTTAATGGACGAATATTAATTAATGTTTTTGGTGTTACTTCAGAAACATCTTGAGTAGACATTCTATCACGAATTACTCTTTCAATTCGACTGATACCAACACGGAATTGATTTTGAAGTAATTCTCCTACTTGTCTTACACGACGATTAGATAAGTGGTCAATTTCATCAAAATTACCAATACCATCATGTAAATTTAAATAATAAGAAATAGACGCATAAACATCTGATATCGTCAATCTCTTTAAATCAAGAGTTTGATCATTTCCAATAATTGGAACAATCTTTTCTGGGTTTTTATTAGAGTAAACATGAACAATTTGAACTTTATTATAACTATCTAATTCTTCATTAATTAAAGCCTCTTTTACACCATATCCTTCTGCAAAAATAGGTTTTAATTTTTCTAATAAAGCCTTATCAACAACAGTTCCTTCTTCGGCAATAACTTCTTTTCCAACTTTAATTGTCTCAGCAAGTTTACAACCAAGAAGTCTTTCGGTAACATTTAATTTTTTATTAAATTTATAACGACCTACTTTCGCTAAATCATAGCGGAAAGAATCAAAGAATCTAGAAATTAATTGGTTCTTTGCACTATCCAAAGTAGATGGTTCTCCAGGTCTTAATTTAGAATGAATATCAATTAAAGATTCATCGGTGTTCTTATTCGCATCCTTTTCAATGGTACGCATAAGATATTCGTCTTCCCCGAATAAATCATAGATATCTGCATCATTAGAAAGACCTAACGCTCTAAGTAAAGTAGTAATTGGTACTTTACGAGTACGATCGATACGAACATAGATAACATCTCTCGCATCTGTCTCATATTCCAACCAAGTACCACGAGTTGGGATAATTTGCGAAGTGATAATCGCTTTTCCATTTTTCTTATCGACATCTTTTCCATAGTATGCACTAGGAGAACGAACTAATTGAGATACGATAACACGTTCAGCACCATTGATAACAAAAGTACCACTCTCTGTCATAATAGGCATATCTCCTAAGTAAATTTCTTGTTCCTTTACTTCGCCTGTCTCATGATTAAAGAGTCTTGCTTGAACTTTCAAAGGTGCTGCATAGGTTGCATAGCGATCTTTACAACCTTTAATGGAATATCTTGGCTCTTCAAATGAGTATTCTCCAAATTCTAACGTCAAATTTCCAGTAAAACTCTCTACTGGAAAAATATCTTGGAAGACCTCATTGATTCCCTCTGTCATAAACCAATCATATGACTTTTTCTGAATCTCTAACAAGTTGTTTAATTCAATTGCATTTTTTGTTTTTGCATAACTTCTTCTTTCACGGTAATCCCCGTATTTCTTAACTGTATAAGCCACTTGTTTCACCCCATAAACTAAATTTTCTAGAATGCATGTATTAGGCAAAATAATACATGCCGCCAATTTATAATTCTATCAAACATTGAACAAATTGTCAATGTGTTTTACAAGTAATTACATAAAATCCTTTGTTTTTTTGTAAGATTTTCACTTGATAGTATTCTTCCATATCCCGAAGGACCGATTTTGCGCCTTGGTCCTTATGAATCACAAAAATTAATTCTCCACCTTTATTTAAATGTTCTTTTGCCCCAATTAAAATTTCATACAATACTTTTTTGCCTACTCGTATTGGTGGATTCGTTATAATATAATCGTATTTATCTTTTACATTCTCATATAAATTACTTGCAAAAATAGAGACATTCACTTGATTCACGATTGCATTTTTCTTCGCTAAGCGAAGTGCCCTTTCGTTAATATCGATCATATCGACTTTCAAGTTATGTCTCCCTAAAAATATTCCAATAGGACCATAGCCACAACCGAAGTCTAATACTTTCCCTTGAATAGAATTCGCATCTATGCTTTCTAAAAGCGTCCTAGTTCCAAAGTCCAGTCCATTTTTAGAAAACACATTGTTATCTGTCCAAAAGGTAAAGAGTTCGTTTTGAATCATCGCTTTCGTTACTTTTTCTTCACTTTTTACCGAATCATCATTGATAAAATAATGTGACATAGATCCCCTCCTACCATCTCTTTAAAAAAACGGTGAAAGCCCATGCCGAAAAACGACATAGGCTAAACCATTCTTAAAACTAAATTATTTTAATTCAACAGTAGCGCCAGCTTCTTCGAATTGAGCTTTCATTTCTTCAGCATCTTTCGCAGGAACTTTTTCTTTAATAACTCCACCATTATCAGCGATAGCTTTAGATTCTCCTAAACCTAAACCAGTAACCTCTTTGATTAACTTGATAACTTGGATTTTATTAGCACCAGCTTCAGCAAGAACTACATCATAAGATGAAGGTCCTTCTTCTGCAGGAGCAGCACCACCAGCTACAGGAGCAGCAACTGCTACTGCGGATGGGTCAACACCAAATTCCTCTTTCATTAAATCTACTACTTCTTTAATCTCTAAAAGTGTCATTTCTTTTAAAGAATCAATAATTTCTTGTGCGCTTAATTTTGCCATTTTAAATCCTCCTTTAATTAATTTTTATTTTATTTTTCTTCTAAATTTTTAGCATGTAAGTCTAAACAAATTGCAAAGTCTCTTGCTACTCCCATTAAACCACTAGCAAACATTGTAAGTAATGTATCTCTTGATGGGATGGTAGCCAATTTTTGTAATGTCGCTAAATCTGTAATTTCACCATCGACAAGACCCATCTTAATCTCTAAATTTGGATGTTTCTCTGCAAACTTAGAAACCGCTTTGATAGGTTCGATAGAATCCTTACCAAAAGCAACAATCTTTGGTCCATTTAACTCCTTTGATAAATCGATATTTAAAGTTGTTAAAGCACGATTTACTAAAGTGTTTTTATAGATTTTTAATTCAGAATCACTTTCTTTTAACGCTCTTCTTAATTCCATTGTTTCTGCTACCGTTAAACCATGATTCTCTAAGAAAATGAAAGAGTTAGAGTTCTTTACATTCTCTACGATTTCATCGATTGTTACTTGTTTTTGATCTAGTATTTTTTGATTAGCCATATTACACCTCCTTGTCTTGTGCAATACCGTTAAAAAAGTCCCTACTTACCGTAGGGACTTTGAGTTCTTAATAAAATTAAGTTCCTCGGTAGGATAATTAAAGTTTTCACTCCCTACTGTCTACGGTACTATCTCTCGTTTCACGAGTTATTATAACATACTTTTGATTTGATGTAAATATTAATTTTCAAAACCGTTTGTATCAATCTTAATACCAGGACCCATTGTTGTAGAAACACTGATATTTTTGATATATTTACCTTTTACGGCAGATGGTTTTGTCTTTACGATAAGAGCAACGAAAGCTTGTAAGTTCTCAAGTAACTTTTGAGCATCGAAAGATACCTTACCAATAGAAACGGCTACATTACCGAAACTATCTGTACGATATTCTACACGACCTTTCTTAACATCTTCTACAGCTCTTTTGGTATCCATGGTAACAGTTCCTGTCTTAGGGTTTGGCATTAATCCACGAGGTCCTAATACACGACCGATTTTACCAAGTTGAGGCATCATATCTGGAGTAGCGATAATTGTATCAAAATCGAACCAGTTTTCTTTTTCGATTTTTTCAATCATATCAGTATCTCCTACATAATCAGCTCCCGCTTCTTTTGCTTGGCTTGCTTGTTCTCCCTTAGCAAGAACAAGAACTCTTTTTACCTTACCAATTCCGTTTGGTAATACAGTAGCGCCTCTCAATTGTTGATCAGCTTTTTTTGTATCAAGGTTTAAACGAAGTACTAATTCTACTGTTTCATCAAACTTAGCAGTACTAGTTTCTTTTACTAGTTTCACAGCTTCTTCGCAAGTATATACTTTTCCTTTTTCTACTTTAGATGAAGCTTCTACATATTTTTTTCCTTTTTTCATTTTTTAACCTCCTTGTGTGGTAGTGATGGAAAATGTGGAATGCGGATTTTCCTCCCACATAGGACTCCCTATGCTTCTAATTTATTATTCTTCAATAGAAACACCCATATTTTTGGCTGTTCCTTCAACAATCTTCATTGCTTCTTCAACGCTATAGCAATTTAAATCTGGTAATTTAATTTCAGCAATTTCTCTAACTTGTGCTTTGGTTAATTTACCAACGATTTCTGTACTACCTTTCGTTGAACCTTTTTTAATGTTTCCAACTTTCTTAATTAAGAATGCAGTTGGAGGAGTTTTAATTACAAAGTCGAAAGTTCTATCGTCATAAACAGAAATTTCTACTGGTAAGATATCTCCCATTTTATCTTTAGTTGCATCATTATATTTTGTACAAAACTCTTGTAAGTTGATTCCGGCTGGTCCTAATACTGTTCCAACTGGTGGAGCAGGTGTAGCTTTTCCCGCAGGAATCTGTAGTTTAATCTTTTTAACTAATTGTGCCACGAAAAACACCTCCTATTATTTTTTCGCCGTGGTTCTAATGAATCCGCTATTAACAAATCTCCCACTAAAAACTATATGAAAATCCATATAGCCCTTTCATAATAACATAAAAATACTTTTTTGTAAACATTTTTTAATTGGATTTTTCGATTTCTGTGAAATCTACTTCGACAATCGTTTCTTGTCCGAATAAATCTAGAGCAACCTCTAATTTTTGGTTTGCTAAATCGATACTCTTTACCTTACCATACATATTGGCAAAAGCACCTGTAATAACACGAACAGAATCGCCTTCTTTGATTTCATTACCGATATCTAATCTACTCATACCCATATTACCTAGAATTTTATCTACTTCTTGTGGCGTTAATGGGAAAGGTTTTGCACCTTTTCCAGAAGATCCGATAAATCCTGTTACTCCTGGTGTATTACGAACGATAAACCAAGCCTCATCCGTCATGACCATTTCTACTAAAATGTAACCTGGAAACATCTTCGTTACTTTTTCTTTTTCTACTCCGTCTTTTACTTCGATTGTTTTTTGTTCTGGTACGACAACACGGAAAATATAATCTTCCATTCCCATCGTACTAGCACGCATCTCTAATTTTTCTTTTACCTTATTCTCGTGCCCAGAATAGGTATTAACAACATACCATTCCTTTTCCATTATTGGAACACCTTCACAATCGCACTTAAAATAGCGTCACTTCCAACGAAGAAAAGCGCAAAGACAACAACAAGAGAGATTGTCGCAACAGAATACTTTACCATCTCTTTCTTATTTGGCCATCTTACCTTTTTCATTTCGCCTTTGACACCTACAAAAAATCGTGCAAGTCTTTTCATTTTCTCTACCTTACCCTTCCCGTTTTTATTTCAAAATAAAAACACCTTTTTCGTGTTACCAATAATGTACCATAAACTTTCCATATTGTCAACAAAATTAGGTGTTTTCCTATATTTTCCTATATTTTTTGAAAACGATATCCTACCGATCCTTTGGAATCGTATGATTTTGGAACTAACTGATAAGTTTTCGCAAATTCTTCCCATTCCTGAGAAGAAAGAGATTTCTCAATTTCCCCTTCTAATAGAGTTCGAAGAATAGGCGCAACTATCGTATCTTCCCGTAATCCAATATGTTCTAGAATCATCTCGATTGTCTCTTTAGAATTTAATGTAGGATAAACATCCGTAAGACAAACATATTGAGTACATAATTTAATAAAGTAAATCCAAAAAGCAGCACGATTCAAGGTAGGTTTTGCATACATATAGGCATCCGTAGAAACAAAATAGTGATCCATCATCTTTTGATTTTCATCGATATTTAATAGAGAAGAGGCAATAAAAGGAAATTGAAAATTCGCTTGAATACCTTCCCCATCAATCAAACAGATTTTTTTCGTTTGTTTATGAATTTTTAAGTTTCCTTTCGTAATCGCATCTAAAAAGACATAGTTTAAACGGATTCCTCTTTCAAAAAGTTCACTTAAAGGTTGAAAAGATTGACAGATTTCTTCCAAATTTCCTTGTCTAGAAAAAATAAAATCCTCAAAATCAATCCAGTCTGAAGATAGTTTTGGCATCGTCTGACCTTTCAACATACCATCGACAATCCATAAGTCGGAAGGTTTTATCAGTTCTGGGAGTTCTTTTTCTTTCGCTTCTTCCTCTAAAGTATTTTGCCAAATATCCATCATAGCACTTAAGGCTTCTTTTGGGTATGGAAGAGCATCATATTGATAATCCTTTAATAATTGTTCTCTTCGAAAACCCATTTCATAAAATATACTACCTTCTGATTGAAATACTTGGTGTCCTTTTTGTAATAACATGCGTTGATATTTTTGATTTGTTAAATAGTGTATCTTCACCATCCATATTCCCCCTTTTTTCTGAGGGACTAGTCTATCAAAAGAAAGAAAAAAAGTCAAATTATCGTAATTTTGACTTTTGAATTTGATAAACTACTTTTAACTTTAATCGCAATGGACTAAACTTTGATAAATAATAAGAGCACTTCATCGAAAATCCAGGGAGAATCACAAGTTTTCGATGGAGCATCTTTTTAACAGCATAACTAGCCACAAACTCACTACTAACACTAGGAGCACTAAAATGAACATTTGCGACTTGATTAAATTCCGTATTGACTGGTCCTGGACAAAGGCAACCTACATATACCTTACTTTTATTCTTTCGTAACTCTTCATGAATTGCCATCGTCATAGAATAAACATAAGATTTCGTAGCATAATATGTCGCCATTAAAGGGCCCGGTTCAAAAGCAGCAATAGATGCCACATTTAAAATATATCCGTGATTTCTCTCTTCAAAATCTTTCAAAAAGAGTTTTGTTAACATATGCACTGCTTTGATATTTAAATCAATCATATCTAATTCTCTATCTAGACTGGTCTCTGTAAATTCACCAGCAAGACCAAACCCTGCATTGTTGATAAGGATATCAATTTCTTTTTCTTTCACTAAATCATAGAGTTTTGCACAATGAAACGGACTTCCTAAATCTAATGGAATGATTTCCACATTTGTGTGCAAAGATTCTTTTAATTCTTCTAATCGATCTTTTCTTCTTGCCACTAAAATTAAATCATATCCACGCTTACTTAACTCTCTGGCAAAATCCGCTCCAATTCCTGAAGATGCACCAGTTATTAACGCTTTCATGACATCACCTATCTTCCATACTCATTATATAGAAAAAATTCCGGGAATGCAAGAAAAAGGAAATTATTGTTCTTTTAATTGTTCCTTTACTTTTGCCTTAATTCGTTGAATCGCATTATCAATTTGTTTTTTCTCTTTATCTAAAATTTCAGCAATCTCCGAATAACTAAAAGAACCTATTAATAAATCGAAAACCTGTTGTTCAAATTCTGTTAATCTCATTCGTATTTTTTCAATCAATTCTTCCGTAATTTCGGTATCTAATAAAATTTCTTCTGGATTAGCACTGCTATCTTTTAAAATTTTATCAAAGGAAATATCAGTATCTTCTATATCTAGGGAGATTGAATCATTTAACGCCTTATGTTTTAATCGTTTCGCCGAAACAATCGTACTTACTAATCTTCTTTCAATACATGTTTTCGCATAGGTATAAAAAGAAATATCTTTTTGATCATTAAAATATTCAATCGCGTGATTAAGACCAATTAACCCCTCTTGCATTAAATCATTTCTATCTAACCCTAAATGACTACAAGAAGGCATCATTCTAGAAACAATAGAAGAAATCAAAGGCTCATATTTCTTTAATAAAATATTTCTAGCTTCTTCAGAATTCTCATAAGCATAAGAAATTAATTCATAATCATTCAAATCACGATATTCCATTTTACCCCCTTCTAGATTTTACAGCCTCAAAAAGAATGATAGCCGTTGCGACTGAAGCATTTAAACTATTTACCTTCCCTTGCATTGGAATCATCGCCATAAAATCACAGTTTTCAGAGACTAATCTACTCATTCCTTTTCCTTCATTTCCACAGACAATCGCTACTTTTCCCCGATAATCCAAAGTCGTATAATCCGTTCCTTGCATATCTGTTCCAAAAATCCAGAAACCTTTCTTTTTCAACTCTTCGATAGTTTGTACTAAGTTAGTAACTCTAGCAATTTTCATATTTTCTGTCGTTCCAACACTTGTTTTTACAACCGTACCATTTACTTCGACACTACGATCTGTAGGAATGATAATCCCATCGACCCCAGCAGCTTCACAAGTTCTAATAATCGCTCCAAAATTGTGAGGATCTTCTAAGTGATCTAAAATCACTAAAAGAGGTTCTTCTTTTTCTAAAAGCGAAGAGAGTGGCGCATATTCGTAATCCTCTACTTCCAAGATAATTCCTTGATGAAGACCGTTTACTTTTTTATCTAATTCTTTTTTTGGTAAATACTCTATTTTTACTCTTTTCTCTTTTATTTTTTGAAGTAATTTATCCTCTTTAAAATCTTTCTCTAAAAAAACTTTCTGGATTTTTTTAGGAGATTCTAGAGATTCATACGCTACATTCTTTCCATATATATACATAGGTACCTCCTATCGTTCTCTTAAAATAAAATTCATAATCTCATCGACACGATCTATTTTTCCTTCCAAATATAAATAACCGATTACTGCCTCTAAAGAGGTAGCTTGTTTATAAGTCACAATATCTGTATTTTTAGGACTGGCATGGCTTTTATGATTTCTAGCACGAGATAAAATTTCCTTTTCTTCTTCCGTTAAAAGATGGAAATCTAATAAATTTTTCAAATAAGCAGCTTGTCCTTTCGCACTCACATACCGAACCGCTTCTTTTTGCAAATCATTGACTTTCTCTATTCCTCTAGAAAATAAATATCTACGCACATAAAGTTCGTAAACCCCATCTCCTACATAAGCGAGCGCTAACACATTTCGAAACTTATTTTCCATACCTCACCAACTTCCCTTCAATTATAACATTTCACATCAAAAAAGAAAACAAAATTTTTTGTTTTCTCCAAATTTAAAAAATGGTGTTTTCTATCCTGTCAAAAGTGATTTCTGGAATATTCCCAGATTTCATATCATTCATGACAATGGCATAAACTTTATCATAATCAACACATCCGCCACGAACAATACAGCCTCTTTTCTGACCAATTTTTTCTAGGGCTTCTTCATAGGTGTCTATTGTCATATCCGTAATTCCATAGCGTTTTTCTAATTTCTCGGGATAATATTTTTTTAGGGTACTTAAAATATAATACACAACCTCATCAATCGGTAAGATTTCTTCTTTGATAGAAGTTAAAGCGGCAAGATTAAAAGCGACTTCTTTTTCTTCTAACTTTGGCCATAAGATACCCGGACTATCTAAAAGTTCTAAAGAATCATTAATACGAATCCAATTTAATTCTTTCGTAACGCCTGGCTTATTTCCAACACCAACTACTTTTTTTCCTACTAACCGATTAATCAAAGTACTCTTTCCAACATTGGGTGCTCCTACGACTAAAACACGAATCTTTCTTTTATTCATTCCCTTCTCTAATCGTTTTTGCATTTCTGCTTCCATATATTTTAAAGTTAAATCTACTAAGTCATTTAAATTCTTCTTTTTCTCTAAATCTACAGGAAAAACACGATACCCCTTTTCTTCATAATAAGTAATAAATTTAGTCGTTTCTTTTTTATCACATAGATCCATTTTCGTCATTACAATAATTCTAGGTTTCCCTTGAATATAATTATCAATATCCCTTACCTTAGAGGAATACGGCATTCTAGCATCTACTACTTCATAGACAACATCAATTAGATTGATATTTTCTGTAATTTGTCTTTTTGTTTTGGCCATATGACCTGGATACCAGTTGATGTTTGTTTTATTTTCGTTATTCATCTCTACCACCTACTTTTTCTTCAATTAATTTTTCATTATCTATATATTTATAATTTAAACTGTTGCTTTTAGATATAGCTGATTTTTTAGTTTCTTTTTCGTATAAATCCTTTGCTCCTTTGGCAACTCCTCCACCACGCTTTGCTACATTTAGATTTTCTTTTAATCCTTTTGGATGTTCTTCTCTTGCAATATCCCTTGTTGCTATTTCACCAATATTTGTTAGAGCAACTTCAATGTCAGTCATATTATCTCTCAAAGATTCTTTTCGAAGTCCTTTGAATTTTTTATATTCAGAAGCAGTCATATTTGACCAACCTTTATATATTTCGTTAGTTAAAAGAGCATATTCTAATGGTTTAGTAATTCCCCCTTCTTTCCATACATCGGTAAGTTTAAATCGATCTACAATTCCATTTAACCTTGCCTTTATCCATTCATCATTATATCCTTTTTTTCGATAATATTCTACTGCTCTATTAACTGCAATTTCAGGATCAAACACCTCATCAATTCTTTCACTTCCTAAATTTGCTAGCCATAGTTTAAATGGTTCTGCTTTATTTGATGGGACTGATTCAATTAGCCTTAAAATTCCCTTAGTATCTAATACATCCGTGTTGTAAAATTTTCCATCTTTTGCTCTTAACTTCAGTTGACTACAAAATGTAGTCAACTCAGATCCTTCTTTTTTCAATCTTAACTTTAGTACAGACCAATATTTTCTAGCATCACTGCTATCAGTTAATGCGCTTATAACATCAATAACACTAAAGTAATATTCTTCTTTTTCACTATCCCAAATACTTCTTATTTCTTTACCATCAAAAAGATTTGAAATTGTTTCTAATTTATTATTCATTAAATTCAACTCCTTTCTTTAAAAAAATATCAAAAATGTAAAAACTTTTTACAAACTCCTATTATTTATAAAGGCTTGTGGTAGTGCTTTCACAAATTATTTAACTTCTTCAAGTTTTTCTTGTTCCTTATTTTCTAATCTTTTCTTGGGCGTTGGCATTTCTTCAGGCATCATTCCTCCAATATCTTGAATAGTTTTTCGAACCTTTTTGCCGACTTCATAGTGAACAGCTTTGGCATGATTCTCACCTTGTACATTATCTTTAATTAATCTTTGTTTCGTTTGATTTGTTCTAAATAGATTAGCTACTAATTCATCTTCATTCATATTATCAAGTATATCTTCTCTATAGCGTAATTTCTTTCTTTTAAAAATATCATCAGCTGTTTCACCATTAAACCTGCATTATGAAATTCTGCCATATTTTTAACACCAGCAGAGGAAGCGACTTTTTGAAGTGTATAATTACCTTGCCTAGTTAATTTTCTTTGATAAAATCTTTTTTCATCATCTGATAAAGTTTCATATTCTTGCTCTGTAATTTCCTGTTTTCTTGTTTGAATAGCAAAGTATGTTTGTCCTAGAGCAACAACTTCTTTACTTGGATCAGCATTTTGCACTATAAACATATATATCTAGACAATTTATAATCTTTAATAAATTCTTCTTTTCCTTTACCAGTTTTTATTGACTTGTTAACTTTAACAACCCAATCTTCCCTATTTGAAATACTATTTTTTGCTGATATGATTGCTTTATCTATTACTTTTTCAAAATTTCTCCAATCTTTATAATCTAATGCTTTTTGTAACTCACTCGCATACCAATATTCATTTCCATAATCATCTAAATGTTTTATGTTTTCAAAAGTATCGCCGGTATATTTATCATTTAAAACTTTATTTACTATCTTGTTTTTTGATTTATTTACCATATAATTCATTTTCTTTCATGAATTTTTAGCCAAAAAATAGTAATTTTTGCTACTATCATTTCTTATCCATTTTTTGACTTTCTAAAGAAGTTTCTATAAGACATCATCCATCATTTTATTTCATTTTCAATAATCCAATCAATATCTTCTATGGATTTATCCATATTAAATATCCCATTACCAACAGGATAATAGACGGGATATACCTTATATAAATTCCCTTTTATTTTTATTTGATGACATACTTTGCGATTTTCAGACACGGAAATTTTCTGATTCAAAACAATTGAACTAACTTGATTTCCTAAAGTAATAATGACTTTAGGTTGAATCATATCGATTTCTTTCCATAATAAATGAAGATATTGCTTTAATACCTCATCTGATAAAGGTCTAGCATCTAACTGCGTACATTTTCCTAAATTAGTGATAAATATTTTATGACGCGCTACCTCATCATAAACGAAATCACAAAATTCATAGTCCCATTCTTTAGGTTTTCGCCTTTGAATTTCATCAAAGATATCTTTCCCTAACAAATGAACTTTATAAAATAACTTCCATATATTTTTGGTTCCTAACCAAGGAGATTTCCTACCTTTCCATGTCTTTTCGCTAGCAATATTTTTACCAGTAGGATTCATGAATACAAAGCAAATATCAGGATGATTCTCACAACCTCCATTATAGATAGAATCTAATTCCTTAGCACCATATTTTAGTTGCATTTTATCGTATTCTTTTCTTAAATCTGCTATTTGCAAGAAATTCACTCCCCTTCTCCTTTTCACTTTAGAATTTTTCTCTTTTCAACAGGTAATATTTCCTGACTTTTCCCATCATAGATTTGATTTGCCATCATAATAGATTCTTTCAACAATTCTTCTAAATTAGAAATAGGCTTTTTACCATAATCTTCTTCATATAACCAATCTAAATATTTAATTTTAGAAGCAGAATCAGGACGACCATATAATACCTTACCAGTATGTAACCAATATCCAAACTCGACATTCGTTGTAAAAGCCGGCATATCCGGTAAACTTCTAGGAATCCAAAACAAAATAACAGTGGATGAAATTAAGGCTTCTCTTTCCCACATAGCCTGATCAACATAGTCTGCTTTAGGTTTCCAAGTAGAATATTCCGGTACATAAACGACTCCTTCAAAGCCGAATTCTTGTAATTTTTCACAAGCCATAGTTCGCCAAGAATCTACTCCTTCTCCTCTAGGAGTTGGACCAGCAAGAAAAATTGATTTTTGATTTTTGATTACTTCCTGATCTGAATAATTAATTATCATATGGTATCTCTCCTTTTTCTTTATCTTTCTTCCCTGTCTTTGACCTCTCACTAGCATTATACCATTTATTCTTTCTTCTAGTAAACGAATTCTCATTGTCAGAATTAGAAATTTGTTCTTTTTTCAAGAGTAGTTTGAGATTTCAAAAAAACTATAATACTATGGAAACAGGTGATAAGTATATATTATCATGGCGTAGTTAATGGACTCGTTCCAAAAAAATTTTTACAAATTCTAAAAGATCAAGAAATAAAATCTGCCGCTCAACAAAATTATCAAAATAATAAAGGATTTAATGAAAGTAACTACATTAGTGTCTGTGAATACTTAGGAGAAGACATCTATCAAAACTATCCAAACAATGCCTTTCAAAGATATATCTTCAATCATTTTTGTTTTGTTATCTCCTCGGAAGTTTCCGTAGAGACCCCCATTTTGTAAAAGATGCTTCTACCATGAATCGTTTTGAACTTATCAAAATGCGAAGAGAAAATCAAGATAAATGCTTCAGTGACTTAATTGATGAAAGACAAGTAAGAGATAGCATTCCCCTAAATCAAGTAATAGCTATTGGCATTCCTTATCAATTAAAAAGTGTCGACTGTTTTTATAAATTATCTTCTTTTACTTATCTTTCTCTCTCGGAATATCAAGAATTTTTAAAACAAATAGAAACCTATGCGAAAGAAATAGGTAGCGATATTGTAGATAGTTCTAACCCAACTTTCCCTCTCTCTTAGAAAAAAGAAAAAAAGTTCAATATTGAACTTTTTTTATTCTGCTGTTTCTTCTACAGCAAGACCATTAGTAGTGTCTTGGGCATTTGGATCATCATTATATCTAAATATAGTTTGACTTCCTCCTACACTACATCCGGTTAGTTTTAAGAAACCGTCATTATATTCAATACTTGTGCACCGTACTGTAGGTCCTGAATATTCAGGTGTTGTTGTGATATAACCAGTTCCAGCTGCATCCTGTGCAGATACGGTAAAGGTCTCTACACTAATCGCCACATCTCCCCCACCGTAATTTACATCATACATAATTCTAGCAACAGCATCATGAATAGCCTTCGCAAAGGCTTCTACTGCTTTTGCTTGTAATGTTTTCGTTAATTCCCATTGGGCATATAAGGTAACGGTTCCATTATTCTTTGTTGTTAATCCTTTTACTACTTGTTGATTTGTATAAGAAGTTCCAGTTCCATCTGCTTTGGTATTCCATCCTGTAAATGTATAATTTGTTCTTTTAAATTTATTAGCCGTTAATGTTACAGATTTATTGTATTTGGCTGCTACATTAGACATCTTACCAGTTCCACCATTCGCATTATACTTTATAGTATAACTATTGGCAGCCCATTTCGCATAAAGTGTCTTATTTCCTGTAGAACCTTTCTTAATCGTAGTTACTTTTGTTTTATATTTAGAATCACTATACCATCCCTTAAATGTATATCCTGGAGCAGTTGGATTCTTTAATGTGATTGTACTAGTTGTTACTGTATAAGTAGCTGGATTACTACTACTATTAATTCCACTACCTACTTTGTAAGTAATCGTATAAGTATTCTTTTTCCACTGTGCATATAAAGTAATGGTTGCTTTATTCTTAGTAGTTAAGTTTTTAATACTTTGTTTATTTGTATAAGTAGTACCGGTTCCATCTTTCTTCGTATTCCATCCTATAAATGTATAGCCAGTTCTCTTAAATTTATTAGCCGTTAATGTAGCTGTCTTATTATACTTCACACTAGTATTAGACATCCTACCAGTTCCACCATTCGCATTATATTTTACAGTATAAGTATTAGCTGACCATTTTGCATATAAAGTCTTATTTCCTGTAGAACCCTTCTTAATAGAAGTGACTTTTGTCTTATATTTAGAATCACTATACCAACCTTGGAAAGTATATCCTGTTCTTTTAGGACTTTTTAAAGTAATGGTCTTAGTAGTTACTGTATAAGTAGTTGGATTAGATACTGCATTTCCACCATTTAAATTATATTTAATGGTGTAAGTATTCTTTTTCCACTGTGCATATAAAGTTACTGTTCCTTTATTCTTAGATGTTAAATTCTTAATACTTTGTTTATTTGTATAAGAAGTTCCGGTTCCGTCTGCCTTAGTATTCCATCCTGTAAAAGTATATCCTTTTCTTGTAAATTTATTGGCAGTTAATGTAGCTGTCTTATTATACTTCACACTAGTATTAGACATCTTGCCAGTTCCACCATTCGCATTATATTTTACGGTATAAGTATTTGCTGACCACTTCGCATATAGGGTCTTATTTCCTGTAGAACCTTTCTTAATCGTAGTTACTTTTGTCTTATATTTAGAATCACTATACCATCCTTTAAAAGTATATCCTTTCGCTGTTGGGCTCTTTAAAGTAATGGTACTTGTTGTTACTGTATAAGTAGCGGGATTACTCTTACTATTTGTTCCACTACCTACTTGATAAGTAATCGTATAAGTATTTTTCTTCCACTGTGCATATAAAGTAATGGTTTTAGTGGTTAGCCAACGATCAATTACTTGTTTATTCGTATAAGAAATACCTGTTCCATCTGCCTTGGTATTCCATCCTGTGAAAGTATATCCTGTTCTTGTAAATTTATTAGTGAAAGTAACGCTACTACCATATTTTACATTGGTATTAGACATCTTACCAGTTCCGCCATTCGCATTATACTTAATGGTATAAGTATTGATAGACCATTTCGCATAAAGGGTGATATCACCTTTGCTATTAGCTTTAATAGAAGTTACTTTCTTTGTATATTTACTATCTGAATACCAACCTTGGAAAGTATATCCTGTTCGTGTTGGATTTTTTAATACAATTTCTTTGTTATTTTCTTCATAAGTGCTTGGGTTAGAAGCATTGTTACTTCCACCATTAAGTTCGTAATGAATGAGATAATTATCCATTACATCCACATCATTATTTAGGGTATATTCTTCTGTTGGTACTAATACATAATAAGCAAGAGAATCAAGAGTAATTGTTAATTCTGCATAACTCCATTCATCTTTGCTAGTTGCTTTTAAATGTTCTTGTATAACTTCCATTTTTCTCGTCGTTGGATTGTATGCTAATAAAGTATATTCCTTATTAGCTTTTTCTTTTGCCTGTTGATTTACTTTTTGAAGGCAAGAAGATTTTTCTGTTTCAGTTCCTTCTTCACAATAATTATTTTCGTTAAAATAATATCCTCTATAGGCATCTTCAAGGAATATTGTGAAAGGAACTTTTGTTGGTAACTTTCCTTGATATTTAAAATCAATATAGATTTTATCATTCGCTGTTACTAAAGCATCAATTTGTTTTTTCTTGATAGAATCTTTAAAAGAAATTTCATGATAGTAAGTAAGTCCCTGATTAGCTGTATTTTCAATTTCTTGCCCATTAAGGAAGAAATCTATCATTCCCATACTATTTAAACTATAATAATTATCTTTGTTAGCACTTTCAATATAAAAATGAATGGTAATATCTTTTCCTTTTAAAGTATTTATTAATGTACTTAAGTCTTCTATATCCTCATCATAAGCACTCATATAATATTCAAAATTATATTGTTTACCAGAAGATTCTGACCAACTCGTACGCTGAGGAATTACTTCTTTATATTTCTCTAAATTGTTTAAAATTTCAACGAGTCCTTCAACACGATTTTTAGGGGTATCAAAACTACTATAAGTAGTTCCAAAATCATACGCTTGAACCAACCATTCAATAGTAATATCTTCCTTATTATCCGCACTTACGGTAAGTTTAGCAGTTCCTAAATCATGACCATAAGAAACGATTTCAACAGCATTCTTTGGTTCAGAAGAAAGACCATAAGCTTCCCACCAAGTTTTAGGTTCTGTTTCATAATCACTAAATTCCCACCAAGTAGGTTTCGTTTCATAATATCCATCATGATTGATATTTTCCCATTCTTCTTCTGTCAACTTATTATACCAATCGATATAATGTTCATAATTTTCTTTTTCTAAATGAAAATCGTATGGCTTTACTTTAGCCGTAACAACAGAAGAATTGCTGCTAGTTACTTTGACATTTTCTACATCCTGAAAAATTAGGTTATCTGTTTTCCAATCAGGGATAAATTGATAGGTACTATAACCACAGCCACCTCCCGTTTCAATGATGTATTCTTGTTTTAAATCTTTCCATTCTACAAGTCCAAAAGAACCACTTGCAGAACTACCACAATAGGCAGTAGGCACTAATTCCTGCCCTTCAAAATAATCTTGCCAATAACCAGCATTTACGGTGATTGTTCCTACTAAAAATATTATTATCATTAATAGGAATGTGTGAAATACTTTTTTCATTTGTTCATCTCCTCTCCATCATTATAGCAAAGGGTAGGAAAATATTCAATCGAATTTTTCACTATTTTTTCACAAAAAAGCAAGAGTGAAATCTTGCTTTTATTCTACTTCTTTAGACCATAAAGAATGTTTATTACAGTAAGCATATAAAGTAGCTCCTTTGACATAATCAAATTCTGCTTGCGCTACCTCGCCTGGATTCAAATAAACCGTATGTTCTTGATTAGGAGTACACATACTAATCCATTCAATATAGTGATCTTCTTCCATCACATGATTTACCGTAACTAGGATTTTATCTCCTTTTATTTCATAAGTTGGAACATGCTTTTCAAAAGCAGCATCTACAGAATTAGGGACAAGTTCAGTCATCGCTTCTCCGCAGCACATAACTTCACATCCCTTTTCTTGAATGACTCTTACCGTTGCCATACATTTTTTACATTGTTTTATTACTAATTTTTTACTCATATTCTCTCTCCCTTACTTTTTCATTATATCAAAAAAAAGTAATTTTTTCATCCTCTAAAAAGTTCTAGATTTCTAACGAAAAAAGATTGCTGATAGCATCAACAATCTTTCTTTTTATTTTTCTGGTTGTAAAGTTACTGTATGAGGATTCTTCTTATTATATACTTCATTTACAAAGTCATTTGTCTGATTCTTTAATTGATAATAATATTTTCTTCTAACTTCAGAACTATATTTATATTTTCTTGCTTCGGCAATAATTTTATTCCGATTATCAGTAGATGTCTTATCGGTACCAGGGTATCTTTTTAAAGCCTCTTCTTCTGCTTGTTTTACTGCTTCTGCATCCTTTTGAAGAGCTTCTATAAAATCTTGATATACTTGATCTACATCTATTTCTTGAATGTAAGATAAGTTTTCTTCTACTTTCTTAAATCTCATCTTTTTATAAGATTCAAAAGTCATATTTTGATTTTTCGTAATCGTTCGTAATGCCATTAAATCGGTTTTATAATCTACCGTAGATGTTTTCTTATTTCCATTGTTATCATAAACATAGTTTCCTTTATCATCTACATTCGCAAATGTCTTCTTTTCAGAGTGAATATTACTATAATATTCTAAGTATCCATTTTGATATCCTGCATATCCTAACATTTCATACGCTAACCACTTCAAACTATAAGAGTCTGGTCTTCCATAATCATTATGTGGTTGATACCAACGAACTTTATAGATATTTTCTCCACCATAACGATTATCGATAATCGTCGAATAGATAACGCCTGGATACATTACTAATTGATTCTTAGTTAAATCCTCAATCTTTGTTAAATTCATCTTTTGAATTTGTTCTTCACTAATCGTCTGATAAACGGTTGTAAGATAATTTTTATAATATGGTTTATCCTCAATTGGATATTTATCCATATTTGGATAACTAGCTTGAACAACTAATTTAGATTGTTGTTCTGGAGTAAGGGTTAGAAGAGCTCTTCCTTCTAGATAATCTAAAATGTAGAGAGTATCAAATAATTTCTCATAGAAATCTTGAATCTCAGTTGGAGAATCAATTCTAGAAATATCTAGGTTAGCACTGATAAGAGAGTTCTTCGCAAAATGTCTTGAAAGATTCATAACAATATCGCCATCTCCAAAAGATTGGGTAAGGTTTCCATCCGCATAGTCTTCTCCACCAGCATCAAATCTTCTACCATAATTCATTAAGAATAATCTAGCATCAATATTATGCGCTGTCTCATGAGACCAAGTATGGAAAGTATACTCAATTCCTTTATCTAGGTCACCATCTAAAATTCCTTCTACCCGCCATAGAACATAAGCTCCATTTGCCGTAGCGGCATTGTAGTCGTTGTATGCAAATTGTCCAATTACCTCATTAAAGTTTTTATGGAATGGTTCTTGGGTAGTATAAGGGTTTTGGAAAATAAAGTTTCCATTCTCATCATAAGCATATCGTTTATCTAATTCAATGGTGTGAATATTATTAAATACCGTAGCATTATCAATTAACTTCGCAGCTGTTGCATAGTAGTCAATCATTCTAGTTGCATAAGTTTGTACCCGATGCCTAAACTTTGCTTGTTCTTCTGGGTCATCTGGGTTTGGTGTATAGGTTCTTTGCGCTCCAATAACAAATTGAACTGGTGTGGAAATGATATAACCAGCATTCTTTGGTAAGGTAATAATTGGAAGTGCATAGTTATACCAAGTTACTTTGGTATTTAAATCTGGTGTTTTGATATGATCCCATAGTGTATATTGAATATCTTTTCTACCATCTACCGCAATTTCTACTAAATATCCTTTAAATTGACTAGCATACCATTTCTCTGGAGATAAATTACTATAAGATTTGACAAGATATTCTAGGAAGGCAGGAATATTTTGATATCCCGTATATTTTCCTAAAGTTCTAGCATAAGCATCACTAGTTGCATTCGTTTGGAAATTCTTATCATCTGATAGATATAGAGAAGCAATTTCATCTGGTGTTAATTTCTTAGAAAATCCTTGCGAATTGAAAAGGATAAGATCATAAAGTCTAATACCATCAATTTCAACATCATAGAATCTTCTAAAGTAGTTATATACATATAACATTCTCTCTAGTTTTTGATCTTTCTTAATTTCTGTCTCTAAATAATCATTGATTACTTCAGAATGGTTGGTATTTGTGTACTCACTATTAGATAAATATTTTAAGACAAATTCTTTGATTTCTTTCTTCGTTACTTCATCATAGAATTCTCCATATAGTCTACTATCAGCAGTAGCCGTTAATTTATCTAAGTGATCAGCATAAGTAAGACTAGATAAATAGTTCGTTAAATTGTTAACAAGTTGTGAATCACTATCAATAATGTAACGATGATAAGTATAATCAATTTTTAATTCAGGAATTCGATAACTTGCTACCATATCATAAGTAGTATCATAACGAACTTCATATTCTACTTTTTGATTATTTTTGAAGACAATCTTAATTTTTTGAATCTTCTTTGGATCCTTACTAGTTAAGTAAGTTACAATATTTCCTTTCTTATCGACAGGAACAAGATGCATAATTTCCTCAGTTGCTAATAAGCTATCTGCTGGGATATTAAGAGCGCTCTTAACAATCTTAGTACTATCATAGAAAGGCATCAACATCATTAAGTTTTGGTAAAGGATTTCTTTATTTTCATCATAAGCATCCCCTACTTCATCGATATCTATCTTCGTTACTTTTTCGATATTAAGAGTTGGTGTCTTTTCATAAGATACCTCTTTTAAGTTCCAAATCTCCTCATCATAAGATGCTTTTTTAAAGAGTTCTTTGGTAATCTCTTCTTGAGAAATAGCAGTTATTCCTTCACGACTAGTTGTTTCTGTTCCAACATAGTAGTTTTGAACGGCCTCTTTTGCTCCATTCGTAATTCGATTCTTAATTCCACCTGTATTTAAACTAATATTGTTTTTGTAGATAGCAGAACCACCACAAGCAATATCACAAGCTAAATTTCCATCGTAACCACTCGTAATAGAAACTTTGGTATAATTGTTTTCAAAAGTAGATGTATTTTCAACAATTCCAGCAATAGCGCCTCTAAAGTTCCATCCACCGCTCATAGTTCCTATAACATAGGTATTTTTTATCGTAGAGTTTTTAACAGTTCCTGCAATTCCACCAATTCTTTGATTATGAATGGCGATTCCAATATTTAATCCTTTAATACGACACATCTCAATCGTTGTATTTTCGGCTCTTCCTACTAGTCCTCCAAATCCAGCATTACTATTTTTCTTTGTAAGGCCATCTACTAAGATACCGCTTAAAGTTGCATTATAGGTAGTGTTCGCAATCGCTCCACCAGCATCTGCTTCACTTAAAGCGACATCTTCTAGTTTTAAATTTCGAATGGTTCCACCACGGACTATATTGAAAAGAGGTTTCGATAAGTTTCGAATCGTATGACCGTTTCCATCAATCGTTCCTGTAAATTCTACTTCCACTAATGTTTTAGATAGCGTTGTATAAGAAGAAGCATCTAAATCATGCGTCAATGTGAATGTTCCATCAGGATTTTCTTTTACTCTTTCAATCCATTCTTCAAAACTTTCCGGACGAGCACTGTTTCGTACTTTTCCATCAATGACGGTTCCAAACTCTATTCTCACTTCTGGTTGTTCTTTATCTTTTTGAACATACTCATAATCTAAGATGAGAATTAGTTTATCCCCTTCGACAAAAGCTTTTTGAATACTTGCATAGAAAGGAGATGTCTCTGTCATAGAAACTTTGACAAAGTAATCTTCTAAGTTTTCTAAGAAACTATCGACATCTACTTCTTCTTGAAGAGTGATTTTTCCACCCATTTCTCTATATAGACTAATATCGGTAATATCCTTCATTTGAATATAGTTTTTCTCTGTTGAAATGACTTCATCTAAAAGCAATGTCGCTGGATAATAATTGTCATTTCCTCTAGTAATATCACGGTCATAGTCGCCATAGACTTGAACATAGTATCTAGTAACATTTTCTTTCTTAGAAATTTTCATATCTTCTTGATAAGGAAGTTCTTCTAAGAGTTTCCCATCTTCATCATATACTTTTACTTTCATATCGCTAGGTTTTCCTAGTAAAGCAGAATCAGTATCTTTCAAATAGAAATGAATCGCAATATCCTTTTCTTCGACTGTATATTTATAGTCATAGATAGAAATATCATCTTTTAATACCTCTAGAGAAACTTGCGCTGGGGTCTTTAGGGTAACACGCTTTCCATTATGGAAGATAACACCCGTTATCTCTACTGTTTTTATCCCTGCTTTCGAATAACTATCTAAGATAGCTTCATAACGATTTTTGTCTTTGGTAGAACGAACAGCAATTTCTTTTTCACCAACAACAATTTTATCGATAGTAAGATCTAATGTTTCCTCTAATCCTTGTAGTTCAAAAGATAGATTAACATCTTCTTCTTTTTCAAAATAAGAAGAGTTCTTTTTACTAGTCGTTTTTAAATTGGTTAGTTCAATATTCTCATATTCACTATCTCCATATAATCCATAAGGAACAGTATAGAGTAAATCATTTTCAAAACGGTTCTCTTTTTCTTCATAACCTGCTAGGGTATTGGTATCAAGATCATAATCTCCACGGAAATTTAAGGTAAATAATTCATCACGAATTACTTCCGTAAAAGTAACCGTATTCTTGCCTTTATGAATTGGATATTTCTGTCCATCTAGTTCTACTTCTCCTTGGATAAAGCCACCATTATCATCTACTACTTCAAATTCAAAAGTAGCTTCTCGTTTACCATAATCCTCAGAAACGAGTACTAAATTCTCAATGGTTGGTTTATCTTTTAAGACATCAATTTGCGTAGTATAAGGTTGAACAGAGAAGAAAGCATGAGAGTTTCCTTGATAAGTTTCATATCTTAGTTTTACTCTATCTACTGTTAAGTTTACAACACCTGATTCGCTTGGTACCGTAAAACTAATCGCCGAAGTATATTCTCCTGACTGTTTATTTCCATCGTAATTTAATCCATTGATAGTAACTCCCGCAAGTTCATTATAGTTATACTTACTCTTGAAACTATCAGAAACACGAACTTTATAAGTAATTGTATATTGTGGTTGTCCCTTCGTTGGGAATACTGTTTTTACCGTAGCGGACTCGACATAGACTTCTACTTGCGTAAGAATCTCATCTTCCCCAATATTTTTATCAATATAATTATGTCGTTCCGTACCTAAATTACAATCCGCTAAAAACTTTACCCGATATCTACCATCCACATTATCTTTATAAGAAAGAGTAACTGGTTTTTTAGGGTCAATATCCTCTTTTCGGTCTACTACCTTATTCGTAGAATCCACAAGTACAGCATTTAACTGTTTTAATGTACTATCATCATCCACGAATTGATAAGAAGCCTCTATTGTTTTTTCTTGTTCATTATCTTTTAACTTAATATTTTCTACGACTGGTGCATACTTTAAGATATAATAAGTTAAAGCATTTGTCTCATAGTCTTTTTCGCGGTGAAAATCTTTTAGACTCTCGAGAACCACTTCATCAATTTGAACATGGTATTTTCCAAAAGAAGATGTATCGATTCCCTTTAATTCTACTTGATAACGGCCATCTTCTAAAATAGCTGTTACATCGTATTCTTTTCCGTCGACAACAATATAGTCTACTTTATATCCTTTGTTGTTTTTACTTTGGAAAGTAAGAATAGGAGTTTCTCCTTTTTCAATCGCATCCGTAATCGTAACATCCGTAAGAGAAAATTCATAATTTCCTGTCACAGTAAGTTGATGACTATAAAGAATTACATCTTCATAATGATTTTTTTCATCCTTCGTATCACTATCTAAATCATAGGTTGCTACTACAGTAATTCCATAGGTAATATCTTCTTCAAAATCATAGTGAAACTCATTTTCCTCAGAGATATCTCCATGGATAACTTCTTGTCCTTTATCATCAATTACTTGAACAAAGCCATCGATAAAAGCATGATCTTTATCTTCTAACTTAAAATGGAATGACTTTCCATCTTCTCCTATCGCAAACATATCTAAATATGGTTTTTCTTTCAATACTTCTTTCAAAATAGAGAAATCTACTTTCACTTCGCGATGGTTGGCTAATTTTACTTTGGTAATATGATAAGTAATTTTTCCCGCCTCAGAAGGAGTTTCTAACGCAACCATATAAGTATCATTTTGATAGGTTACAGGATAGTACTTTCCATCGATTTCGATTTCTTTAATTTTAACATTATTCGTAACTTTCGCACTAAATTCTAGATAAATTTTACCTCTTTGAACATAAACTTCTTCTTTGTTCTTTTCTTCTAAAGTTACTTTATATTTGACTTCTTCCGTTGTTTGTTGAACACTTCCAGCAGCATCATTGATGTCTACTTTTCCATCATTATTGATATCGTAATCAGACTTATCCTTAGAAGGAGTTTCTTCTTTTTCTTCGTCTGTTTTCGTTCCTTGAATATCAATTAAGTATTTCATAATTTCTTTTGCATCATCATAAGTTTGTTTTCCATCGTCATTGACATCTTTCTTCTTTTCTTGAAGAACAAAGAGACTTGTAAAAGCAAAAGCAACGATAATTGAACTACCTATTAAAATAGCAAGGAGTTTCTTCTTTTCCTTTTTCTTCACTACTACAAAGATAGTAGTACCAACAAGAAGAACGAAAATAACACCTAATCCAATCATGATAGGCTTCGTTGAAAATGTTTTTATCACCTTTTCTTGTTCTTCTTGCTCTTCTTCTTTTTCTACACTAGTTGGAGGGACTTCCCCTTCTTTCGCATCTCTAGTAACTAGTACAGAAACAGAAGACTTCTCATAAGTTATTTTACTGCTACCATCAGAAGAGGAGACATTGGTAAGAGTAATATCCGTATCTCCTACCATCGCATCCTTCTTTACTTTTAAATGAATCGTAAAGAGTTCCTCTTCAATTTCACCTGTCTGATTGATGATTCCAAATTGATTGTTCTGACTATTATAAACAATGCTTAAAGAATCTTCTTCTATCTCAAAATCCGTATCATCAATCTCTTCAAAGACAGCTTTATCATAACTTAAAGTCGCAGTAAAAGCATAGAGTTTAGAGTTTTCTGGTAATTTCGCCGTTACCGTTACAATATCTCCTACCTCTAAGTCATTCTTATCTACTTCTAAAACAATATTGTTACTAGCAAATACCCGCATTGGTAACAAGATGGTAAAAAGAAGTCCGATAAATAAATATTTTAATTTCCCGTTTTCTCTCATCATCAACACCCCACTACAAATCTTTTATGTAAAATAATATGACTTATTGTATTATATTTTCTTCTTTTTTTCAATACTATTTTACCCTTTTTTAAATTCTTCTTTTCTCTTCGATATCAATATCTTCTAAGCCAGAATGAATAACTACTTTTCCATGAACTTTATCCATTTCGACAATTGGCATATTGATTCCTTCTTTTTTCATAAATTCAACAACTTGTTTTAATCCTTCTCCATCTAGCGCAAACATGGCTTTGGCTTTTAAAGGAATATCTGTTTTAGAAAAGAAAATTTCATTATATAAAGTACATTTTTCCCCTAATGTAGATCCATAGAATTTCATATTTCTTTCTTTGGTACGCTCGAGGATAGTAGATGGTAAAAGAAGTTTAGAAACATTTGGCTCTTCAAACCAAACATAGCCATCTTCCATACCATATACTCTTTCGCCATAATCTCTAATTCCTCTTCTGCTGCCAGCTCGTTCATAACATTGCCAAGTATCTGGCATTTCGCGGTCAATAAATTCTCTTTTGGTAATAACCCAACTTCCGGCATCTTCGACACACATCGTATTAATTTGATCGATATTAAAATCGACAATATATCCACATTTAGAATAAGGAACCGGCATACATTCTTCTGAGATTAAAGTGGTACACATTTTATCCATTTTTTCAACAGGTACCAATCCTTGCGTAAGAGCATGCGCAAGAAAGTGAAAATGCGTTCCATCAAATTTAGAAAAATCGGTTAGATAGTCTTCCCATATTTTCACCATCGATTGAGATAAAAAATTTTCTATTTGAAGGGCTTGCTTATAACAATCCTCTATTCTCTCATATTTTTGATAACCAGAAAGATGGCTGCCTTTTACCTCCTGAACAAATTGTACTAATTTCTCTAAAACTGGTAAGTGTTCTTGAAAGGTAACTTTCATATCGTCTGATACGGTTGGTTCTTTTAAAATCGTATGAATACACTCTATCATATAAGACATTCTAGTTTCCATAAAAGGAATATTCCCACAGTATTCCATAACAGGAGAATCAATTAATTTATCTAATTTTCCCTCTTTTGTTTTGACCATTCTTTCATGATATTCTTCTAAAAATTGCATTACGGAAGTATTAGAAAAGAACATAGAATCTACAAATTCATTGACAAATTTTTGATATCCTTCTTGAATTCCTGCTGCTACTTCCGGCATATCTTCTGGATAGATTTTGTAAGAACCACTTTGTTCATCAAAGACCGTTCTTCGTTGAATACTTTCTACTCTCTTTACATTAGAAATCGTATCATCAAAAAGATTCTGACTACTTAAATATGGCATATTTTGAATAGTTCTTACCATAAAAGAACGAAAGATACGGTCAAATTCAGAAGAGTACCCTACTTCATCTAATCTTTCGATAACTTGGTTTAAAATATCACTACTCTGAGGTAGAAAAGCACTGAGTTCTCGTATATGTTCTTTTAAATTTTCTAAATCTACCTCTCGAGGACGTTCTACTACTTCCTCTATCGGTTTCTTTTTGTTTTTAAAGAAAAACATTTTCTACCTCCTCTCTAAATTTCGTAATTCTTGAAATACTTTCATACTTTTACGGAATTCTTCAAAATCTAGTAATTTCCAAGACCAGTTAGCTTCCACTTCTTCTCCTGGTAAATTAATTCTAGCATCATCTTCTAATCCCATGATATCTTGTACTGGAAAAATCGCATATTTTGCTTTACTCTTTAGGCAATAATGAATGCAAGCTAGATGGATTTCTTCTTCCCTACAATCTTGCTCTTGAAGAAATCTTCGAAGACCTATTTGTTCTTCTTTCGACAGGTTTTGATACCATCCAACAATCGTATGATTATCGTGATTTCCCGTATAAATAACCATATTTTCGGTATCTTCATAGGTATCTTTTTCCTCTTTACAATCTATCGTATATTGCATAATTTTCATCTTACAAAAGTGATAATAATCACGCAACTGTTCTGTCTCTTTGCGAATATCGCCTAAATCTTCTACCAAGAATCGATCTGGTGTAGTGAAGGTAAATAACTGATCAAAGAAGTCTTTTCCTGGACCTTCGACATAAAATCCTTCCTTCGCACTTTTCTCAATAGGAATTTTATAGTAAGTATCAAAAGCTCGAAAATGATCGATACGAATTTTATCAAACCGGTTTAAGAATTCTTGATATCTTTTTAAAAGATAAGAATAATGATCCACTTTCATTCTGTGAAAATCATAAAGGGGATGCCCCCACTTTTGACCTTCTTCATTAAAATAATCAGGGGACGCTCCAGATACATACTTTCTTTGTCTGTTTTCTAATTCATAATAGGAAGAATGAAACTTGATTTCAGCAGAATCAAAATCTGGATAGATTGGTAAATCCCCAATGATTTGAACATTCTTTTGATGTGCATAAGCAAGTAAATCTTGCCATTCTTTTTCTAAAAGGTACTGTAAGAAAAGGTAGTAATTTTCTTCTTTTCCTGTTTTTTCACTTCGATATTTGGCATATTCTTGAATCTCTACCTTTTTAGAAAACTCTAAAAATTCTAAAGATGGTTGAAAAGAACGGTAAGCTTCTTCAAAATAGGTCTCTTTATAGTTATCATAATGAATTCGACTCTTTTTAGGTCTTGGCGCTGCTTTTTTGATCAGTCCCAATGCTTGTAACTGATCTAACGATAAAAAGTTTTCATTCAGAGCATAATAACTACTTGGCGAATAAGGAGATATTTCACAGGCATGGATAGGTAGTATCTCCCAATAATCGATTTTATTTTCACTTAAGATATCAATAAATTCTCTAGTTTCTTTACCAAAGTCTCCTATTCCATAAGCGCTTGGTAAAGAAAAAATGGGTAATAGAATTCCTATTTTCATGAATATCTCCTTTCTTGTTACTTCTGTTCTTCTTTTACTTTTTTCATTAATTTTTGATAGATAGGTTTCATATGTTCTTCCGATACTTTCTCTAAAAAAGTATCTACCTCTAACCATCCAACTTGACTATTTTCATCTGGTTTTATCATCAAAGGTTCTTCTTCATTCACTTCAAAAAGATATTGAAGATCATAATGAAGATGAGCGCTTACATATTTTCCCTTTCGAATGTGTGCTTTTACGGTTTGAATCGAAAGTCCAAAAACACCATCCGATAAAAGTTTTAAGTGTTGAACTCCCGTTTCTTCTTGAATTTCTCTTTGACATACTTCTAATAAATTCGCATTGCCATCGGCATGTCCTCCAACCCATGCCCAAGAATTATAAATATTGTGATAAATCATTAAAATCTTCGTTCTTGTAGGATTTACTATCCATGCAGAAGTAGTAAAATGAAATGTCTCATTTTCTCTCGTTAGAGAATCTTCTACTTGAGAAATCGTTTTTAACATAATTCTCTTATCATTTTCTTCTTGTTCATTATAAGGTTGATACTTTTGAATTTCTTCGATTAATTCGTCCATAACTCCTCTTTTCTATTTTTTATATCCTCTATTATGATTATATCATAAAACATCTTGTTTTTTGCAAAAGAAAGAACTATCTAAATAGATAGTTCCATTTTTATTTAAAGTAAAAATATACAGCATTCGCAGGAAGTTTAATTTCGAAAGTAGTACTCCAATTCTTCTTGGTTCCTTTAGGAATCGTAACAGTTAAACTATAGGTCTCAATAAGATTTACTTGTTCATCATAGAAATAAACAGTCATTCTAGATTTGGTTTTACGAGTAGAATATGTCTTATCGAAGTTTACTTTAAACTTATAATATACATAATTTCCAGATGTCTTCTTGACAGAGAAAGAAGTGGATTTAATTTTTGCTGTACCATAAGTACCCTCTAAAGTAATAGGATATTTATCTAGTGCTTGAATTCCTGTCTTGAATGAAAATACTTTAGAGTAAGAACTATAAACTTTCTTTCCATTGACATAGCGATATGCACGAATTTTATAATAGTATTTCTTATTGAATGTTCCAGAAGAATTGTATACAAATTTAGGTCCATCAGCTATTTTTGTATATTTTCCATTCTTACTTGTACTGCGATAATATTCATATCCATCAGCACCATCGATAGAATCAAAAGCAATTCCTATTTTCTTATAAGTAAGTGGAACTGTAACAATATCTGTTGGAGCATCTAAATATGCTTTATGAGAAACCTCACTACTCTTTGGAGAAGCAACTCCATTCATCGTTACTACTACTTGATAATAGTAAGTTTGACCAACCGTAAGATCATTATCGATATAGAATAATTGATTATTTTCTTGAAGAACATAAATATGATTGAAAGGAACTTCTCCGTTTAGGATTTTCTGTTCTAATTCATCAGAGGAAATCAAAGACTCTTTATAATCTGCTTCTGCTACTAATGTAACAGTTCCTTTAGATCCTACCTTTCGATAGATAGAGATTTTTGCCTCATCACTTGCTGTTACTTCATTAAAATCAGTAGAAAGACCGATTTGATTGTAAGTGATTCTACCAAGATCTACCTTTAATTTAGCTGGTGTAACCACCGCAGATGCGGGAGCACTTGTCTTACTATATACTTTTTCACCATTGACATTACGATAAGCAACAACTTGGTAATCATAAGTAGCTCCTAAAGTTAAATCTGTATCCGTATAAGTTGTTCCGGTAATAGAAGTTAAAAGTACAAATTCCTCATTTTCTTTTCGATAAATGTCATATCCACTTGCACCATTTACTTTCGTAACAGTAAGTTTTAAAGAGGTTCTAGAAACACCATTCGCTACAGTGAAAGTTGGTGTTTTTAAAGATGGAACTCCAGCAATCGCAGAAGTTAAATTTCCATACTTTTTACTCTTTCCTACTTTGGCATAAGCTTTTACTTTATAATAATAAGTCGTTCCTGTTGTTAACTTTTTATCATAATAAGTTGTTTTTGTAGTTGTCGCAATTTGTTTATATCCAGAATTAGGATTTGTACTACGATAAATAACATATCCGCTTGCTCCACTTACTTTTGTAATAGCAATCTTATTAATATTATAATCATAGCTTCCTACTTTTACTTTTGGAACAGCTACTTTTGGAGCATCACTCATAACCGTACTATAAGATCCATAAGATTTCTTTTTAGAAACGGTCTTATAAGCTCTAACTTTATAATAATATTTCTTTCCTGTTGTTAATTTTTTATCCGTAAAACTAGTAGATGTTGTTGTCTTTACTAATTTATATTTTCCATTTTTACTAGTACTTCTATAAACAACATATCCACTCGCACCACTTACCTTTGTCCATTTAACAGAGATACTTGTCTTATCCTTAGATGCGACGGTTAAAGTTGGTGCGACTAATTTCGTTTTCGCGCTTAGAATAGAAGAATAAGATGTCGTCGTCTTTTTTCCAGCAAAAGTTCTAATCGCTCGAACTTTATAATAGAAAGTAGTTCCAACGGCAGCACCAGATTCTTTATAAGTTGGTTTCGTACTTGTTAAAGTCGCTACTTTTTTATACTTTCCTTTTTTACTAGTACTCTTATAAACCTCATAAGATACTCCCTTAACAGGATTAGTAATCGTTACAGAAAGAGTAGCGTCTTTATTAGCTACTACAGTGAATTTTGGAACTACTGTCTTAACAGAATAAACTCCATTCTCTGTAGAATTTAAATTTCCACTAATTTCTCCAATCGTCGAAATGGTAGTGTCATTATTTAATGTTCCTAAAGCAATAATTTTATTTGTTACATTATTTGCTGAAATAGGACGATGTGGGGTATAAACCGCATCTTGCGCAATTACCATAGAACTGTTATTTTTATCAAAAACTAATTCATAGGAAGTCTCTAATTCTTTTTCAACGAAAAGATTAGACTCTTCTGGAAAACTTACATAGACAAGTTCGCAAGTTTTACCATCTTCTTGAAGTTTACAACCAAGATATCCCCCGTTTGTTTGCCAATCTTCTTTAGACTAGAAAGTATTTCACCTGCATAAATTTCTTCACTAACAAGGGCATCATAATAGATGTCTAAGTCCAAATAGATTGTTCCATCGATTGCTTGTTGCTTTACTTCTTCTAAAGTATCTACATTTAGTTCGATAGAATTTTTAATAAGATCCAATTGATAATCTTTTGCTTCTACAAACCTAATACCTACAAATAAAGCAGCAAAGGCAATTAAAAATTGAAAACCTTTTTTCATAAATCCTCCTCCTATTTCATTATATAACGATTTTTTCTTTTTTCAAAGAAAAAAAGAAAGTAATTTTTACTTTCTAAAATCTTTTTAAGCAGCTCTTTTTACTTTGACTTTATTTTCTTCATATTGACGGTCTAATACTTTATCCATACTAGCCACTTCTTCTTTTTTCTTAGCTAAAGAAGTTTTTAGACTTTCTATTTTCTTTTCTACTTCTTTATACTCTGGAATGAGACTCGTATATTGTCTAAAACGAAGTTTAAATTCTTCTTCTAATTCACCAATTTGATAAAGAGAATCATCAATTAAGTTGGCAGTCGTTTTCACATAATCTTTACTATTTAATATTTCTCTTTCAATATCTTGATAACGATGTCTTACTTCTTGCGTTTGAACAAATTCTGGATTGAGACTATCTCTTAATTGACGAAGTCCACGATTGATTAAATGCGTTCCTAACATCGTTCCAAAAATCTGTCTGCCAGTAAATGGTACCGTTAAAATTCCAGCAGCAATCCTCAAGAAAGAACCAAACATTCTATCCGTATGATAAACCTCTCTCGTAACCGTCCGTACTTCGGTTTGAAAGTTTGCTAACTTCTTATTTAATTCTTGTAAAATTTGAGCTTGTTCCCTTGCTTCGTCAGCAATTCTTCTTTCTAAGCTATCTAGATAGATAACGCCTTCTTTATTCTTTTCAAAGGCTTGATCTCTTTTCTCATTTTCCCTCTTTTGTTGTTTAATTTCTTCTAATACGCCGACACTTCTTTGTTCTTCAATAATAACGCCATCAATCTGTTCAATTTCTTCCTTACAAGTATCTACCAACATTTCTAATTCTTCTAAAGAAGCTTTATTTTCATAATCCTCAATGGCAGCCATCATTTCAATAGACGCTAAAATATCAAAATCTTCGAAATCATATTTTTCTTTGACAATATCGTATTGAGCTTTTAAAATTTCTACTTTGGTATGAATCAAACGATATCTTTCTTGTAATTCTTCCATTTGCTGATCGGTATAAGTCTCTGGAACAATCTCTAATGTTTCCGTAATATCTTCTTTAATGGAAGTAATTAATTCCTTACTATCTTCAATAAAATCAGCAAGTTCTGTTAGAATTGTCTCTTCATCTTCTACTTTTTCTATCTCGTTTTCTGGATCAATGATTTCTTCTTCAGGATAATCCGCAATTCCTACATACTGAGATAATACTTCATAATAATCATAATGTTCAAAATCAAAGTTTTCTGTTGTTATGTCAACATCTATCATCTTATCGCTGGCATCTTGAATTCTCGTCTCTGAGATAGGTTCACTAGCTACTTCTAGTTGTTCCCCGGAAGTAGAGATTTCTGAGACTTGTCTTTCATACTGCTCTGTAAAAGGGACTTCTGTTTGGGAGATAGGGGCTTCTGTATCCGGAGATCCGGGAATGTTAAAAGCGCCTTCTACTACTTCTTTATCCTCTGCATCTAAATCTAAAACACCATCTTCAATATCAAAATTTTGAATTGCCTGTAAATATTCTTTTTGTCTTGTTTTATCTTCTTTTTTATATCCTCGTTTACGCTGCTCTGCTAATTTATAACGATGACGATACATCATACTGATAAGTCGATCATTGATAGATCCTTTCGCTCCACGACCACCATTCATAAAACCACCGTTTCCATTATATCATAAAAAAAAGAATGTTTGGAAACATTCTTACTTTAATTTTCCCATTCGATTAAATGGAAAGAGTCGAATGGAAGTTGTTCCTTCGATTTGATCCTTAGAAATTAATCCAATTCGATAATCTCTACTATCAGAAGAATTTCTTCGATTATCTCCCATTACAAAGTAGTATCCTTCTGGAATAAAGGCATAATTATAAAGACCTTCTAAAGAAAAATCATCTGTAATACAACTATCAATATAATCTTCTACCTCTTCGTCATTAATATAAAGTTTACAATCCCGATAAGCAATAGATTCTCCTGGTAAGCCAATGATTCTTTTAATAATCTTCGTATCGTCGACATTGACAACAACAATATCAAAACGACGATATTTATGATCTAATTTATTTAAGATAAGAACTTCCCCATTCTTTAAATTAGGATACATCGAAGAACCATCTACACGAACAGGTGTCGCAATAAATACCCGAATCAAAATGACTACCACAGCAATCATGATATAAGGGATAGCCGCTCTCATCAAACCAAAGATTCTCGTTTGATCATCATAATTTCTTTTTTCTTTCTTTTCCATAATTCACCTATTAACAAAATAAGGCTTATTGCTAAGCCCTATCCTCTTTCTTTAATTCTTGGTGTCTTCTTCAAATCTCTAATGTATCCTAGTTTAGCTCTTCTAACTTTACCTTTTCTTACCACTACGATTTGGTCGATTGTTGGTGAATGAACAGGTAATGTCTTCTCTACGCCAACATTTCCAGAAACTTTTCGAACTGTAAAAGTTTTACTAACTCCAGAACCTTTGATTGCCATAACAAGACCTTCAAATGCTTGAATTCTGAATTTCTTTGTTCCTTTAGAGTCTACATCTTCAATTTTTAAGTCAACACGAACAGTATCTCCTACTTGGAAATCAGGTAAGTCTGTTCTAATTTGACTATTTGTTACCTTTTCTACTAAATTCACAATGTCACGCTCCTTTTTCTAGATTATGATCATAAAAATCTTTTCCAGCGGATCACATCGTTATTCATTTTAACATAGAATGACTTTGTTTTCAAGTGTTTTTTTACTTTTTAAGGATTCCACCGATATTTTTCACTTTTTCTTTCACTTTCATAGATGCCGTCGAGGTAGATTCTAAGAGATCTTTTAAATGATGAGAAACCGCTTCTTGATCAATTAATTCACAATCTAAAGAATCCACTACCGTTTTTTCCGTTAGAATAATACTACAGTAAGTACCTAGATTCGTAATAGCTTCCCATCTCGCATCTAGAATAGATTTTTCAATCGTACTTTTTAAAGATCTAGCGCCGGTTGCTCGTTTTAAAGCCTCTTCTACAACAGCATCTAAGTATCCCTCTGTCCATCCTAAAGTAATTCCTAATTTTTCTAGTTTCTTCTTCTCAGATAATAATGGACTATTTTCCGCCTCAATCAGAATTCTTTTTAAACTCTCTTTCGTCTGTCCTTGTAACTGCGCTATCGTGGTAAATCTTCCCATAATTTCATCTGGCATATTTCCATAAGTTACAAAGTCTTCTGGCGTTAAGATAGGATAGACAATATCTTCCTTCTTCGGAGATTCCAAAGAGGTATTAAAACCAATCGTAGTTTTATGATATCCTTGTCCACTACCCTTTTTGCGTTTTTGATTGGCAACTTCGGTAAATGCCCCAGTCGCGAATACAGTCAATTTTCCCGTATAAAAAGGAACGACTTTATTATTATATTTTACATTGTAGGTAGTTCCTTGAATAAAAGGAAGTAAGGTATGAAGGACACCTCTTCCAGATACATCATCATTCTTCTCAGTACCTTTTTTATCAATCTCATCAAAGACGATAACCCCTTCTTCGGCTTTTTCTAAGTTTCCATTCGCTTTCATTAATAATCTAGATAATCCATCTTCTAGATTTCCACCGACATAGCCAGGGACGGTAATTTGGGTAATATCCACAATTTCAATCGGAATATCTAAATATTTACTAACAGTTTCAGCGATTAATGTTTTCCCACTTCCTGTTGGCCCTACTAAAAGACAAGATGTTCTATCTTCTGGAGATTCAGATAACTGATTCATTACCAAAGCAGAAATGACCATTCTCTTTGCTTCTTCCTGTCCAATAACAAAGCGATCTAGAAAAGCCTTCATCTCTTTTGCTTGGATTTTTCCTTGTGGAAGAACTACTTTAGGCATCGCTTCTTTTTCTTTTGTCTTTTTTCTTTCTTCTTCCTTTAAGATTCTGTCATATTTATCATAAACGTTCGCTAATTGTTTGATATTAATTCTTTCTGTTCTTTGAATATTGAGAAGATCATTTCGAATATACTCCATACGATTAGATGATAAAATCAAATGAAGTTCATCGATGAGACTAAATCCATATTCACAAGCAATATCAATATCCTTCTCCTCTGTTTCCCAGGTCGCTAAAATCGCGATGATATCTTTTAAAGCTTCCGTAAAATATTGAATAATTTTTTCTATTCCTAGAAGAGTTCTCTCATTTCGAACCGCAATACAAGTTTTATCGAAATATTCTAGAATTCTATCTCCTGTTAAATCCTCCATATCTAAAGGTTCGAAAGTATCATTACCTTCTTCAGATTCTAAAAAATGAGCAGTTAAAGATTCATTCTCATCAATTAACTCTGTCAATCTCTTTTGAATCGCTTCTAGGTTAGGAAGATGAACAATCTTCTTTAGTTCCTCTTTGGTAATAGGAATTAAATCATCTCCATCAAATTCCTCTAAAGCACTACCTAAGAAATCTTTTTCTCTATCTTCGCCCCGATTCATTTCTCGTAAAGACTTTTCTAATTCATCGTCGATATGAAAAAGACTATAGGAACAAATCTTAACATTCTTGGTCTCATAATCATGGAAGCCAAGATATAGTCTACGATATGCTTGTTCCTGTAATTTTAAACAGATTTCCACAGAAGTTAGATTTTGTGCTTTTGGAAACTGCAAATTCTCCACGGTTAAAATCACTAATTGACTTTCCGAAGTAGAATAAAATTCCGTCGCTAAAGGGTAGTGAGATCCTGTCGAATCGATAAAGATTGTTTTTCCATCTTTCTCTTCTAGTGTTCCCGATATTACCAATTTAGGAATATAGATATATACCCCTAAAGCAACACTTTGACGCATAGCTAGAATGCCATACTCTTTTTTCTTCTCTACCATAATTTCCCCCTAATGATAGCAAAAAAGTTCCTTCACCATAGATAGGAACTTTCTTACTGGTTATAAAACATTTTGTTTTTTTATACTTTTCTTAAAGCGATAAAGTTTAGCCGGTTTTTTCCCTTCAAACTTTCCTGTTCGATTGGTGTCTTCAATTAAATTTAAATTCAATAGTTTCTTTCGAAAATTTCGACGATCAAATTTTCGATTTAAAATAGCTTCATAAGTTTTTTGAATTTCTGGAATGGTAAATTCATTTGGAAATAATGCTTTTAAAATATCGGTACTAACAATTTTACTCTGTAAATAGATGAGAGCTTCTTTTAAAATCTCTTCATGGTCAAAACCTAATCCTGGAATTTTATCGATAGGAAACCAATCGGCATTACTAGTATTCGTTGTCTCTCGAATAATCTTAACTCGATTACAATCGATAACGCCAATATAGGCAACCGCAATCATTCTCATCACAGGAGAGCGATCTACCTTACCAAAAGTGTGGAATTGTTCAATCTCAATATTTTCAATTCCTGACTTTTCTAAGATTTCTCTTTTGGCACCCTCTTCTAAATCTTCATTGTTGTATAAAGCCCCACCTGTTAAAATCCAATCTCCTTTATAAGGTTCATTCTTTCTTTTGACTAATAGGGCTTTGGTAACTCCCTGTTCAACCGTAAAGATAGCGGTAATTACATGAACACCCTGATTTTTATATAAAGCATTACTCTTCTTCATTTCTCCCCAACTTTCTATTGGTTTAATTTTTCTTTTACGAGTTTACTTACTTCAGACATATCTGCTCTACCTTGAAGTTCTTTGGTAACTACGCCCATAACTTTTCCCATATCAGAAGGAAGTTTTGCTCCTACCTTTTCGATTGCACCATCAATGATCTTTACGACTTCCTCGGTAGAAAGTTGTTCTGGCATATAAGTTTCTAGAATAGCAATTTCTTTTTCTGTCTGTTCTACAAGATCTTCTCTATTTCCTTTTTTAAATTCTACGATAGATTCTCTTCTTGTCTTAATTTGTTTCGCAATGACAGCAATTACTTCCTCATCAGAAAGTTCTTTTTTCTTATTGATTTCCTCTAATTGCATAGCCCCTTTTACCATTCTTAAAACGGCTAATTTGTCTTTGTCTTTGTCCTTCATAGCTTGCATAAGTTCATTTAATATTTGTTGTCTCATATTTTCCTCCTATAACAAATAAGGAGCCTCATATAGAAAGCTCCTGTGTTTTTTAATAATTGTTTCTTTCTCTCTTTCGAGTATTTTTAATCCCTTCGTTTTTCTTCTCTCTTCTACGAACTCCTGGTTTCTTATACCCATCTTGACGTTCGCGAGCTTTCTTAAGGAGGCCATCTCTAGCATTTTTTTGTTTCATAGTACGAAGTGCACTTTCCACATTCCCATTTCTAACTACTACCTTTGACATTCATTCCCCTCCTTTCACAAACTAGCACTATTATAGCACCATTCCTTTTGGTTTTCAACAAAAAAAAGACAAAATTTGCAAAAAAAGAAGGGACTTTTTCTCCTGTGTCTCCCCTTTTCTCCCAAAAAAAGAAAAATCTAAAAAAGATAGATTTTTCCTTCTGCTACACACCTGATAAAAGTACCTACGTATCGACCGAGTTCTAAAGAGAAATGAATGCCTAGAAAGAGGAATCCAAGAAAGAGTAGAAAGAGCAACACTCGTGCCCATCGATGCGATATTATCCTAGCACACATACATTTTTAGTGAATGCTCTTCGAATCGCCGTTCCAAGACATCGTCCTGCTTCCAAAAAGATATCTACTCCACGGAAGATAGCAGAAAGCATCGTCGCACTAATACTTCCGCCAGAAATTTGTTTCATTTCTTCTACGCTTAATTCTTTCATTTAATTGCATTTCAAAGGTCTTACCAAACCGTCAATGACGCCGATTAAAAACGCCGCACCAACCGTAATCAAGGTCGCAACCCCGATTGAAATGCCTCCTCCTTTCACATTTTTTAATTCCTGTTCTTTTAATTCTTTCATATTCTCAATCCTTTCTGAATAAATTTTTGTAATCTTTGAAATAATGTTTCCCTGGTTTTTAAAAAAGAGAGTCGGAATTGATGATTAGAAACTTTCCATTCCTCTTTTACATCCATTGTGAGAGAAACTTTCCATACGGAAACTTCTCCATCGATATAAGAAGCAGGTTCTATTTCTTGTACCTCATAAGAGTATTCTTCTTCATTCATTTCTAAAACAGGTTCTGATACTTGAAAGAACTCTTCATCGACTAACATCCAAATTGCATCGTCTTCATAGTATCCCTTATATTCTAGTCGGTTTTCGATGGGATAGAAGAAGGCTAAAAAGAGAAACCCAATTAAAACAAAAAGATGAACTATGAAAAATAGATTTCGATAAATGGAGGGTTGATATTGCAAAATGGTGTTTGGATGGTTTAGTAGTTCTTCACGCATTTTCTCACATCCTCCTTAATCTTTCCCTTTTCTAGATAAATTTTTCGATCAAATAAATCGACATTTTCATCCCGATGAGAGATGACAATAATGGTTTGGTTTGCAAAAAGAGGAATAATTCCTTTTAAAATGGTTCGTTCTAAGTTTGCATCTAGTTGATTTAATCCCTCATCGATAATCAAAATTTGAAATGGTCTCAAAAGGGTTCTAGCAAGAACGATTCGTTGTCGTTCTCCTCCCGATAAATTTCGTCCATCTTCTTCAATTAACTGTTGATATCCCAATTGATTCTTAGAAGCGATTTCATCTACTTTACAAAGATGAATAATCTTTTCAAAAAAGGTTTCATCTACTTTTTCGCTTAATTGTAAATTTTCTAATAAGCTTCCAGTATATAAATGTTCTGTCTGATGAATGTAGCTAATTTTATCCAAATTCTCATAATCTAAAATGTCATATTCGCCAATTTTAATTTGATTTCTTTCTACCTCATAATATCTCTTCAAAAGTTTGAAAAGTGTCGATTTACCACTACCGCTAGGTCCTAATACCATCACTTTTTCTCTTTCTTTAATCGTGAGTGATAAATGGTGAAGTATTTCCCTGTCGGGACGATAAGAAAAAGATAAGTTCTGGATTTGAATCTTCCCACTTTCCATCGTTTTTATAAATCCTTTTTCTTGCTGCTTTCTTTCAAAAACAGAAATTCTTTCTAATGATTTTTTTGCCTGTTTGGTAACGCTATCTAAATCTACCAATTCATGGACAGGAGTAAAGAAATATTGAGCCAAATTTTGAAAGGTTAAAAGGGTTCCGAAAGATAATTGATCTTTACGTACCAAAAGGCAACCTAATAGAAGAAGGAATAAATTTGAAGATTCTTCTAAAAATGTTTTTAAAAAGTTTTCTAATACCAAAAGGTCTCCTAAGGAATGAATTTTATTTAGAAAAAATGTTCTTCCCCGTATCCATTTTTTACGAAAATAATTTTCCAAAGAGATTCCTTTAATGGTTTCGAAAGATTGAAGTCCTTCCACTTCTAATGTGGATAAAAGGGAATTTTCTGTTTCACATTCCCCTATTTTTTCTTCTAAAGGAGAGGCAAATAACTTTAGTAGTAATAATTCCAAAAAGAAGAAAAGAAGAGCTGCCATCGAAAGTGGCATAGAAAGTAAATAAAGAAGGAAGAAAGAAACTATCATAAGAGGCATATCTACCATAAGAACCAATAGCCATTTAGATATGGCTTTCTTTATGTTTTCTAAGGACTGAATTCGCGATAAAATATCTCCCGCCGTATGATTATGATAATAAGGATAGGAAAGTGATAAAATCTTTTCAAAAATATCCATAGAAAGAAGTAAATCAATCTTTTTTTCTATCCACAAAAAGATTTTGTTGCGAAAAAAATTTCCTAAATTTTTCAAAAGCAATAAGACTAATAATACAACGAATAATAGGAAGAAATAGGAATCTTCTAGTGAAGAAGTTAATCCTTTTAGCATCCATTCCCAAGAAAAAGAAGTCAAAATGGCATAGACAAGTGTGAGGAACGAAAAGAAGATGGATTGAATCAGAATTCCGCGCATACCTTTTCCTAATTTTTTGATTTCTTGCCAACCAAGATGCTTCCCTTCTAAGTGAATTGGAGGCCTTTCCGGATATAATAAAATAAGATTTTCTGTATAAATCGTTTTAAAGACATCCCATTTCATGGAAATAATTTTGTTAGCAGGGTCAGCAATTAATAATTCTTTTCGACCCTTTCTAATTTCATAGATGACAACAAAATGAGCATAGGATTCATTTAAGGCAACATGAGCGATACAAGGAAGCGCTATATTGGCACGAAAAAGATCCTCAACGGAACAATGAACTCCTTGCGCATGGAACCCAACACTTTTCATCCCTTCTACCATATCATAAGCATTCGTTCCATTTTTATCTGCATGGAATAGTTCTTCAATATCATCCATTTCCATATATCCACCATAAAATTTTAAAATCATAGAAAAACAAGCAACACCACAATCTTTTAATTCTTCTTGTTCTACAAACGGATATTTTTTCATCTTATCACCTCCCTACTTAATCATTATTGAAAACTTTTGCAATTCCTTTTTTTTCCAAAAAAAAGATTCCTAAAAGGAATCTCGTAAACTATGAATACCCATTTGATAATATTTTTCACGGTTTTCTACTTTCTTATTTTCAAAGTGATAAATATAGAAAAGACCATCTTTAAAAGCAATCGGAAAATGATTATTATACTTATCGACTAAGTAAGAATTGGAAGATAACGAATATTTTTGAAAGAGATTATACTTACTAACCATAGATTCTATCTTTCCAGAAACAATCATCTCTAGATTTGGTTCTTCCTGATATCTTTCCCGATAAGCCGTAATTAATTTCTCTATTTGAGCATCATTTAATTCATAAGAAAGAGTAACTCTTTTTACCCCTAAAGCATGGAGAAAAGCAACACTATAAGAATTTACGACATTGAAAGAAAAGTCAGAAACAACATCCTCATAAGCGTAAATACTTCCTAATTCTCCTACGAGTAAAGGACGATGATATTCTTTCAAATGTTCTTGAACACGAGGTACTTTTAAACGAATATTTGGCCCTTCTAATTCAGAAATTTTAGGGTCGATATAAACTTCATCATATCCTTTCGAAATGATTTTATCAAACTGTTCTTCATTTTCTACATAGACGGTTTTTAAACGCTCTAAAGGAAAATGAGGAACGGCTTTTTGGTAAGTACCTTTTACGATATCGTAGTGGTAACACCTTTTCTCTTCTAGTTTTTGAACAACTTCTCTTCTTAAACTATTGATTTTTTGAATTGGTAAGAAAATATTTTCATCGATTTCAAAAGACCAATCTTGAATAGTAAAGACAGTATCTTTAAAACGATCTAGTTGTTCTTGTAATCTTTCTTTGGTAATAGGAGCTTGGATACTACTTTCAACGATATAGTCACTAGAAAGTGTAACCGTATTTTGATCATCCTTTAAAGTAATCTTGAAAGGTTCTCCTATTTTCGCACGCACTTGGATAGATATTGGTACTTTTCTACTACCAGAAGATATTTCTTCCGTTAATCTTTCTAATTGTAAAAAGTCCGTTGTCTTAATGACTAAAGAACCTACCTCTACTTCTTCATCATAAGGAATTTTGATAATGTTTCCAGAAGTAGCTTCCTCTACTTTTTCTCCCTCTAGATAGATACTATCCACTTCTTTACCAGTATCCTTAGAAGCTCCCACAACACGAATTCCATCCCGCACATGAAGAGTATCATTTAGTTTGATTTCAATACTATTTCTTCCTTGCGAAAGAACAACACCGATAGGAACTCCCATATGATTAGGTCGAAACTCATTCGTAAAAGAATCATTGTCTTCATGGAAGAGGAATCCTTTCGTAAAGCCTCGGTGAAATATCTTTTTCATTTCTTCCACATCTTCTTTAGTTAGATGAACTGCTCCGGTTTCATAGTAAGAATCAATTGCTTTTCGATAGATAGAAGTAATGAGATAAACATATTCTGGTCGTTTCATTCTTCCTTCAATTTTAAAACTATCTACTCCACTTTCTATCAATTGAGGTAAGTATTTTAAAGTATTTAAATCTTTCGTGCTCAATAAATATTTTTCTTTATTTTGTTTCTTGCCATCACTATATAAATCGTAAGGTTGTCTACAACATTGTGCACAAGTACCACGATTGCCACTTCTACCGCCGATTAAACTACTCATTAAACATTCTCCCGAATAAGAGATACATAACGCTCCATGAACAAAGATTTCTATCTCCATAGATGTTTTCTTTTTGATTTCTTCTACTAATTCAATCGGGGTTTCGCGCGCTAATACAGCCCTTTTGATTCCTAAAGATTCTAGGAGTTTTACCCCTTCTAAATTGTGAATATGCATCTGGGTAGAGGCATGAATCTCTAAAGAAGGATAAGTCTGTCTTAATAAATCCATCATCCCGATATCTTGAACGATGACTGCATCCACATCAATCGTCTGAAGATATTCTACATATTTTAAGAAATTAGGAACTTCTGCCTCATAAATAATCGTATTGATAGTTACATAAACTTTTACTCCATAGAGATGACAAAGACGAACTGCTTCTTTTAACTCTTCGTCAGTAAAATTATTCGCATAGCATCTAGCACCATAAAGGGTTCCTGCTAAATAAACAGCATCGCATCCTCCTTGAATCGCTGCCTCTAGACTTTCTTTTCCTCCAACAGGAGATAATAGTTCTGGTTTTTTCATATACATCACCATAATTTTATTATATAGAAAAAAAGAAGATTTGGAAATACCTAGGAATCTTCTTTTAAGTGAGTTGACAAACTTTCTATCGTATATCCTTTAGAATCGATATACGCTAAAATGTTAGGAAGTTCTTTTAGAAGTTGAGCATTTACTTCATAGACGAGAATAGTGCCTGCTGATAAAACTTCTTTTGTCTGTTGTAAAGGATGAGAGGATATTAGAATATTTGGAGATAGAGAAAAGAGTTGATATTTTTGACAAAGGTCTAAGAATTTAGAATCTTTCTTAGGATTATAACAAAAAGTATCTTGTTGTTCATAACTTACCAGTTTTTGATAAAGTTCTAAAAAATCTTCTTGGGAAGAAGGTTGAAATACGATTTGTTTGGTAGAAAACTGAGGTTCTAAAAGGGAAAAGTTAGTAGTAATTTCTTCCCCTGTTAAAAGAAGCGCCGCTTTCCTGTTTCCTAACTTAGAGAATAAGGAAGAAATTTGATTGCCACGAAGTAAAAATAAAAGACTGACACTCCTCTTTTTAGGATTTCCCTGAATAATATATTTCTCTTTATGATTCACAATAGAAATAGAAGGTAGTTGATACTTGAAAACAAGATAGTTTTCATCATAGACTCCTAATGATTTCATTTTCTCATAACTTTTTTCCACCTCGACCGTCTTTTTTGCTAAACCTGGGATGATGGTATCCCCTTTTATGGTCGCATCCATCCCCTCTTCTTCCACTTCTTTTTGATGTTCTTTAATTTGAATCATTAAGTCATCGACTTCTTTAATCACGGTTGCTGTTTTCTCTGTCAAGAAGAAACTAAAACAGATTAAACTAAATAAGCCAAAATATTCAAATAGTTTTTTCATATACCACCTATTTCAATATATGAAAAAGAAATCTTGACTTTCCAGAATTTGCGATATTTATCACGAATTTTAGATGGATGCATATCCTATCCTTGAAAGGAGTTTACTTATGTTTCAAAATCAAAGAGGGAGATTCTCTAGCAATCAAAACTACGCTACTACCTATCTTCCTACCGAAGAAAGAGTAGGATTTCTAGGTCCATTTCTTCTAGGAGGAATTACGGGTGGATTAGTAGCTCCATTCTTCTATGGTGGCGGTGGATATAACAATTATAATCCTCCATACTATACGAATAACTACTACTATCCTCCTTATTATTATGGATATCGTCCTTATTAAATTCTTCAGATATCGTCCTTATTAAATTCTTCTCATTCTAGAAAAAATTTGGTATAATGAGTACGGTGATACTATGGCATCCGCAATCATTCATATCTGTGTTGCGAAAGAAATTAATAAAGTTTTAAAGGTAGAGGAAAAAGAACTCTTTTTAGGTTCTATTGCGCCTGATTTAAGTAAACAAATTGGGGAAAGTAAAAAAAAATCACACTTTCTTTCTACTCCCAAAGATCAAGTTCCTAATATTTTAGAATTTTTAAAAAAGTATAAAGATTCTTTAACGCAACCCTTTTTTCTAGGATATTTTATTCATCTTTATACCGATAAAATTTGGTTTGATGAATTTTTACGATCTAAAGTTTATGAGAATGCGGTTCGCTTATTAGATGGAACAGAACTTCATCTCACGAAAGAACAATTAGCGGATTTAATTTACAAAGATTATACAAATGTGAATATTTCTTTAATAGAAAGATATGATTTAGACTTATCTCTTTTCTATGAAGAACTTCCTGTTCCTCCAATAGAGATGGAGGAAATCCCCGTTTCTAAGTTACCTATTTTAATTGAGAAAATGGGTGTTATTATTGAAAATAGTAGTCAAGAAAAAGGATATATTTTCGATATTTCCGTCATCGAAGATTTTATTCAATACGCTAGTGAGAAGATATTAAAAAAGATAGAAGAATATCAATTAGAAGTACATCCTTAAAGATGTACTTTTTTGAAAGAGTGTAAAGAAAAAGACATCTTTTTAACAAAAGGTGTACGCATATCTTTTTTTATGTTATAATGAACAAACGGAAAGGATGATACGATGAAAGAAAGAATTGAACAATTAATTATGGATAAAGAATATTCTCAATTTAAAAAGGAAATTGTCTATTTAGAAGAAGCAGATATTGCCGAAATCTTAGAAGAATTAGAAGATGAACATTTAATTCAATTTTTCCGTCTTCTTCCGAAAAGTGTTGCGGCTGATACCTTTTCCTTCTTAGATATTGATACGCAACATCTTCTAATTGAATCTTTAACCACTACCGAGATTGCTAGTATCATCAATGATATGTATGCGGATGATGCCGCCGACTTAATGGAAGAAATTCCTGCTAATGTCGTTCAAAAAATCCTAGAAAATACAACCCCAGAAACGAGAAGAGACATTAACTTCCTTTTAAATTATAAAGAAGATTCTGCCGGCAGTGTCATGACGGTAGAGTTTATGGATATCAAAGACTTTTTTACCGTTGAAGAAGCCATTCAAAAAATAAAAAGCGACGCTATTGATAAAGAAACCGTTGACTTTTGTTATGTTGTAGATAAGCATCGACACTTAGTAGGTATGATCTCTTTAAAACAATTATTACTTGCGGATAATCAAATGAAAATAGAAGACATTATGAGTGTTTATCCAATGGCCGTATCCACTTCTACCGACCAAGAAGAAGTAGCAAAATTATTTCAAAAATATGACTTTACTACGATGCCTGTTGTCGATAGTGAAAATCGTCTAGTAGGAATTATTACCATTGACGATATCATCGATGTTATGCAAGCAGAAACAACGGAAGATATTGAGAAGATGGCAGCTATCGTCCCTACCGAAAAACCATATCTTAAATTACGATTATGGGATATCTATAAAAGTAGAATGCCATGGCTTCTCTTCTTAATGATTAGCGCTACCTTCACGGGAGGAATTATTGCTAGATATGAAGGAGCACTTTCTAACTATACCGTTCTTACTATGTTTATTCCCATGATTATGGGAACTGGTGGAAATGCTGGTGGACAATCTTCTGTTACCATTATTCGAGCTTTATCACTAAGAGAAATTGAATTTAAAGATGCCCTTAAAGTATTCTTCAAAGAATTTAGTATTGGAATTGTTTGTGGTCTTACCTTAGCAATCTGTAATTTCTTAAAACTTCTTTGGTTTGATAAAATTGGTATGACCTTTGCTTTCATCGTTTGTGCTTCTCTTTTCTTAACCGTTCTATTAGCAAAGATTATTGGCGCTATCCTCCCTATTCTTGCCAATAAAGTTCATCTCGACCCAGCCGTTATGGCCAACCCAATTATTACCACGATTGTCGATGCCTTATCTCTTATTGTATACTTCCAAATCGCTTCTACTATCTTAGGAATCTAAAGTTGATTTTATCAACTTTTTTTGTCATAAAAAAAGAAGAAGCTATTTTGCTTCTTCCGTAGCTCTTGTCTCACGAATGACAGTAACTTTAATGGTTCCTGGATATTGAAGTTGTTCTTCAATCTTATTTTTAATATCACGAGCTACTTTATGAGATGTTAAATCATCAATTTCTTCTGGTTTAACAACGACGCGTAACTCTCTACCAGCTTGCATAGCATAAGCTTTATCGACACCAGAAATGTCATTAGCAATCTCTTCTAGATCATGTAATCTTTGAACATAGTTCTCTAAAGAATCATTTCTAGCGCCTGGACGACTAGCAGATACCGCATCCGCGATTCCTACTAATTCAGCAATCACAGAAGTAGGTTCCGTATCTCCATGGTGAGACTCTATGGCATTGATTACAATGTCGTTTTCTTTATAACGTTTCGCTAAAGAACTACCTATCTCAACATGGCTACCTTCCATTTCATGATCGATAGCTTTTCCAATATCATGAAGAAGTCCTGCTCTTTTGGCAAGCATTACATTCTCTCCTAGTTCTGCTGCCATAATACCAGCTAAATGCGCTACCTCAATCGAATGGGTTAACACATTTTGACCATAACTAGTTCTAAAATGAAGTTTTCCAATCGTCTCTATCAATTCAGAATCCATCTTCGTAATTCCTAATTCAAAGAGTGCAGATTCTCCATATTCCATAATTTTAGTTTTCATCTCTTTAGAAGTTTTATCATAAATCTCTTCAATTCTAGCAGGATGAATTCTTCCATCTTTAATTAATGTATCAATCGTAATTCTAGCAATTTCTCGACGTAATGGATCAAAACTAGATAGAACAATTGCTTCTGGAGTATCATCAATAATTAAATCTACCCCGGTTACCGCTTCGATGGTTCTGATATTTCTACCCTCTCTACCAATGATTCGACCTTTCATATCCTCGCTTGGTAAATCCACTACCGTAACAGTTTGTTCAGAAGCCATCTCACTAGCATACTTCTGCATAGATGAAACGAGTAGATTTTTCGCGTTTTTATCTGCTACTAAACTAGCTTCTGTCTCTTTCTCTTTGATATAGGAAGCAATCTCTAAAGACATCTCTTCCTCTACCTTTTTCATCACAATTTCTCTTGCTTTTTCTTTGGTGTATCCAGCAATTTTCTCTAATAACTCATATTGCTGCTTCTTGATTTCTTCCACTTTTGCTTGTTCGTCTTGGATATCATTTTGTTTATTAATTAAATTATTTTCTTTTTCCTCAAGGAGAGCTTCCCTATTTTGAAGAGACTGATCCCTTCTATCAATATTTTCTTCCCGTGAATCCAAGCGTTGTTCTGTTTTCTTCAATTCGTTTTTCTTTTCACGGATTTCTTCCTCAGCTTTTTTCGTTAATTGATTTGCTTCTTCCTTGGCTTCTCTTAGATAATCTGTCTTTATTTTCTCTGCCTCTACTCTGGCATTTCCTAATAAATCTTCTACCTTCTCAGTTGTTCTGATTCTCTTTATATAATGAAATATAAACATTACAATTATTCCAACAACAAGTCCGAATAGGACTAGCAAAATGGAGATTAAAATATCTGGCATACTTAATTCCTCCATTTCTAAGTACTAAGTGATTAACCACCACTCTATCTCTATTGTAAAATGGATTTCCAAAGATGTCAAGAAAAACAAAAAGAAAAAAGAAAAAGTATTTCTTTTCCTTTTATTCCTCAGAAGCACCGATTGTCAAAGTATCATGATCTGCATAATATTCCCTTACTTTTGCTTCAATTTCTTTCTGCTTTTCAGAATTTTTCTTTAACCATTCCTTGACATTTTCTTTTCCTTGTCCAACCTTCTCACCCTCGTAAGCATACCAAGAGCCACTCTTTTCTAAAATACCGGCCTCAGCACCTAAGTCGACAAGTTCACCAGTAGCAGATACCCCTTCGCCATACATAATATCGACTGTACAAGTTTTAAATGGAGGTGCCATCTTATTCTTTACCACTTTAATATTTGCTTTATTTCCTATAATATCCGTACCTAATTTAATCTGTTCTCCACGGCGAATTTCTAACCGTACAGAAGCATAGAACTTAAGAGCTCTTCCTCCGGGAGTCGTCTCTGGATTTCCATACATAACTCCTACTTTTTCACGCAACTGATTAATAAAGATACAAACTGTATTAGTCTTATTAATGACACCAGAAAGTTTTCGAAGAGCTTGACTCATCAATCTAGCTTGTAATCCAACATGAGAGTCTCCCATTTCTCCTTCGATTTCTGCTTGAGGTACTAAAGCCGCAACAGAGTCAATAACAATGACACTAATCGCACCACTTCTAACGAGTGCTTCACAAATTTCTAATGCTTGTTCTCCATTATCTGGTTGACTCAATAAAAGTTCACTAATATTTACACCAATCTTAGCAGCATAGGTAGGGTCAAGAGCATGTTCCGCATCAATAAAAGCAGCCCTTCCCCCTTTCTTTTGAGCTTCGGCAATCGCATGAAGCGCAAAAGTAGTTTTACCACTAGACTCAGGTCCATAAATTTCTATAATTCTTCCTTTTGGATATCCACCAATTCCTAAAGCCACATCTAATGAGATAGATCCACTAGGAATCGTGTCAATTTTTTGGTGTTCATGATCTCCTAATTTCATAACAGCGCCTTTACCAAATTGCTTTTCAATATCTGCCATTACTTGATCAAGAGTTCTATCTCCAGTTGTTTTTACCATAACTTTTCCTCCTTCAATTGTTCATGACTTCATTATACTACGACCAAAATTGCTTGTCAATAGTTTTTACGAACAAATGTATGTTAATTTTAGAAAGGTTATTTTTGCAGTTCTTTTAAATTTAACAAAGAAAATTGTTGTTTTCTTTGTTTTATTCTTATCTTTTTTATCAAAAAATAAAAAACAAACAAATAAATACTATTTAAAAGAACGGAAGAAAGAATACTCTTTTCTAAAAGATTGCTATCAAACTGTGCTAATCCAATCAGAACAAAGAAACTCATCATTACCACACGATAGATAATCATCCACCCTAAGCCTAATAGATAGGTATTGACACAATCTATGGAAATCTTTTGGAAAATTTTATCCGTTAGATAAGCCATTCCTAAGAAGAAAAGAGGATGAAAGAAAAGCATATTTGTATAAGCGATATCGTAAAAGAACCCTAACAGAGTACACCAAAGAAAGTATTCTTTTTTCTTCTTTTCAAAGCATGGATAAAGAAGAAGGATAGACAACATAGAAAAAAGAGGACAGAAAAGAGAATTGACATCCCATAAGTTTAAAACTATCCCATCTAAAAAGAAAGAAAGAGCAAAAAGAAAATAAATCATTCCTTGTCCCCCTTTCTTAATAAAACGGTTACAAAAGATAAATTCTCTGTATTCATAGATGGTCGAACAGAAACTACTTTGGCTAAATCAAAACTATCTGTTTCAATATCAGAAACCGTTCCTATTAAAAGGCCAGCAGGAAATCTATCTCCTAAACCAGTTGTGGTTACAGAAGCAGAGACAGGAATTTCTACATAGTCACTAATCCCTTCAATAAAATAAACACCTTTTTTCCTATCATATCCTGTTAAAAGACCATAAGCATACTTGTTTTTAGAAAGTTCAATTTTAATAGAAACTTTATTTTCTAAACTAGCATTCGTTAAAAGTTTTACTGTACTAGTACCATAACTTACTTGAGAAATATATCCAATTAATCCACCATTTCCCATGACTGCCATACCACTTTTTAGTCCATCATTAGACCCTTTATTAATGACAAAAGATTCTAACCAATAAGTGCTATCTCTACTAATAATCGTCGCATGAACTTTTTCATACTCCGTTAAAGACTCCTCAATTTCTAAAAGATTCTTTAACTCCTCATTTTCTTCTTCTAATTCTCGAATGCGTTCTTGTTCTTCTTCTCTAGTAAGATACTCTTTTTGTAGATTTTCATATTCTTTAGATAACTTTTCATTATCTCTTAAAAAATCTAATTTCTCTTTTCCATAACGAAAAGGCGCTGCTAGAACATCACTTATTTTTAAAACAGTATCTTTAATCCCCTTTTCTACAAAAGTAAGAGGTCTATCTTGCGCAATAGAATATGCCGTTACTCCTAGTAAGATAGTAATAATGAAAGCAATGATTACCGCATACTTTAACTTTTTATGATTCTTCACCTAAATCACCTAACTTCTTCCTATATCTTGATTTTCTAAAAAACTATAGTAAGAATTCTTTCCAATAATTAAATGATCTAACACTTTAATCCCCAGAATTTCTCCTACTTCTTCTAATTTTTTGGTCACTGCAATATCTTCTCTACTAGGAAAAACATTTCCAGAGGGATGATTATGTACACATAAAAGTGCACTAGCAGATAATAAATAAGCTTCTTTAAAAACTTCTCTTGGATGAACTACACTATAATTTGTTGTTCCTTTAAAAAGTAATTTATCACGAATAATATTTTTAGCAGTATCTAAATATACTACATAAAAATATTCTTGTTTCTTATCTTGTAATTTTAGTCGATAATATTCAAATACCATCTGACTACTAGTTAACTTCTGATTCTTAATCTCTAAAGATTCTTTCTCTACTCTTTTAGAAAGTTCAAAGGAAGCTAGTAAAGTAGCTGCCTTACTTCGACCAATTCCCTTTTTCTTTAACAATTCTTCATAACTCATATTTCTTAAATCTTTTAAAGAAGGAACTGACGATAAAAGAAAACTCGCTAACTCTTTTGCTGAAAGACTTTTTGTCCCACTTCTTAAAAGAATAGCAATCAACTCTTCATTCGATAAACTTTCTACTCCATAGTACTCTAATTTTTCGTAAGGTCTTTCTAATACTGGTAAATCTTTAATCTTCACTACCATGAAATTCCTCATACTTCTCTAATACTTGACTAGCGATACTAGCAATCACAACATCGTCTTCGGTACTAGATAAAATTTGATCATAGTTCTCTAACTCTTTTAGAAAAGATTGATTTGTAACTAAAAATTCTTCAGTATAAGTAGTATATCCTAAAGAACTATAATAATTAGTTAATTTAATCAGATTTTTAGGGTCTTTCGTAATCCCTACATAGACAATATACTTTCCCTTATCTTCTTGATAAATATAATTAGGTAAAGATAATGTCTTCTTTTCCATTTCTTCTTCCGAAGAATAGGTATTATAACGAATAAAATATAATGTTTCTCCCGTATTAGAAGTAAACTTAATTCCTTCATAAGAATCATATTGTTCTAAAAAGAACTTAGCTAGAAAAAAACCTACAAATAACGCAACAAAACTAGATAGTATATATTTTCTCATATTTTCACCAATTTTATTGTATTAAAAATAGCTGTCTAAAATTGTCGTTTCTAAGTCGAATTGTTCAATATAGTAGTATAGCGATTCTAACCTTTAAAGTCAATGATATAAAGAAAAAAGCCGATAAAATTCGGCTTAGTGATTTAGAATTCATTTTTTTAAAATAATAAAAATTAAATTTTAATCATCTGATACATATACTTTCTTACTAGAACATATTTTCTCATCAGTATCTGAATTGTAGATACTAATTTTATAGTAGTATCCACTAGGATAAAATGTCACCTCTTCTAGTTGCCATTCTCCTATAGGGACAGCATCTTTTGAAGAATGGGTATAAACATCATCTTTAGCATTTTTAGTATCGGCTCTTTCATATTCCAACCGAATATTTCCAGCTCCAGCAGGCACATTACCTGTTATTTGGTAATGAATATATGTTGCGTCATACTGTTTAAATTTTAATGGAGATGACGAAGTATCGTTTTCTTTAGAATTAATAATAACTTTACAACTAACATCATATAATTGGTTATATATCGACAATGAATCTTTATAACCAGCTTTGCTTAACATCACCAAATACTCATAGGTTTTTGTGTCTGTACTGTTGTTATGTTCTTTTACATATTCATATTTTGCTTCATTTCCTAATTCGGTGTTTTTAGCAAGTTCATACCAATTTACTGCTTTATCATATTCCTTATTTTCAAGTGCAATATCTCCTAACTTTGAAGCACATTCTTTCTTTTTATCGTAAATACTATCCAAATATCCATCTAATTCTGAATAAATATTATATGCTTCTTCGTATTTTTCATTCTCTAAAAGATAATTAGCATATTGGTATTTAGTTTTCTTAATAGCATTTTTTATTTCTATATCCTTTTGTTGTTGACTTGCATCAAAAAGTTCTTCGAACTTTTTCTCCATTTGTTCATATAATTCGAGTGCTTCTTCAAACTTTTTTTCTTCCACTAACTGTTCGGCATAGGACATATAACATTTTTCAAGTAATTCAGAGGTATCTTTATAACCTTTTGGAAGTTCTTCAATTTTTTCAATAGCTTTAGCATATTCTTCATTATAAATAAGTCTTTGTACATCCTGATATTTTTTATTTGGAATAACTACATCAAAAACAAAAGCAGTAGCGCAAATAGCGATAATAATGCAAGCAAATATTATCATAAGTTTTTTCCATCTTTTATTTTCCTGCTGAAGTGTTTGTATTTTTTGTAAACATTCCTCACATTTCTTTTTTGAATCTTTATACTTTTTTAGTTGTTTAAAATTTTCTTCGGCTACTTTTATTAGTCCAATGTTTGAAGTTTCTAAATAAGAAATTGACACATAATACACAGTTTCTTTTTTCTCTTCTTCAAAATCAATATCCAAAATAGTATCCCTATCTAATCTACAAAGACAACACTCTTGCTCCCCTTCATGATTAATAGTACCACAAGTACACATCCATACACTCTTTTGTTCTATAGGAATGTATTTTGCAAATTTTCCATATTTTCTTTTAAAATAATCCAATTCTATGGAATCTAGAATAGAATTAAGCCTTTCTTGTTTTTCTAATTCGGTGTAAATTTTTTTGTTACTCCAAGATTTTCCATCAGAAAAAAGAACTTTTTTAATGCTTACCTTAAAGGATCTTGCATTATTATATGGCAATTCAATTGCTTCTTTTGATCCAAATTCCATATTTCTAGATACATTTAAATCTAAAAATTCATGTTTCACTTTTTTTTCTTGTTTTTTTCCAGATGCATCATATAATTCAAGTTCAATCTCAACTGCTTTAATGATTTGATTACTAAGGCTCTTCATTTTCAATTGCCCTAATACCCCATTAGTAGTATTATCTTTTAATATGGCACCAGCGAGAATAATGACAGGACTATTTTCTACATATAGATAATCATCCGAATAATAAACTCTAGAATATCTTTCCATATAAAACTCCTATAATTCTGGTAACTCCTCTGTTTGTTGTTGATCATTTATTGATCTATTTGGTAACGCAATGACTAGCAAGCAACCTGTTGTAGAAACAAAGAAAGAAATCCAAAAATACTTTTTATCAGGATATCCTTTCAAGCAAGATGCCCTATAAATTTCTGATGCAATATAATATTTGACATAAAGGAAAATTATCGTTACTGCTATCGCAGTAAGTATTATCAAACCTACCATAATATCACCTCTCTTTAATTAAATTTATCTTTCACTAATACTTGTTACAATACCATTTTCAAAATAAATATAGCCTTTGCCATTATATACCCATTGCTCCGTTGTTCCCCATGAATAGGTATCTTTATTAATGTGATCAGGGCTACCCCAAGAAGATCCAAGAACCTGTTCTTTAGTCATACCTATCATAGGTGGCTTATGACTCGCTTCATACTTTTTAGCTTCCTCTATATATTTTTGCAATGCTTTATAATATACCCCATCTCGATAAGCAATTAAAAAATTGAAAAATTTTATATTTTTTTGGGTCATATTATTAATAATATCAGGGCTTATTTTTTTACAAGTAGTGCACTCTGAAACACCTAAATTTTCTTTTTTATCTATATAAACACTATACTTATCATCCGCTATATCTGATGACATGGAATATACCCACATATCCAATTTGGGATAATATATCATTAACTGACGATAATGTTTTTCATTCAATACATTATAATCATCATCATAATTTTCTATATATACTTCTGATGCTTTTCCAATATCACTAATACTTATAAAAGCATTCTTATCAAAAGATAAATCATTTTCATAATCATAATTTATATTGAAAAAAATTAATTTAATATAACTATCTAAGAAATCTTCCTCTAGAGTCGACATTTCGTCAATTTTCAATTCATCAATTCTTTGAATCACTTGTTTTGCAAATTGGTTATCATTTTCTATTTTTTTCATTTCATTATAGATAGATTTTACTTTTGATCCCCACCATACTTCACTAGTATCATCAGTTTCTTCAAAAACATTTCTCGGAACATATCGTGCTGCTGAAAGAAAAATATCTGTTACTTTTGATGAAGATGAATCTGTCCAATCATAATTTTCATTGTCTTCAAGATCTTGCCATTCATAAGACTCTTTTGGTGTTCCTTCTATTTTTTCTTGTTCTTTTGCACCTGAGCATCCTACAACTAAAATAGAAATAAATAATACCAAAAATTTTAGTATTTTCTTTTTCATAACTAAACCACTATCTTATTTCTTTACTTTTACAAATTGACCATATTCATCGTTGTCACTTGGTCTAGATGTTTCTTCTAAAGCTGTTTCAATATTTTTAAAATATTCGTCTACTAAAATATCGTCATTAATATTATATTTTAAAGTTACTGTCTCATCTTTTTCAGTAGTTACTAGCGTTATTTCATAATTGTCTTTGTCTATTTTGTTGATGGTATAATTATAATTTTTTGGAGATGTTTGATATTGATTTCCAATTTGCATCGCAAATGTACACTTACCATCATTGCTAAATTCATAATACGCATAGGCATCATTCAAATTTTTATAAGGACGCCATTCATATCTTCCTTCCAATTTTGCCTTTGACTTACATCCTACTATTCCAAATAAACAAATTCCACATAATATAATTGCTAATATTTTCTTTTTCATAATTTACACTCCTAAATTTTGTAATTTTTTGACACTATTCATATTTATTCAAAATTTTTCCTTTTAATTCTTTACAACACATTTCAAAATAACATTTCTCTGCTATATTATTAACTTCTGATTCTTAATCATTTACCATAAATTTTCTTATATTTTTACTTTTTTATTTTGTTTCTTTTCTAATATTGTTGGATATTTAGCACCTACTGGTATTCTCCACTGACCACCAACTTTTTCAGGCATAGCAGTAAAAATAATTTTCTCTTCTCTACACCATTTTGAGACAGTTGCTTGAGTAACTCCCCATTTTTCCGCTGCCTCTTTTGTACTCATATATTTCATTTTCTCACTCCTTCCTATGAAATTGTCGTATAACTTATAATTATGCGATATTAAATAGCCATAAATTCAACTAAATTTTCAATAGAAGTTCTTTTCATTTCATCGGTAGGATGAACATATAGTTTTAATGTTATTTCAATAGAAGAATGTCCTAAAAGTTCACTCAATGTTTTCACATCCATTTTAGATTCAATTGAACGAGTTGCAAAAGTATGTCTTAAAGTATGAAACTTATGATTTTTAATATGGCATTTTTGTAATATCCTTGCATAAAACGATTCTAAATATCTTGGATCATATAATTTCTCACTATTCGATAGAAGAAAATAATTTTCTTTTTGTTTATATCTACCTAATAATTCGATAATAAAGTTAGGAATGGGAATGATTCTTTTAGAAGTTTCACTTTTAGGAGTACTTTCCATTAAAATTGTCTTTTGAGGACTATTGTAATCCGAATTCTTAACTCTAATAATAGTTCTTCTAATAACAAGAGATTTACTACTAAAATTGATATCTTCCCATTTTAATCCACAAACTTCTCCCAATCTAAGTCCTGTATATAAACAAAGTAAGATACAAATTTTCCGAATATTTATTTTTTCTTTTAAGATAGATTCTAAAGTATTTTGTTCTTCTCTAGATAAAACAAAAATCGTTTTCTTTGAGGTTTTCAGTTTCATATCCAATAAATCTAAATAATTACAATAATGATTATGGTAAGCATAAGATAAACTTGCTTTAATAATATAAATCAATTTTTTCTGGGTAGATATAGTTAATTTATTTTGCAAAGAATCTATAAAAATTTGGATATCTTCTTTTCGAATTTTATGAATAGGTAAGATTCCAATAGAATCTTTTATATATCTTAGAATCAAGCTTTCATAGTTGAATTTAGATTGTATTTTTATATCCGTTTTACTAGTTAACCAAAGTTTTAAAATCTCATTATAAGTCATCGACTTTTTTACTCTCATAAAACACCTCCATTTCTTATATTTTCATAAAATAAATTTATTGGGAATAATTTAGGAAAAATATTCCAATATTTACCAAATTATGGTATATTTTAGGTATTAAGAAATATCGCATAATTATAAGTTATACGATAAAAAAAAGGAATATGATTTTTTTCATATTCCTTTTCTTTTTAATTGAAATTAATTAGTACTTTTCTTACATGATAACCTTTTTCTGGTCCAACAATACCATTTCTCTCTAAAAGGTCAAGACAATGAAGAGTACGATTATATCCTAAGTGAAATTTTCTTTGTATTAAAGAAACACTTACTTCTTTTCTTCTTACGACAAAGTCTACTAATTCATCATAAAGGGATTCTTCTATTCCCTCTAATCCTGTTTTTCTTGGAAGTTTATATTTTTCTCTTTTCTTCCTTCTTTTAGAAGAAAGTACATAAAGGATTGCAAAAATAGCAGATAAAGAAAGTATACACTTTCCTATCTTTTTAAAATCTCTTTTCATTCTTCTTCTCCATCACTAGAAGTTCCATCTCCATATTTTACAAGAACTTCTCTTGGTTTAGATCCATTTTGAGGTCCAACAATTCCTCTTTCTTCTAGTAAATCGATACAACGAGCAGCACGATTATATCCTAATCGGAATCTTCTTTGTATTAAAGAAGTACTTGCTTTTCCTTGTTCTACGACAAAGTCTACAATTTCATCATAAAGAGGTTCTTCTAAAGCATCTGATTTACTTTCTACCCCAGTAATCGCATGTTCTTCTTCCATGGTCTGTTCTAATCTAGCATCATAATTAGCTTTTTGTTGTTTACATACGAAATCTACAATTGCTTTTGTTTCTTCTTCAGAGATAAAAGTTCCTTGAATACGAATTGGAGTATTAATTCCTTGTGGTAAGAAAAGCATATCTCCTTTTCCAAGTAATTTTTCTGCACCTATCATATCCAAAATTGTTCTAGAGTCAATTCCTGATGATACTGCAAAAGAGATACGAGATGGAATATTTGCTTTTACGACTCCCGTAATGACATCTGTAGATGGTCTTTGCGTAGCAACAATTAAATGGATTCCTGCTGCACGAGCCATTTGCGTAATTCTCATGATAGAATCTTCTACTTCTTTGGCAGCTACTAACATCAAATCTGCTAACTCATCAATGATAACAACGATATATGGCATTAGTTTTACTTTTTCACCATCTGGTTTAGATTCATTTTCTTTTCTTAAGTATTCATTATAACTTTCAATATTTTTCGTACCACTATGTTCAAATGTATCATAACGATTTTCCATTTCTTGAACAATTTTTTGTAAAACGACATTTGCTTTTTTTGGATCAGTAACTACCGGAGTAAGTAAATGAGGTACTCCATTATAAACGGATAATTCTACTTTCTTAGGGTCTACTAATACTAGTTTTACTTCATCTGGTTTAGTACGCATTAAAATAGACGCTAAAATACTATTGATACATACAGATTTACCACTACCAGTAGAACCTGCTACTAATAAGTGAGGCATTTTATTAATCTCTAAGAAACGACATTCCCCTTCAATATCTTTTCCTAAAACCGCTAATAATTTCTTATTTAAAGATTTATCGGCTTCATTGGCTGCTTTTAATACTTCTCTTACTCCGACCATAGAAATGGTTGGATTAGGAAGTTCAATTCCGACCGTATTCTTTCCTGGAATAGGAGCTTGAATACGAACATCTTTGGCTGCTAAAGAAAGCGCTATTTCACGGTTTAATCCTAATATTTTACTAACTCTTGTTCCTGCTCTAATCTCTAATTCATATTGTGTTACGGCAGGTCCTACTTTCGCCCGAACTACTTTTCCTTCAATTCCAAAATCGCGTAATACTTGCTCTAAAGTTGGAATATTTTTCTTAATCGCATCTTGATTCTCTTTATTATTATTTTTCTCTGTCTTAGAAAGTAAATTTAATGGAGGATATTCCCAGTTTCGATTTTCTTCTATTACTTCTACTTCTGTAACTTCTCCTGTTTCTTCATTGACGACAGTCTCTACATGAGTTTGATGAAGTTCTTCTCTTGGAATGACTTTTCGATGATCTACAACATCTTCATCCTCTTCCTCATCCTCCTCATCTTCGTCTTCTTCATCGTCTTCCTCATCCTCTTTCTTATGGTGTCTAGTGCTTGCTACTTTATTCATTCTTTCTTTGGCTTTTACAACCCAATCATAAATAGAGAAACCAGTAAACATCATAAATCCGCAGACAATAAGGGCAATAGAGACAACAATCGCTCCATTGAGTGTTAAAAGAGCAACAAAAATACTAGAGAAGATAGCGCCAATTAAACCTCCACCTAGATTTGCCATTGACATCAAAAGCGTATTTTCATTACTACGAATAAATCCTATAATACTATCTACCGTTGTCTTTACAACCGTAATCGTATCATCCATAAAACGAAAATGATTTACATCGACAATCTCTTGTTTTGTTAATTCATTTAAATAAGCGGTATGAGAAAGTACTAAAACACAAACAATCATAATATAAAGTCCTAAAAACTTAATATTTAAAAAGTCTGGTCGTTCCCTTTTCATAATCATAAAAATACCACAAATACCTACAAACACAAGTAAAAGAGCCCACCAAGTTCCTACTAAGAAGGCGGCAAACCCTTTAATAATATCCGCTACAATTCCGAAAGGACAACATCCAATAATGGCAATTAATAATAATCCGAATCCTTTTAATTCAGATAAATTGGTTGCTTTTTCTTGATTTGTTTCTTTTTTCTTTTTCTTTTTCTTATCTGCCATATCCTCACCCTAACTTAAGTATATCACAAAATAAAAACTTAGAGAAGAAAAAAAGAAAATAGATTTAACTATTTTCTGCCCTATTTTCTGTATCATCTAAGTTATTTTGATAGATTTTATAAATCTGTGGAGCGACAAAGATTACTAATAGTAGAACAATAACTGCGATTAGTATATACTTTGGCGTTGGATTTTTCATATGTGGATCTTTACTACTACCCATTAAGTCGTGTTGCATCTTCCTTACCTCCCTAACTCTTCTTCAATACGAATCAATTGATTGTATTTACATATTCTATCTGTTCTTGATAAAGAACCAGTTTTAATTTGTCCTAAATTAAGACCTACCGCTAAATCAGCAATCGTGGTATCTTCCGTTTCTCCACTACGGTGAGAAATAATCGTATTGTATCCATTTTGACGAGCTAACTCAATAGTCTCTAAGGTCTCTGTAATGGTACCAATTTGATTTACTTTTAGAAGAATCGCATTTCCGGCATGATTATCAATTCCCATTTGAAGACATTTTTTATTTGTAACAAATAAATCATCACCTACTAATTGAATACGATCTCCTAATCTCTCAGTAATTAGTCTAAATCCAGCCCAGTCATTTTCATCGACTGGATCTTCAATGGAAATAATTGGATACTTATTGACTAACTCTTCATAGAACGCTACTAATTCTTCGGTAGTTAAAGTTTTTCCTTCTCCCGCTAAAACATAAACACCATCTTTATAGAACTCTGATGCAGCAACATCAATTCCAAGACAAACATCTTTTCCTGGTTCATATCCAGCTCTTTGAATAGCCTCCATAATGAGTTCAAAGCCTTCCGCATTACTTTTTAAGTTTGGTGCGAATCCCCCTTCATCTCCGACACTTGTTACATATCCTTTTTCTTTTAATACATTCTTTAAATTATGGAAAACTTCTGCCCCTACTCTAACGCGTTCTTTAATCGTATCTCTTTGAGGAATAATCATATACTCTTGGAAATCTAGACTATTATCCGCATGAGCTCCTCCATTAATAATATTCATCATTGGTTTTGGTAAAGTAGTTCCCTCTCCAATATAACGATAAAGTGGTAATCCCTTATATTGAGCAGCTGCTTTCATAGCAGCCATAGAAACACCTAAAATAGCATTAGCGCCTAATCTAGATTTGGTTTCCGTACCATCTAATTCAATCATCGCATAATCTAGAGCCTTTTGATCTAAAGCATCCATTCCAATCACTAAATCTCGCAATTCATGATTGACATGTTCTACAGCATTTAAAACGCCTTTTCCCATATAACGAGTTCCCCCGTCACGCATCTCTAGAGCTTCTCTTTCTCCAGTAGAAGCGCCGCTTGGAACAGCCGCTCTTCCAACAATCCCACTTTCTAGAATGACATCTACTTCGACCGTTGGATTTCCTCTAGAATCAAGAATCTCTCTTCCTATTACATCTTTTATCTTTGACATTATATCATCCTCTCTTACGATTTCATTTTACCATATTTTTTAGGAAAAAAGAAGATTTTCGGAATAATAACTTACTATTTTACATACGATGTTACTGAAAACGAGGAGGAAGATATGATAAATAAAAAAGGAGTATGGTTTTTAACCTTATTTAGTCTCATTTTAGTACTTAGTGTCTACTACATTACAATGCCCCCAGAACTCTTTATTAACAGTTCTAAAAAAGAAGAGAATTCCCTTCCAGTTGCTAATGTCGAAGAAAGTAGCATCTTAGTAGCGCTCCGGGTAGAAGCGGATGAAACGATGGAAGAAGAAATTACTTCCTTAAAAAAGATCATTAGTAGTGCTGATAGTTCAGTCGAAGAAAAAAATGAGGCCTTTGAAAAAATCAAAGAACTAAATTCTACAAGAAGTATGGAAGAAGAATTAGAAGCAAAAATAGAAGCTACTTATCAATTAAAATCTTTCATTCAAATAGAAGGAAATAACATCGAAGTAATCGTTCAAAAAGATACGCATGATGCCTCCCTTGCCAACAACATTATGAGAAGCGTTCAAGAATCTTTTGATACTTCTAAAAATATTACCGTAAAATTTCAAAAGTAGGCTTTCTTAGACACCAAAATATTTTTCTCTCATAGAATATTATGAATATTATAAACCACCCTATCAGGAAGTGAGGGAGTAATGAGAAAAAATATTTTAACCAATCGAGAAAAAGAAGTATTTGATTTACTAATTCAAAACTATACGACAAAAGAAATTGCCATGAAGTTGAAAATTAGTGAAAAAACAGTTCGCAATCATATTTCTAATACCATTCAAAAAATTGGTGTGAAAGGAAGAGCCGCGGCGGTTGTAGAATTGTTAAGATTAGGAGAAATTTCTCTATAAAATGCATTTTTATGCATTTTTTTCATATAGTTTATTGAGGTGGGTTATGTTAAAGCGAATGTCTATTAAAAAAATTGTTACCTCTTCTATTGTCCTTTTTATTTTACTCCTTCTTTGCTTAATTCCTAATCCAGAAGAAAAAAACCTTCCCATCAAAACGACCATTCAATATGTCAATCAAGATATTAAAACCCATACAATCTACCTTTTAGATAATCATAACTATCTTAGTAAAACTTCTATCAAAGTTACGGAAGAAAAAACGGAGTCCTTAGCACATGAGCTTTTAGAAACTATGATAATGGAAGGAAAAAATAGTGATCAAATTCCGAGTGGATTTCGAGCCATTCTTCCCAACGATACCAAAATCAATGCCATTTCTTTTCAAGGGGATACTTTAAAAATTGATCTATCAAAAGAATTTTTAGAAGTCTCTAAAGAACTAGAAGAAAAAGTCATCGAAGCTATTGTTTATACGATGACTAGTATAGAAGAAGTAAACTATCTTCTTCTCTATCAAGATGGAAAACTACTTACTTTTCTTCCCCAAAATAAAATTACTCTCCCTTCCACTTTGAATAGAGACATCGGAATCAATAAAGATTATCATTTAACCAGTACCAAAGATATTCAATCTACTACTATCTATTACCTTCATAAATATAACGATGACTTTTTCTATACCCCTATCACTACCATTAGTAATGATTCTAGAGAAAAAATTGAAATTATTATTGATGAACTAGGAAGTAGTATTCCCAAAGAAAATTTAATGAGTTTCTTAAATAGTAATGCCCATCTTCTTTCTTATGCCATAGAAGATGAAAAGATGATTGTCTGTTTTGATGATAGTATTTTTAATGATTTAGAAAGTAAAGATATTTTAGAAGAAGTCCTCTATACGATTTCTCTTTCTATCTACGATAATTATGAAGTAGAAGAAGTTATCTTCGAAGTAGAGGAAGAAGAAATTGCCAAAACTGATTTAAAATCTCTTGAATAATCAGTTTTTTTATTGTATAATGGACTTGTTCCTTGGGAACGGGTATGTCTCAGTAGCTCAGCTGGATAGAGCATCGCCCTTCTAAGGCGAGTGTCAGGGGTTCGAATCCCTTCTGGGACACCATGTTGATAGAAAAGCGCACTTGATAAAAGTGCGTTTTTATGTTATAATAAATATATGTCAAGGAAACTTGCATAAAATAAAAAAGGGAACATTCAGTTTTTTCGTGTTGAATGTCTACCCACTATATTGTGTTAGACACTTATTCTAGCGAATGAGTGTCATTTTTTTATAACTACTATCATAATGATAAGGAGAAATAAAATGATAGCAATGAGCTTGAGAACTTTTAAAATAAAAGTCTTAGTTTTCATTTTTACCAAACCTCCTTTCTATAAAGATTGGAGGTAGACACTCAACAACTGATATTCCCTGTAAAAAGTATACTATTTATTACGTACAAAAAACAAGTGTTCGGGTGATGTTTTGTTAAAAAGTTGTTGGACTTCTTTCTTTAGTGCACCATGTGGATGGAAAAACATTCTTGATAAAAGTATGTTTTTATGTTATTACGAATATGAAATTTTTTAACTTGTTTTCTTCTCGTCAGCAAGTTTTTTTGTGTGAAAAAATAAATTCATTCCATATTTGAACGAGACATGATATAATAAAGATAGAATAATAGAGGTGTACTATGAGCAGGAAGAAAAAAGAACCTTTACAATTGACAGGAAGAATGAAAAGAGACATAGATTCTACTGTCTTAGAAATTAATACAATTTATGAAAGAAATTTAAGAGAATTAGGAAATCTAAGTCCTTTAAAGGAAGAAGATAGAAAACGGGCTGCTGCCTTTTTTCAAGCAAAAACAGAAGAATTAAGAAAACTAATTCAAACTTATATCGCACGGGGATATTCCGAAGAAGATGCCCTAAAAAGAGTTTTACCAGAAGCTTATGCAGCGGTCAAAGCCGCTAGTAAATTTTTATGGAATAAACCTCATTATGATGTTCAATTAATAGGAGGAATTCTATTAAATGATGGTTATGTATCACAGATGGCAACTGGAGAAGGAAAAACTTTAACAGCTACCCTTCCCGCTTACTTAAATGCTCTTCTTGGAAAAGGAGTACAAGTAATTACTCCGAATGGTTATTTAGCCGCTCGTGACCAAAGAGAGATGAGTGAACTCTATAATTTAATGGGTCTTACTTGTAGTCTTATCAATGAAAGTAGAAATGTATCTAAAGAAGAAGTAACGGAATTAGCAACCCAAATCTTAAATGCTCAATTTCAAAAAAGTGTTACCGGTATTAAAAATAAAGCCTTGATTGATAAACGAAGAAGTATCTTCTTTAATAATCCAACAATTCTTTTAAATGCTAGAAGAGAAGCTTTTGCCTATCTAAAGAAAAAGAAAGCATTAGAAAGAAAAAAGGCTTATTTAGCAGATATTATCTATGGTTCTTCATCGGCGATTGCTTTCGATTATCTTTATGATGACCTAGAAACGAATCCTGACTTTATGGTTCAACGGCCAGGAAAACCAAATTTTGCTATTATTGATGAAGTCGATGCTGTTTTATTTGAAGATGCTAGAACTCCTTTTAATATCTCCGGAAGACAAGAAGATGAACTTTTAGCGATTACCGATGAAGATCAACTAGAAGCGAAAAGAAGAATGGATCAAGCAAATCGTGCGATATTTCGTATTTTCTTAGAAGACAAGCATATGGCAAGTATTCGTCCAGGAGCAAGTATTCTTCATTTCTATTCTAATAAACAAGACTATGATAAGTTCTTAAAAGAAGCGCCTTATGAAGATGAACTTCAAAGAACTAAAGCCCTTATCTTTGATGCTCAAACGAAACGGTATGAAATTACGCCTTTAGGAGATGTTATCATCTTTATGCAATACCGTGCTTCTCAACTACAAGCCTTAATTCAAAAATATCAAAAAGAAATCGTCGAAGGTTTTAAAGAAGGAAGAGATTTTGAATATACGAAAGATCATCGTCTTTTACTTTCACCTAGAACGGTTTTAGATTTAGTAGAGAGTGATGATTTTATAGAATTTAAAAGACTTTATGAAGATTATCAAATGCATGAGATGATTGACACTCATCAAGAGATTGATAATGCGATTAGAGCGTGGTTCCTCTTAGAACGAGGAAAAGACTATGATTTAGTTCAAGAAGGAAATGAATTTAGTGTTCAAGTAATTAAAGATGGTAGAACAGCCAAAGGTAGAGTTTATTCGAATGGATTACATCAAGCAGTTGAAAGAAAAGAACAATCTTTAAGACAACAAATTCGAATTAAAGAAACTCCCCTTTCTAATACGCTTGCTTCGATTCCTACCGCTTCTTTCTTTGAAAGATATGAAAAAGTCGGTGGTATGACAGGTACGGCAGCGATTGATGCTTTTAAAAATCTTTATGGGTTAGAGACTTATGAAGTACCAAGAAATATTCCAAAAGCCGTAACAGATCATGGAGAAAGACTCTATCCCGATACGGATAGTAAATTCGAGGCGATTTTCCAAGAAGCTTATCGTTCTTACTTAAAGAAACAACCTGTTTTAATTTCTACCACAAGTAAAAATAAAAGTGAAATGCTTTATCAATTCTTAAGTCGTAGATTTCAACAGGAAGGAATTTTAATTTCTATTCCCGTATTAAATGCTGAAATTCAAGATATTGAACAAGAATCTAAAATTGTTGCCAAGGCTGGTATGCCAGGACAGATTACAATTTGTACAGAGATGGCTGGTCGTGGTACCGATATCAAATTAGGAGGAGAAGTTCCTAGCCCAGAAGAATTGATGCAACAACTAAAGATAAGCCGGGTAGAAGAAGCTATGCAAGCCCTTCGTGCCAAAGGAAAAATTACTCCTCAAAATGAAGCCGCTATGCGAGCAAAATTAAATGAAATTTTTGATGTCAATAAAGGATTATTAGAATCAGAAGTATTAAGTTATCATAGAAATTTAATGAAAATGAAAGCAGAGATGGAAAAACAAATCTTAGATGCCAATGGTTTAAAAATTATTGGATCTGGACATTTCCAATTCTCTAGAGTAGATGATCAAGTCAAAGGTCGATGTGGTAGACAAGGAAATGTAGGAGAAGTAATTTTCTTTAGTGATCCTAGCGATCTAGAAGAATTAGGAATTCCAAAAGCATTTACTCAAAAGTTATTAGCGGTACAAGGAGGAAAACCAATCGAAGAAACACCAGATATGCATCGTACTCCTCTTAGTGATTGTATCTATGAGGCTCAAACTCGATTTGAATCTGCTACTTTTGATAGTATTAAATACGAACAAGAAACAGCTCGTGCCATTGCCCACTATCGAAATGAATTTAGAGAAGAAAAAGATTCTATTAAACGATCTAAAAATTATACCGAATCGGTAGAAGCAATGGTTCAAAAAACGGCCCAAGCCATTGTCATTGACTCTGCTCCTTACTTCCAAGAATTTGTAGAAAGTTCTAGAAAACTTTCACGAAAGAGTTTAGATGTCGAAGAGTTTATCTCTTTATGTGATGAATTCTTAGGAGTTAAAATGACCGAAAGTGAAATTCTTGCTTGTGGGACAATTGGTGATTTAACTTCTCTTCTAACCGATAAAAGTATTGAAAGATTCTATCGTTTAGTAGAAGAAAAAGGACAAGATCAATTAGAAGAGGAAGCCAAAAAGATTGTCGATATTCATATTAATAGAGCATGGAGTGAATTTGAAGGTTATATGGAAGCACTAGAGGCTCAAAAGAGAATCAATGCTGTCTCTAAATATAATGTAAAAATTGATATTCCATCTCAAGTAGCGATTGCTTTCCATCATGCCATTGAATCACAAAGAGCGATGATGGTAAGAGAAATTCTTCATCCGGAATACCGAAAAAAAATCGCTAATCCAAGAACGGAATTAATTCCAGTGAGAGTTCTTGCTTCCGGTCTTACAACCGTTAGTCGAGACTTTGATCAAAAACTAGCAGCCGATATGGAAGAAGAAAGAAGGAGAGTCCAAGAATGGACAGATGGAGATAGTCCAAAAGCAAAATAAAAGCCAATTTTGGCTTTTTCTTTTTTCTCTAAACTCCTTCCCTATTCAGAAATAGAAAGATGCATATTCTATCGTAGGAGGTAAAAATTTATGAATGAAGAATTATATCAAAATGCCTTAGCGAGAATTGAATGCGATAGTAGATTTAAACCGACTGGATGCTGTGGTGGCGGTCGAGGCGCGACTGGTCCTACTGGACCTACCGGACCTCAAGGTCCTGCTACTGTAACGGTTGGTGTTACAACGACTGGTCTTCCAGGAACTCCTGCTGCTGTTATCAATACTGGTACGAATGAAAATAATATTTTAAACTTTGTCATTCCTGCCGGAGAAACAGGAGCTACGGGACCTACGGGTCCACAAGGACCACAAGGAATTCCCGGAGTTGTTGGAGCTACAGGACCTACGGGTCCACAAGGAATTCCTGGCGTACAGGGAGTAACTGGACCTACGGGAGCAACTGTTTCTTTTCTCTTTGTCAAAAATTCCAAGAAATAAAAATTTCTCTTTCTTGAGAAACCTGCTTTCCAATCTCAATTCGTTTTACCCATTGATGAATAAAATCATAAGAAAGGGTAATTTCTTTCGGTACTAGTTCTTCTTTTTCTTGATACTGTCCTTCTAAAAAAGCAATTTCTTTTTCTAATTCTTCTTTGACTTCGATAATGGTTCCTTCCTCATACCATCTTTTTAAGGCTCTTTTTTTCTTTTCTAATTCTTTTTCTAACAAGGAAGTATCTCTTTGATAAGATGTCTTGGGAAAAGATATTTTTTCTAAAACTTGTTCTTTAGAAAAATGAGTAAATAAATCTTCCCATACCCTTTTTTCTAATTCTTTTCTAGAAATAGATTTTCGGTTAGAACAATTCTGCCAATGATTTCTGCGATCTCGACAAATAAAATATTCCTGATTCTTTTCAAAAGAAGAACCACAAATATGACAGTATACTTTTCGATGGAAAGGAGAAACTTCTTGACTTTTTCTCTCTACCCTACTTTTTTCTTTTCTTCTTTGTTGGACACATTCCCAAGTTTTTTCATCAATGATAGCTTCTTGTGTATGATAGGTAATAATCCAATCTTCCTTCTTTTTTTGAAATACTTTCTTATCACGATAAGAAAGTTTCTGATACTTTCCTTGTACTAGATGTCCTAAATAAGTAGGATTAGATAAAATATCAGCAATTGTTTTTTCACTCCAGGAAGAAGATGCTTTTGGTAAAAAGAAAGAAGAACCACATTCTTTCTTATATTGATAAGGAGATAATATCTTTTTGCTATCTAGATATTCTTTAATTTTACGATAACTATATCCTTTTTGATAAAGCATAAATATCTTTTGAATAATGGGGGCGACCACATCATCAATGAGCAAATGATTTTTATTTTGGGGATCTTTTTGATATCCGTATGGAGCGAATGGTCCTGTATAAAGCCCATTTTCCTTTTTACTTCTTAGTGTCTTTCGAATATTTAAAGACATATCTTCTAAATACCATTCATTCACTAAGGCATTAATTTGTCTTGATTTTTTATTTTCTAGAATCTCTGTATCTACATTATCTACTAGTCCAATAAAACGAATATGCCAATTGACAAATTGCCGATGAATATATTTTTCTATGACTTGGGCATCTCTAGAAAATCGGGATTGATTTTTACATAAAACAATATCTATTTTCCCTTCTTCACAATCTTTTAAGAGTCGGTTAAATTCAGGACGATTTAAGTCTATTCCCGAGTAATCTTCATCCGTATAAATATCGAAAAGAAGCCAATTTTCTTTTCTTACTTTCTCTAGTAACATTCGTCTTTGATTTTGAATACTTTCACTTTCTTCTTTGGAAGAATCTTCTTTCGAAAGTCTTAGATAAATGGCAACGGTTGGAGAATTCATTTCATCACCTAGTAATACCTATATGATAGTGTTTTTAAAAAAGAACTTCTCTCTCATCAAAAAAGGACTAGATACTAGTCCTATTTCGTTCCAAAAATTCTATCGCCAGCATCTCCTAATCCTGGAACAATATATTTATTAGAATTTAATTTTTTATCAATGTGAGCACAATAGATAGGAACATCTGGATGCTTTTCTTCTACTTTTTGAAGACCTTCTGGGGCTGCTATAATACATAAGAATTTCATCTTTTTTACCCCCTTACTTTTTAGTAAGTCAATTGCATCAATTGCAGAACCTCCCGTCGCTAACATCGGATCTAATATAATTACTTCTCTTTTTTCAATTCCTTTTGGAACTTTGAAGAAATAATTTACCGGTTCAAAAGTATCTTCTTTTCGATACATTCCAATATGACCAATTTTGGCATTAGGAATCACTCGAATAACTCCCTCTAACATTCCCATTCCAGCTCTTAAGATAGGAACAAAAGCGTACTTATCTTCATCTAACTTTCCACTTTTCATCTTTTCAATTGGCGTCGTAACTTCTACTTTCTCTAACTTGGCATCTCTCATCGCTTCGTAACATAAGAACATAGCAATCTCACCAATAATTTCTCGAAATTCTTTCGTCCCTGTCTTTTTATCCCGTAAGACGGATAATTTATGTTCAATCAAAGGATGATTTAATTCGATTGTCTTCATTTTTTATTCCTTTCTTACTGATTTTGTTTTTTGGCTCTAGTAGTTGTTTTCTTAGTTTTGGTAGTTTCCTTTTTGACAGGTTTCTTTTTTGTAGATGTCTTTGTCTCTTCTTTTTTAGAACTCTTAGAAGGACTCTTTTTCACTTCTACTTTTCTTTCTACTTTCTTTTCTTTCTTCGCAGGATCTGAAATCACTTCTATTTCTACTTCTTCTAGAACTCTCTCCTCTTTTTCATCTGGAAGAATGAAATTTAATAGAATTCCAATAATAGCCGCTAAACTCATTCCAGAAATGGTAACAGATAAGTTTCCACTTGTAATAGCGATAGCTGCTCCTCCGAGTCCTAAAACTAACATGGTAGAAGCAACAACGACATTCTTTGGCTTTTCAAAATCAATTTGATTTTTAATTAATACCTTTAATCCATTAACAGCAATAAATCCATAAAGTAGTAAAGATACTCCTCCTAAAACAGCATTTGGAATCGTCTGTACTAAAGCCGTAAACTTACCTAAGAATCCAATGATGATAGCAAAGATAGCAGCAAGTCCAATGACCCATACAGAAGCTACTTTCGTCATTCCGACAACAGAAGTATTTTCTCCATAAGTCGTATTGGCTGGTCCTCCTAAAGCTCCGGCTACAAAAGTAGCAACTCCATCTCCTAATAAGGTTCTATCTAACCCTGGATCTTTTAATAAATCTTTATCAATGATATGACTTAAAGAAGTATGATCTCCAATGTGTTCACACATGGTTACTAAAGCAATTGGGGCAATCGTAATCAAGGCAGAAAAACTTGGAGTATAACTAATAAATGGTACGACAAACTTTGGTAAACTAAAGAAACTTGCTTCTAATACTGGGTCAAAGTTAACAAGTCCTACAATGACTGCGACAACATACCCAGCAGCAATTCCAATAAGGAAAGGAATAACTTTTAAGAACCCTTTCGCTCTTGTCATCATTAAGGCTGTTACTAAGAAGGAAACAACTGCTACTACTAGTACTTTCCAATCTAGTGCCATTCCCTCTCCTATTCCTATTTGGGAAATCGCAGAAGGCGCTAAACCTAATCCAATAATCATAATCATTGGACCAATAACGACTGGGGGTAATAGTTTATGAATCCATTCTTTTCCTACAAAATGAATGATGGTAGCAACTACTACATAAATCAAACCAACTACCATAATTCCTGTCATTGCACCTGATATTCCACCTTTTAAATAAGCGGCAGCTATCGGTGCGATAAAGGCAAAAGAACTACCTAAATAAACTGGGGATTTTCCTTTCGTACATAAAATATAAATTAAGGTTCCTACTCCTGAAGTAACTAAAGCAACAGGAATAGTTAAAACTTCCTCTCCAGCAGCGCTATTGACAAGAATAGGAACTAAAATAGTCGCTCCAAACATGGCAAATACATGTTGGAAAGCAAGAATAATCCACTTCGCTACTGGTGGCTTTTCATCGACATCAATTGTCATTTTTCGATTTTTCATAAAACCTCCTTCAAACACTTAGAAAGATGTAACTAGTGTATATCCTTTAAGATACGAAAAAAGTGCCCCCCAAAGACACTTTTTTAAAACGCACAAAATGGAACAGATGAAAAAGAAGAAACGACAAGGAAGGCATTTCTTAACATGTCTACTTTACCAAAATTTATTTTCGTTGTTCTTCTCATCATCACATTTCTCACTTATCTACACCTTCCCTTTGAGTTTAATACATTTGAACTAGGAAAGTCAAGTATTTATAAAATTTTTTTAAGATTTTCGTGATTCACTTTTATCTAATACCCACATCACAGTAGATGGTAATATACTATTACAATAAGGACAAGTCTTATCAAAGAGACCTACATTCGCACTACAATTAGGACATTTCTTCACACTATTCATCGTAAACTTTGGAGAATAGTTTTGATTTCGTATTAAGGTAACAGTCTCTCTTTCTTGTGTTTTTTTCATACGACCATTATGTTCAAAATATTTTCGAATCGTATAAGTAATTCGAATCGTAGGAATCTCTCTTTTTTTGATTACTTTATAATTTTCATACTCTAAAATTTCAAAATCTATTAAATCTTGATATTGTGGAAAAACTTTCTCGTCATAGTAGTTCGATAATAATTGATAATTTAAATCACGAATAATTTTTTGATTATCCATCTGAACTCTATCAATCATAATGATATCACTTCTTAAATTATGATAAGTAACTACTTTGATAAAAAGATATGGTAATAAAAAAAGAGTAAAAAGAAGATGAAGACACATTAACATCGTAGGAAAAACTGCTATCATCATAAATAACGCAATAAACCAAGGATATTCTTCTGACTGTAAAAGACTGATAAAAGATATCGAGGTTAAAAAAGTACAAATACTTCCTAAAAAGAGCTTATACTTTCGCATTGAAAAAATCTCTTGAAAAGCAGTTTTTAAACTTCTTTGGCGAACTCCCTGTTCTAGATAAAAAGAAGCACCACAATAAGGACATCCATCATAAAATTCTTTCTCTATCGCATGATATCCACATTCTGAACAAGTAAATTCACTATCTCCTTTAGATAGTGTTATTGTATAAGTAATATCTTTATCAAATTTCTTTTCCTGATAAATTCGTTTTCCTTGAAGATAATAATTTTTTTCTATTTTCTTAGCTTTATAAACAGAGTCATTTCTATCACCGTTAAGAGTACGAGCAAACACCTTATCATCATGTTTAAAAATTTCTTCTACTACCATATTCTTTTTCTTAAGGCGTTGTAAATGCATCTGTAAAGGGCTTGGCATACCATCACACTCCTACTATTTTCATTATAACAAATTTCTTTTCATTTTGACAATGAACTATGAAACAACTGGTCCAATCGGTCCAACAGGTGAAACTGGTCCTACGGGACCTACGGGTCCACAAGGACCACAAGGAATTCCCGGAGTTGTTGGAGCTACAGGGCCTACAGGTCCACAAGGAATTCCTGGAGTTGTTGGAGCTACAGGGCCTACAGGTCCACAAGGAATTCCTGGAGTTGTTGGAGCTACAGGACCTACTGGTCCAACTGGAGAAACTGGTCCTATTGGTCCTACAGGAGAGACTGGTCCTATTGGGCCTACCGGAGAAACTGGTCCTACTGGTCCTACAGGAGAGACTGGACCTACTGGTCCTACAGGAGAGACTGGTCCTATTGGGCCTACCGGAGAAACTGGTCCTATTGGTCCCACTGGAGAGACTGGTCCTATTGGTCCTACGGGAGAGACTGGTCCTATTGGGCCTACCGGAGAAACTGGTCCTACTGGTCCTACCGGAGAGACTGGTCCTATTGGTCCTACTGGAGAGACTGGACCTACTGGTCCTACGGGAGAAACTGGACCTATTGGTCCTACCGGAGAAACTGGTCCTGCCGGAGCCAATGGTGTGGATGGAGTTACTCCTACTTTAGCAATTGGTTCTGTCACAACAGGAGCACCTGATACTCCAGCATCTGCAACCATTACCGGAGATGCTCCTAATTACATTTTAAACTTAGTCATTCCTCAAGGTCCTACAGGTCCTGCTGCTGGTGCTTAGAATTCATGAAAATTATCGTTTATGCGATTTCTAAGAATGAAGAAAAGTTTGTTCAAAGATGGTATAACTCGATGAAAGAAGCCGATGAAATCTATGTGCTTGATACGGGTTCTACAGATAATACAGTAAAAGAATTAACAGATTTAGGAGTTCATGTTGTTCAAAAAAAGATTGTTCCTTGGCGATTTGATGTTGCTAGAAATGAATCTTTAAAACTAGTAGACGAAGATGCGGATTTCTGTGTCTGTACAGATTTAGATGAAGTATTTCTTCCTGGATGGAGAAAGCAATTAGAAGAGAATGTTCTTCCTGAAACGACTAGAGTTTCTTATACTTATCATTGGAAACTAGATAAAAACGATCATCCTATCATCAGCTTCTATATTCAAAAAATTCATCGAAGAAAAGGATATAGTTGGACGCATCCTGTGCATGAAGTTTTAACCTATCAAGGAGATAAGGAACAAATTCAAGTCCTCGAGGAGATTGTTGTACATCACTATCCTGATGAAGAGAAATCTAGAAGTAGTTATCTTCCACTTTTAGAACTTTCTGTTCAAGAAGATCCATTAGATGATAGGAATATGCACTACCTAGGAAGAGAATACATGTACCATCAAGAGTATGAAAAAGCAATTACGACCTTACAAAAACACCTCTCTTTAAAAAACGCTACTTGGAAAGATGAAAGATGTGCATCAATGCGTTTTATTGCTCGTTCTTACTTTTATTTAAATCAACTAGAAGAAGCAAAGTTATGGGCGATGAAGGCCATAAAAGAGGCTCCCTATCTAAGAGAACCTTATATGGAAAGAGCCATGATTGCTTATGGAGAAAAAGATTGGTGGAGTCTTCTAGAAATGGGATTAAAATCTCTTTCTATTCCACATAAAAAGATGACTTACATCAATGAATTTTTCTCCAGAACAGAAACGATCTATGATCTTTTATCCATTGCTTTTTATGAAGTAGGTTTATATGATTTTTCTTATCTAGCAGTAAATCATGCTTTAAAAATTCTTCCTAAGGATGAACGATTACTTCAAAATGCCAAAAAAATTCAAAAGAAAAGAAAGTTTACAAAATAACTTTCTTTTTTATTCAAATGTAGGTAAACTTACTTCTTGTTCATAAGCTAAAGCGCCTACAAAGATAACATCTAATTCCTTTAAGTATCTTGTACCAAAAGTATTATCATCGGTAGAAATATAAGCATAAAAGAGATTTTCAGCATTAGCTTTCGTACAAGCATAGATGATATTTTGACCATCTTTGGTAAGGTTTACAACAATATATTGTTTTCCATTGACGGTTTGCTTATTTACGGAAGCACTGACAGCACCCTTTTGAAGAAATTCATTTTGAATTTCTTCACTACTTAAAGTGATTAAACTATCAAAACTACCCTCTTTAGAACCAATCGCCATTCTGACACTTGGACTAGTAGAATCATCATAGACATTTAACATACCATTTTCTACATTGACAGCATAAGAAAGTGGAATATTGTAGATAAAGTCACCCATAATCACTTCAAAAGTAGTTTCTAATGGCTTATTTGTATTGGTATTTGATTCTTCTGTATTACTTCCTTGAGAAGATGTTTCTTTTCCTTTTTGATTCATTAATTTTGGAACTACCAACACTCCTACTACAACGATAATAACCGCTAAAAGAAGCGCTACTAAAATCTTTCCTTTGCCCTTTTTAGGTGGCTCTACTACTGGTTCTTTCTTCTCCTCTAAAGGGGTTAAAGGAACCAAAGTAGGTGTATTCTGTACAGTCGCTGGATTTGGTACTTGAGGTGTACTTACTGGTTGCACTACTGGGGTTCCACAATTTCTACAAACGGATTCTCCTGGTAAAATAGGTGTCCCGCAACTTCTACAATTCATGTTCTACCTCTTTTCTTTTAAAATTTCTTATTCACAAGTATAGCCTTGATCTTCAAATGCTTTTTTCAAGTCTTCGTAAGTTCCTGTTAAATTTTGGTCTTCTCTTTCTTCATCTGTTAAGTCTTTTGCATCAAATTCTACCGTAACTACCACTTTAGAACCATTTACTTTAGATTCATACTTAATATTTGGTTGGTTATATTGAGCCTCTAACATAGTATCTAATACTGTTTTTGTAGATTGGGCTTGTGCTTCTGTTTGAGCATCTACTGTCATTGTCATTTTTTGAGAAACAGCCTTATCTTTATCGAATTTCGTAGATAGTTCTACATCTCCAAACTCTGCAGATGTCATTTTACATTTCAATGTTTTTCCCTTTCCACAACCTGTTACTAATAAAACACATACTAGTAACATAGACAAAATAGTAATTTGTTTTTTCATTTTATTCCTCCTCTATTCTCTAATAGGATATCATATTTTCTAAAAAATGACAATGGGTTAGACTTTTTAAAAATTATAGAGTACAATAAGGAACAGGTGATTTCATGAGTCAAAAGCAACAAAAAAGAATCTTTCAAATTCTTTTAATCCTTATTTTTCTTCTTAGTTTTGCTCTTTTTGTAGTCTCTCTTGCCCATCTTATCAAGTATTCAAGAGAAACAAGGGAAATTCAAAATCTTTCTTCTCATGTTCAAGAAGAAGTTTCTGTAGAAGAAGTTATGGAAGAGGAAGAAACAGAAGAGATAGAAATTATTGAGCCTCCCAAAGATACGGAAGAGTTTGATCCTTATTGGGACTATATTCAAATGAATTTAGTAGATGTCGACTTTTCAGAATTAAAAAAAGAAAATAGTGATGTTGTTGGTTGGATTCAAGTTCCTAATACAAATGTAAACTACCCTTTTGTACAGACAGATAATAATGATTATTACTTAAATCATGCTTTTAATAAAAAGAAGAATAGTGCGGGATGGATTTTTCTAGATTCTCGAAATAATTTAGAAAGTTTAAATCTTCATACCATTATTTATGGTCATGGTAGATATGATAGAACTATGTTTGGAACCTTAAAGAATCTTTTAAAAACAAGTTGGTTAAAGAATAAGGATAACCATATCATCAAAATATCAACAGAGCATCAAAATACGCTTTGGCAAATCTTTAGTGTCTACCATCTTCCAACAACTGGCGATTATTTAACGACTTCTTTTTCAACGGCAGAGGAATATCAATCTTTCTTAAAGAAAATTCAAAAGAGAAGTGTCTATGATTTCTCCACCAAAGTAGAGGTAAGTGATAAAATCTTAACCCTCTCTACTTGTTATAATGAAAAAGAAAAATTAGTAGTTCATGCTAAATTAATTAAAATTCAATACAAATAAAAGAAGAAGCCATTGCTTCTTCTTTTTAACACTTCTCGATTTTTTCTTTACCACCCATATATGGTTGTAATACTTTTGGTATTTTAACACTACCATCTTCTTGATAATTGTTTTCAAGTAACGCTATTAAAGCACGAGTAGACGCTAATACCGTATTATTTAGAGTATGTAAATAGTAATTTCCTTTATCACTCTTAACACGAATTCCTAATCTTCTTGCTTGAGCATCGGTTAAGTTAGAACAAGATCCTACCTCAAAGTATTTTTGTTGACGTGGACTCCATGCTTCAATATCACAAGATTTATATTTTAAATCTGCTAAATCTCCACTACAACATTCTAGTTGACGAACAGGAATATCTAGACTACGGAATAATTCTACGGTATATTGCCACATTTTTTCATACCATTCTTCAGAGTCTTCTGGTTCACAGATAACAATCATCTCTTGTTTTTCAAATTGGTGAACACGATAAATTCCTCTCTCTTCAATACCATGAGCTCCTACTTCTTTTCTAAAACATGGAGAGTAAGAAGTCATCGTAATAGGAAGACTTTCTTTCTTTAAAATTTGATCTTTAAATTTACCAATCATAGAATGTTCAGAAGTACCAATTAAATATAAGTCTTCCCCTTCAATTTTATACATCATTGCATCCATTTCAGCAAAAGACATAACACCTGTTACAACATCACTACGAATCATAAATGGAGGAATACAGTAAGTAAATCCTTTATCAATCATAAAATCTCTTGCATACGCTAACATCGCACTAGAAAGTCTAGCAGCATCTCCAATTAAATAGTAGAAACCATTTCCACTCGTTCTTCCACTAGCTTCTTTATCTAATGCATTAAAACTTTCTAGAATATCTGCATGATATGGAATTTCATAATCTGGTACGACAGGGTCTCCAAACCGTTTTAATTCTACATTTTCAGTATCATCTTTACCGATTGGTACATCCTCGGCAATGATGTTTGGAATGACCATCATTTTTTCTTTGATTGTCTTACTAAGTTCTTCTTCTTCTTTGGTTAATCGATCAATTTCTTCTCCCATCTTAGAAACTTTTTCTTTGATGGACATAGCTTCCTCTTTTTTACCATCTCTCATCAATTGACCAATTTGATCACTTAGACGATTCTTCTCCGCTCTTTCCTCGTCCATTTTTTGTTTCGTATCACGATATTTACAATCTAAATCATAAATTTCATCTACGAGACCTAATTTTTCATCTTGAAATTTCTTCTTGATATTTTCTTTGACTAGTTCTTTGTTCTCTCTAATTAATTTAATGTCTATCATATTCTCTTCCTTTCTTTGATTGAGCTCTAACGAATAAAAAAAGACCAAAAGTATAGGAGTGCGTAGCACGGTACCATCCTACTTTGGTCTTAATTGTTTTGATAACGGAATGACCCGAAAATGTTTACATTTCTCTCAGAAGTAGATTCATAATTTTCTGATGTTTCCCTTTCACCAAACGGGAACTCTCTTCGCATCTTCCGATTATTACTAGTCTTCGTCCTCAATTTCTAGAGTTATTTTATCACGAAAGAATTCGCTTGTCAATAAATGGAAAGTGGCCGTTTTAAGATTTCCTCTCTTCTGGTTCAATATGAATATTGATATATTGAATGGAATGACTAAATTGTTTAATTTTCATCTCTAATTTATCAGCGATATCATGAGATCTTTTTAATGGTGTCTCGCCTGGCATCGTAATCACTAGATTTAATGTAGCAACAGCGCCATAACGCATCAATACGATATCCTTCACGGAAGTGACAATCTTTTCTTTTTCTATCAATTTCTTTAGTCTTCCTAAATAGTCTTCATTGACTTCTCTTTTGCCTAGGAGCGTACTCACATTCTCTCTCATAATTCCAATTCCTACTCCCAAAATAAATAAACCGATAATAATAGCCGCTATTTTTTCTGCATAAAGAAGAATAGGAATCGTATCACTAAAATGAATCAAGATAGAAGATATCAAAACGACAATAGAACTAATGACATCCGTCTTACTTTCTTTCCCACTCGATAATAAAATGGCATTTTTATATTGCGTACCTTTATGAATAATAAAGGTAGATAACGCATATTTCGCAAGAATCGTAAAACTAGATACAGCAATGACAATCGCACTAGAGACTTGGGCCTTACTCACAAAAGCATTATAAATAACAGAAAGTCCTACTCCTAGAATGATAATACTGATACCAAGACTCGTTAAATACTCGGCATTGCCATGTCCAAAAGGATGCTCTAAATCGGCTGGCTTTTGAGAGATATGACTTCCTATGATAGCAAAGAAGTCTGTCACTAAATCACTAAAGGAATGAATTCCATCAGCAATCAAAGCAGTCGAAGTAAAAAGAATTCCCGATAAAATTTTTAGAACAGCAAGAAAGATATTGGTAACAACACTCACCAACATCACTCTCGCTACTTTATTTTTTTTCATAACTCACCTATTTTGCTTGGTACCAATCACTGCCATACTCGATTTCTACTTTGAGTGGAACATCGAGTGGGAATACATTTTCCATACACTCTGTCACAATTTCTTTGACTTTCTCAAATTCACTTTCTAAGCAGTCAAAGACTAATTCATCATGTACTTGAACAATCATTTTCGATTGAATCTTTTCTTTTTGGAAGGCAGCATCAATATCGACCATTGCCTTCTTAATAATATCCGCACTAGTTCCTTGAATTGGTGTATTTAAAGCCATTCTTTCAGCGCCTTGACGAATCATATAGTTTTTATTTTCTAGTTCTGGTATCGTTCTTTTACGATGGAACATGGTTCGTACATATCCATCTTGATGAGCTTTTTGAATCGTCTCATCCATATAGTTTTGAACGCCTGGATAATTTCTCATATAATTGTCAATAAAGGCTTGGGCTTCTTTCGGTGTAACACCAATATTCTCCGATAAACCATAACTACTAATTCCATAGATAATTCCAAAGTTTACGGCTTTCGCTACTCTTCGCATATCTTTCGTTACTTCCTGTTCTTCGACATCAAAGATATCACTCGCTGTCTTACTATGGATATCAGCTCCCTTTTGGAAGGCTTCAATCAATCCTGGAATATGTGCGACATGCGCTAAAATACGAAGTTCAATTTGGGAATAATCACTACTTACGATCAAAGAATGAGGACTTGGAACAAAGGCTTTTCGAATCAATTTTCCATACTCATGACGAATCGGAATATTTTGAAGATTTGGTTCTATCGAAGATAGTCTACCTGTTCTCGTTAAAGTCTGAGTATAAATCGTATGAATTTTAGAATCTTCCATAATCATATCGATTAATCCTTCAATATAAGTCGTATAGAGTTTCGTAAGCATACGATATTCTAAAATCTCTGGAATAATAGGATGTTTATCTTTTAATTTTTCAAGGACATCAGCAGCTGTTGAGTACCCATTTTTTCCTTTCTTTCCATGAGGAAGATTTAACTTTTCAAAAAGTACTTCCCCTAATTGAATTGGCGAAGAAATATTAAACTCCCCACCCGCATAATTATAGATGGTTGTCTTGATTAAGTCAATCTTAATTTGTATTTCTTCTCCCATTTCTTGTAATGTCTTTTTATTGACATAGATACCATTATATTCCATCGTCGCTAAAACATTCGATAATGGCATCTCAATTTCATAAAATAATTTTAGTAATTCTTCTTTCTCTAAAGAATCTAATAACTGTTTTTTTGTCTCATAAATAAATTTGGCTTTTTCGATACAAGCTTGTTCTATCGCTTTCTCATCATATCCATTTTTCTTATCATAGAGTTCTTCTTTAAAAGGAATAGAATATCCCAATTCATTCGCTAAATAGGCAATATCTTCTTTTTGATTATACTCTAATAAGTAAGAAGCAATCATCGTATCATAATCGATTTGATCAATCAAAATATCATGCCACTTTAACGCCACCGTAACTCTTTTTGCATCATAAGTACTTTTCTTTGCTTTGGATAAGAAAGCAGGATTTTCTTTTAAGATAGAATAAGGAACATAGTAAGCATTTTTACCATCATACACACCCATTCCTAAAATATCTGTCCGATGATAATTAGAAGCTGTTGTCTCTAAGTAGATAGCGCATTCCTCGATAGAATCTAACTTGCTTCCATCTTCTACCACGATATAAGAAGTATCTTCTTGTACTTTCTTTTTTTCTCTCTTCTTTAGAAAAGAATAAAATTCTAATTCTTCATATAAAGCATTTAATTTTTCGGTATCTTCTTCTCGATAGAGAATATCTTCCATATGAATTTCTAAAGGTACATTCCGTTCAATCGTCGCAATCTCATAACTCATGTAAGCATCTTCTTTACCAGCTACTAACTTATCATGAGTAGAACCTTTAATTTCATCAATATGAGCATATAAATTATCAAGAGTTTCATACTGTACCAAAAGTTTTAAAGCCGTCTTTTCCCCAATTCCTTTGACTCCTGGAATATTATCGGAAGCATCTCCCATTAACGCTTTTAAATCAATCATACGAATTGGTTCAATTCCATAAGCTTCTTGAAAGGTAGTTGGGTTATAACGAATATAATCTTTTTGCTTTAATAATTTAATATCTACTTGAGGAGATAGTAATTGTAGTAAGTCTTTATCACTACTAATAATCGTTCCTACATAGTTTGGATCTTTATCACAGTAAGAGGCAAAAGTTCCAATAATATCATCTGCTTCATAAGAATCTATCTCATAATATTGGATGCCCATATATCCTAAAAGTTCCTTCGCTACTGGAAATTGTTGTTTTAATTCTTCTGGCGTTTCTATTCTTCCACCCTTATAAAAGTCATATTTTTCATGACGAAAAGTCTTTCCTTTATCAAACGCTACTAAAATTCTCGTAGGTTGTTCTTCCTCAATAATTTTATTCATCATATTGACAAATCCAAATAGAGCATTCGTTGGAAATCCTTTACTATTCTTCATAAAATTACCATTGTAGGCAGTCGCATAATAACTTCGGAAAAGAAGATTATTTCCATCTACTAAGATTATTTTTTCCATATCATCACCATCTTTGTTCCTCTATTATATCATAACCCCAATCTATTTTTATACACCTTTTTGTGATTTCCAATAGAAGGACTAGTTTGACACGCTAAAGTAGCGTTATCAAAATCTGTCTCATTCGTTACTTCTCTTTCGATTTTTAATCCTTCTGGGAAAGTAATCTCACTTTGACTAGAAAGTGGATTTACCTCTAAGAGCGCAAAAGACTTATCTTGGACAATATCTAATTTAAAATACTGTTTTTGATAGATAAAAGTAATTCTCTCTTTTTGAATCCTACCAAGAACTTTTCCTTCTAAAAGACGAGCATATTCTTTTTCCGTAATCTTTTTATCCGTAACAATCTTACTTAATCCATCCGGATCTTTTTTCTGAACGGTTAAATAGTAAGTAGATTCTCCTTCCTTGGTTCTTTTTCGAACTCTCATTTCACAAGATCCTAAGTGCTCTAGATAGGTTTGTTCCATCCTGATACGGACTCCATTTTCTTGACAGAAAGAAAAATCAGAAGAAGAGATATCTACTAAATATTTCTTTTGATAACGGATTTGATAAGGACGATGAACGACCTGATAAATATTTTCTAGGGCACGATTTATTTTTGTTTCAAAATCCGTAGTATTATCGATGATAACTAGACGATTGTGCCCTGTCCAAGCATGTTGTGTTCTTTGATCTAAACGAATCGCTTCTTCTACTGATTCAGAACGCGCTCCATTATTTTCTAGCGTATAAAACTCTGGACATCCATCCGCTGCCGTAACTAAGTGAAGTACCATATCATAACTATCTAACATATCTAATTCTGAACATCCTTGTTCCTTTACAATTTCTTGAAATTCTTTATCGGTAATATAAGCTTTATTATCGAGTAAACCACGGTCATATAAAAGCACACATTGTTCTTCTTCTGGTAAGAAAGAAATGGCTCGTTCATAAATTTGTTCTTTTTCTCTTTGATACTGAAGAATAAATCTTTGAAAATCAATCATTGAAAACTTTTTTTCTCCGAAAGGTCGAATTCCTCCTTTAATTAATTCTGTAGCGCTTTCTCCTACGACAAAGACACGGTATCCCATATCATGTAATTCTTGTTCAATTCTAGAAAGAGCGGTTGTCTTTCCGGCACAAGGCCCTCCTGTTAAAACAATTTTCGCAACTATTTGTCCCATTTTGATATCCTTTCTATTTTCTTTTCTTTTGGACGCCATTCATGTATAGAAGCATGAGTGACTTGAAACTGTTCTTTATCCTGATCTGGAAGACGATTTTCCATTAAGAAATATACCATGTTGATGACTCCTCGATGCGTGACTAATAATACTTCATCCCACCCTTCTATTTCCTGTAATAATATTTTTACTCTCTCATATAAGTCCATGAGGGATTCTCCTTTTGGATACTTCCGAGAAACATCTACCGTTCGATAATCTGGATATTCTAAGTAGGCTTCTTCTTTCTTTCGCCCCGTTAATAATCCTTTATCTTGTTCCCTTAAAGCACTCGTATAAGTGACTGGGAGACTTAAAGCATCTCCTACAATCTGGGCAGTCATTCTAGCTCTTTTAATATCACTAGAAACAATTCTTGAAATCGGTAGATGGGATAAGGTCGTACAGATTTCTTTTACTTGTTCAATTCCCTGTTTGGTTAATTCCCCATCACTCCATCCCCCAATATAACTCTCATCATCTTCGCCATGTCTTAAAAAATAAATCATAGTTCTCCTTTCAAGTGTATAATTATACACATTACAAGCAATTAGAAAAATGTATTAAAATACATCTCTATCTTCCATATTTTCTTTAAATATATAAATTTTAGCTGGTTTTTTTCCATCAAACTTTTCTACTCTAGAAGTTTCTTCAATCATCCCCGTACTTAATAATTTTTTACGGAAATTGCGCCGATCAAAAGTCTTTTTCAAAATACTTTCATAAACTTTTTGAATCTCTGGCATCGTAAACCCATTCGGATATAAATGTTTTAAAATATCGGTTTTACGAATTCGAACACTTAAAACTTCTTTTGCTTTCTCTAAAATCAAAGCATGGTCAAAAGCAAGGGGTGGTAAATGATCTAGGGATACCCAATCAGCATCACTAGTCTTCATCGTCTCTTTTAGGAAATGGTATTTCTCTTTATCCACAATACCTAAATAGGCAAGTCCAACCATCCGCATCGCTGGAGACCGATCGACAGCTCCAAAGACATCAAAAAGTTCTAGATGAATATTTTCAATTCCCGTCTTTTCTTTCACTTCTCTTTTTAATCCATCTAATACTTCTTCATCATTGTATAAAGAACCAGATACTAAGGACCACATTCCTTGATAAGGATCATATTTTCGACGAATAATTAATACTTTCGTCACTCCTTTATCTACTGTAAAGATAGCGCTTATTACATGAATTCCCTGATTCTGATATCGAGGATTTAAGACATCCATCCTATCACCTACCTGACACTATTATTATAAGTGTAATTATATACACTTGTCAATAGAAATTTAAAAAAAAGTAGAAAATTATCGTACTTTTCCACTTTCATAAACATAAAGACAATCTTTTCCACCCGTCTCTTGATATTCTCTAATAACGGAAGGTACTAAAATTTTTCGAAAGCCAAAACGGTCTAAAGATTCTTTTTCTTCTAGCGTATATTTACCACGAAATAAATTCTTTAAAGAAGGATGATAAAAGGCATTTCTCGTTTTATAATGATATTGATAGGCAGCAGCTACTTTTGCTCCTTCCTTTAAAATGGAAGGCATCTTGGAAGCAACATACTGATTAAACTCTTCTTCGGTAATCTTTCCACTCCAAGAATCGACTAGATAATCATAGATATTAGAAAGTAATACGACATCATAAGTATGTGGTAATTCATGAATCTTTAAAATATCTAAGAAATAGTAATTTCTATCGACATCTTCTATCTTTTCTTTTAAAACTTCATAGTTTTTTTCACTTGCTAGATAGTTATTCGTTCGAATGGCGGCCTCTTTATCACCACCGAAGAAGAGCCCTGCCTTTTCCATCTCTTTTCCACGAAATTCAAATTCTTCATACAGAAAATCCCAATATAAAGAAACATCTTCCTCTAAATAAGGGCGAATTTTTAAATAGGTTTTATAATCAAAATAATGGGGATTATCCCCTACTTTCTTCTGAGTAGCAACAATTCCCATATCCGTCTTATCTCTTCTTTCACAGTCCGTAAAAAACTCTAAAAACTCAGAATAAGATAGCGCAGATAACGCCGCAATCTTTAACTCAGTCATAAAATAGGTATTCTTATTACAATCAAAATTATCTACTCTACTAGCTCCTTCCAATGCCAAATTCAAAAAATGATCTCCGGATGCAGTGACGGTAAGAACAGATTTATTTTTGACATCTAATTTACGTATATATCCCTGTAAATTCTCTGTGGTAAAAACATACATCGAACTATGTAGCGCAAACTCAGGTCGAAGTAAAGAACGACTCTTTCTATTTAGAAAATCCATTGTTTGTTGATATGCTTGATATACTGATAATTGAGCCTCTCTTGTTAACACGACATCCACACTCCTACCTGTTTTTATCATTATAACATATATTGTTCATTTTTTTCCTTTATGATATAATGAGTTTACATTAGGAGGACAGTTTTATGTATCGAAATAATCATATTTTAGTAGGAAAAAAAGAAAAAGAACTTTATATCTTACCCGAGATGGCAAACCGACATGGCTTAATTACTGGAGCATCTGGTTCAGGAAAAACCGTTACTGTAAAAGTTCTAGCAGAAAGTTTCTCCGCGATGGGAGTTCCTGTCTTTTTAGCGGATGTCAAAGGAGATTTAGCAGGAATGCCTTTTCCTTTAGAGAGAAACGATGCGATTGAAAAAAGACTGGCCTCTTTAGATCTTCCTGATTTTAAAGAAGAAGGATTCCCTACTCACTATTGGGATATCTATGGGGAAAGTGGTCATCCAATTCGTACTACCATTTCCAATATTGGTTCTGAATTGTTATCTAGAATGTTAAACTTAACCGAAGCACAGGCAGGAGTCTTAACGGTCGTTTTTAAAATTGCGGAAGATAATCAATGGAATTTAGTAGATTTAAAAGACTTACGATTAGTCCTTCAATATGTTGGTGATAATCGAAAGAAATATACCTTAGAATACGGAAATGTCTCTCTACAGAGTATTGGCGCTATCCAACGAAACTTACTCGTTTTAGAGAGTCAGGGAGGAGATTTCTTCTTTGGAGAGCCAAGCGTTAATATCAAAGACTTTATTCGTTTTGATCCGAAAGATGGAAGAGGATATATCAATGTCTTACATGCTGTCAAACTCTTTCAAAAACCAGATTTATATGCTACCTTCCTACTTTGGTTATTAACGGATTTATACAATACCCTTCCCGAAGTAGGTGATTTAAAGAAACCAAAGATTGTCTTCTTCTTTGATGAAGCTCACCTTCTCTTTGAAGAAATGCCAGATTATTTAGTAAAACAAGTGATTCAAATTGTAAAATTAATTCGTTCCAAAGGAATCGGTCTTTACTTTATTTCACAAAGTCCAAAAGATATTCCAGATGAGGTTTTAGCGCAACTAGGAAATCGTATTCAACATGCTCTAAGAGCCTATACTCCGCAAGAACAAAAAGTTGTCAAAGCGGCAGCTACCTCTTTCCGTACGAATCCGAATATCTCGACTGAAGAAGCGATTTTAGCGCTCGGAACCGGTGAAGCTCTTATCTCTTTCTTAAATGAAGAAGGAGAACCAAATATGGTCGAAGAAGCTACCATCTTACCTCCACAAAGTCGGATGGGAACAATTACGGAAGAAGAACGAAAAAGAAAGATTGAAGAAAGTTTATTCCGTGGTAAATACGATGTCAAAGTAGATAATGTATCTGCCTATGAAACCTTAAAAGAACAACTAGAAGAGGAAGCAAAAATAGCAGAAGAGCAAGAACTCGCCAAAGAAAAAGAAAAGCAAGAAAAGAAAGCTTCCACCAAGAAGAAAAAATCCGCAGACGAAAAAGCTGCGGAGAAAGTTACCAATTCCGCGATGAATACGCTAGGAAAGAAAATTGGCAACTCTATCTTCAAAGGATTATTTAAATAAAAGAAAAGTCCAAAGAAGACAACTACAAGGAACAAGAAATAAAAACTTGTTCTTTTTATTTTTATGATGAAAGAAGAACATCGCAAATAAAGAACCAAAACATCCCCCTAAAAAAGAAAAGGATAACAAGACCTTCTCAGGAATCCGATATTTCTTTTGAATACTTCTTTTCTTATCTATTCCAAAAAGAAGAAAAGAGAGGATATTCATTCCTAAAAAATAATATGGCATAATTCCTCCTTACAAGAAAATAAGCATAAAACTATGCTTATTTCAAAAATTTTTCATAAATAATATTAGAATAATTAAATTCATTCATACGAAGGCAGTAGATTTTTTTCTCTCCTACTTTCGTCTTAATTCTTTCTACTTTTCGATATTCTCTATTTTCTCCATCGACCGTTAAAATAAAGTCAGAACTCATCGAATCAGGACGAATTTGAATTTCCTTATTTTCTGGCACCACAACAGAATTCATCAAAGTTCGATACACCTTACTATTTAAAGGCGCTAAAGGAGTAATCTGTAGCGTATGCAAAGTTCCATAGACAATACTTCCCCCATAACTTAAATTATAGGCCGTAGAACCAATCGATGTCGATACTAAAATACCATCTCCAACAAAATGTTCTAATAGATTATTTTCTACATAAATATCCATATGCGAAGTATTTAATTCTTTATCTCGAATAACAATTTCATTTAAAGAATAGAAAGTATCTTCTTCCTTCTTAGAAGATACCGTTGTCTCTTGGATTCCTACTTCTTCCACCTTAAAATCATTATTATGAAGACGAGCAATAAATAACTCTACTTCTTGTGGTTTAATCTCTTGTAGAAACCCTAAGGTTCCACTATTTACTCCTACATAATAGACTTGACTATTAAAGTGTAGGTTTCGAAGCATCCGTAAGAAAGAACCATCTCCACCGATTGCTATCGCTAATTCAAAGTTTTCTTCGACGATTTCAAAATGATACTTTTCTAAATAAGAAGTTACTTTTTCTTTTAATTCTAAAGATTCCTCATTTTGATTCGCAAATATTTTTACACGATTAATAATTCTTTCCATATTACTTTGTTACTTTATAACGGAATAAAGCGGAAGGACGATGTCCCTCACCCGTTTTTACCTTTGTTGTTTTTTCTACTTTATTAGCAATAATTCTTCGAAAAGCAGGATCTAATAACTTCTTTCCTAAAATCACTTCATATACTTGTTGAAGTTCTCCTAAAGTAAAATATTCTGGCATCATATTAAAGACAATATCGGTATAATTTACTTTATTCCTTAATCGAGAAAGACCAGCAGCAATCACTAATGGATGATCAAACGCTAATTTATCATTCTTTACAATCGTATATTTATAACGATCTGTTGTCTGTTCTCTTAAAGTTTTCTTAATGACAAGAGAGATAGTCTCTTCGCCATTATCGAGAGTAATATTCATCTTCTTTTCATCTTCTAATAAAGTAACATTAAACCAAGAAGCATTCGGAAGTAATTTATCTCGTAATCTATTTTTATCTACTAAAGCAATATAAGAAGTACTGATAACCCTCATTCTTGGATCTCTATCTAAAGAACCATAAGTATATAATTGTTCTAAATAAATATTATGAAGGTTTGTCTCACTCGCTAAAATTCTTTTAGGAGCATCTTCTAACTCTTCATCAATACGAACAAATCCTCCAGGAAGACACCATTTTCCTTTAAAAGGATAATCATCTCTTTTTACTAACAAAATACTAAAATACTTTTTACTTAACTTTCGATAATTCTCTTCTTCTTCACTAGATACACTACAAATTAAGATATCTGTAGTAAGGGATAATCGATCATAATCGTTAGGATTATAGGCTTTTAAAAATTCTTCTTCTGATTGAAACTCACTCATAGTCCACCTCTTTCTAACTCATTATAACATAAAGTTAATATCAAAACAACTAGTGGTAATCGTAATAGCGATAAAAACTTTCTACGGTCTCTTCCTTCTTTTTACTACCATCATAAAAAACATAAGTTTTCTTTAAATGGGCATGATTTTTCTCTAAATATCTTTGGATAACATCTCTCGTTTTTCCTGACCAAAAACTATCATCAATAAAAAGAAATTCTAATCCTGTAAGGTCTTCCTCTTCTAGTCCAATTGCCTTTCCTTTACGAAGACTTCCGGATGCGACAAGAATCTTTTGCGCACCCTCTTCTCCGATATTCGTCTTTACAAACTCATAGAATCTTCTTCCAAATTTTCCACTGACAATCCATCGATCATAAGATGTTTCTTTTTCAATCCGCGCAATCATCGCATATAACCAAATATCATGGATACGAATCTGTTCATCTAAAGCATCATAGAACTCTTCCCCACCAACATATTTCTCTAAAAATTGATTTACTACATTTTGTATTTCTGCATTCATAGATATTCTCCTCTTATTATCAAATTATTAATATCATAGAGTAAAACAAATAGAGCTCTTACTCTTGTTATTAACATTATATTAAAAAGTATGCAGAATGTCAATATCTTTTTAACATTTTTATAAAAAGAAGTACTTCTACTTCTTTTTATTCAAGCAACTATAAACTAAAGCGTCTAAGTGTTATATTAAACTATATATCTTGGTGTAAATGTCTTATAGATAGGAACTGGAGTTTGATAATAAGACTTAATTGTAGAGTTATCAAATTGCAGTACTTGCCCATTTACTGTTGGCGAAAATTTATAACTTTGAGATTGCTCTAAAGTAACTTTTTTATAAGCATGAACATAAGTCATGTTAATTGTTGTTAAAGTTTTAGATGTGTAATGCCCAATTAATGTTGTTGACATTCTCAAGAGTTCACTTGTATCATCCATGACATTCATAGAAATTCCTGCACCATTTGCTGCACGTTTAGAATTTTTTCCATTATTAGAATAATTAACAACAGAAATTCCATTAAACTGTTCACCTGTATAACTTTCTACAACAAAGTTTGAATCCCAACGCATTGCCAAAATATCAAAATATTTTTCCATCCTAGAAATATAAAGTGGATTCCATTCTATATAAAGTTCAAAATAATATTTGGAATTACTGCTATTTTCCGTATAGTTAGCACAAACATAGAAATCATCGTAGTTTTTGCTTTCAATATTTCCTAAGCTACATGGATAATAATATATTGGAGCAGGATTATCATTTATTAAAATTGGAATAGGTTCTGTCAATAAAATCATTTCTTTATTTTGCAATGCTTCTTCAGCCAATTTGTTCGACACGGTCGCAACGAATCCTATTCCAAATCTTTCAAGTAAATCGTTATACTCACTTTCAGTAAAATGTACTCCCATGCGATTAACATAATATGAATCTTCTTCATACGCATACGCATTCATGCTATGCACACTAAAAAAAATTATCATAATCATTAAAAAAATGCTTATTCTTTTCATAAAATCTCCTTCATTATTCCGTATAGTTCACTTTTTCTTCTATTTTTTTCTTGATTTCTTCATTCATTTCTACCTGTTTTTGATTCACAGAAGAACTCTTTATTTGAAATGTCTTTTCTTCTCCTAAAACGAGTAGTTTAGCTTTATTCACTATATCATACTGTTCCTTTAGAACAAATAGCGCAATTCCATCCCCTTCTACCTTAGAAGAAGGAATCGCCACAATTGCGTTTTTTAAGAATGGTTCTTCTAAAGGAATATCCTCCAAAGAAAAATAGACATCTACCCTATCTTCAAAAGCAAATTCTTCTTTTTCAGAAACAGGAAGAGTAATTTCCAAATAACCATTTTCTAAATAATTGATAACTGATGATTTCTCTTTCTTTGAAAAAAGAAATCTATAACTTATAATCCCAATGATTAGTACTAGAACCAAAACAACTAGTATGACAACATATTTTCTTTTCATATTCACCTCCTAATTTCATTCTACAAAAAAGAAACCATTTTTCCTAGAAACGATTCGTTTCCTATAAGTACTTCTCTAAATATTCTTTTTGAAATCTTTGATATAGAGGATCTGTTTCATCCGTTATATAAATGGGTTCTTCTGATTGATTTTGAAAATGATAAAAGATTAAATAATCCCCTTTTCGATATACCCAAGAATATCCTTTCATAAAATCATCTACATAGAAAGTTTGCGTCTCTTTTTGATAAGAAAACATGATATTTTCTTTTTCTAAAAATAAAGTACAATAGTCTTCTTCACAATTCATCTTTCTAGTAAGAGGTTCATACTTTTTTAAGTCTCTTAGAAAAGTATCTTTGTTAGAAGAAAAAAGAAGATTATTCGTATATATTTCTGTGATTTCAAGGGGAATTGTCTCTATTCCTCCTTCATAGGTAACATCTAGATAAAGATCTTTTAATCTATCTTCCTTCGTTCCAATTAAGAAAATATTTTTCCCTCCATAAGTCGGAGTGTACGCTAAAACAGTATCGGTATCCGTATAAATTTTTCTTTGATCGCCATTTTCTAAATAATAGAGTGTCACTTTTTGAATCGTATCACCTTCTTTGGCTTGAATATTATTTAACTGAAAATAAATTTCTTCCTTTGTAACAATTAGTAAGCCACTAAAATCGTAAAACTTTTCTCCGGCAAGTACGACACGATAAATTTTAAAAGAATTATAAAAGGTAAGAAAATAATATAGCAAGAAAAGGAAAAGAATAATAATGAAAAAAAGAATACTTAAAAATCCTAAACGATGAATTTTCTTTTTCTGTGTTTCTTGTACTTTTAAAATTTCTTTCGTTACTTTTTCACTTTCTTTTTCTACTTCTTTATCAGAAAATCTTCTTCCTGCTAAAATCTCATTAATCGTAATATGATAAAAAGAACTTAAATCCTGAAGTGTTTCTAAATCTGGAATGCCTCTTCCATTTTCCCATTTCGAAATAGCTTGTCGAGAAATATGAAGTTGTTCCGCTAAATCTTCTTGGCTAAACTTTTTTTCTAGTCGTAGTTCTTTTAAAAAAGAACCTACTTTACTCTGATCCATAATTACTCCTTCTTTCTTATCATACTATAAATTCTAATAAAAAGGGAGAAACGATTCGTTTCTCCTAATCTATTTGGATAATAGTATCTCCTGAAATACTTTTTTGATTTCTTGTAAAATCATTTCCTTACCATGTTGTCTATCTAAATTTGGTAATATCATTTTCTTAGGATAATAAATATCTTTCACAGAATCATAGATACTAAAGTAGACGACATTTTCTTCTCCTCGCTCATTGTTTGGATCTTGACGATTCATCTTTCCCGTAATTCCTATTCCATAAGTAGAATGGGCGAATTGATGAATTTGATAACTCATTTCCCTTGCTACTTCTTCACTATATACACTATAGGTATCGATAGTTTCTTTCTTGACACCCATTTTTATTTTATATTCATTAGAATAAGTGACCGCACTAAAAAGAAGAATCGCACTGGCTCCTTCCACATTCGTAATAGAATGAGCGATAAACCCGCCTGTACAAGATTCCATCGTTGCTACCGTCTCTTTTCTTTCAATTAATAAATCAACAACTTCTTTCATAAGTTTCCTCCCTTCTCATTTTATCATAAAAAGCATTTGCTTTCCATTATCTTATTATCTAATTGTTCATAAGAACTTTTAAAAAAAGAAAGACTCATAAAGATGATTTTCAAAGATGTAGTCATAGACTCTTTTATCTAAATATTCTTTTACATCTTCTTTCTTTTCCATTCTATCACGAATTTGAGTAGAAGATAATTCTGCTAGATCAAAATCATAGATTTGGATTCTATCTAGATACTGAGAATAGATCTTTGGAAGAGGATGTCCTTCCCACCCTTTTCTTTGTAATCCAATTAGATGATAATGAGATAGTATATAGTCTGGTTTTTTCCAAGATTCTATATCCAATAGTAAATCCATCGATAGAATAAAATAGATGTCATCCTGAGGATACTGTTTTTGAAAATAGTCTAAGGTTTCATAAGTATAACTTTGTCCTTTTTGAATTTCATAATCAGATACTTCCATATTGGGAATATCTTTACACATTCTTTTTACCATTTCATAACGAGTATTTCCCTTTAAAAGATGATTTTTAGGATATCCATCTCCTGTTGGAACATAGATTACTTTCTCTACTAAATGGTGTTTTAAGACTTCTATTCCCATTTGCTTATGAAGTAGATGGGGAGGATTAAAGCTCCCACCAATAATGCCTATTTTCATAAAATCACTTTCCTTTTATTACAAGTCTAATTTCATTTGAATTTTTTGAAACATTTCCTGTTTCCCATTTCGTAAAGTAGCAATCGATTGACCACGATGAAGAGTATCAATAATCCGCGCAATATAATTAGAACAATCTACTTCTTGGAACCATGGTAAAGATTTAATCTCTTCTGGTACATAAGAGAGATTGGTCGTATAAAGAGCATCGAATAAACCTTCTTGATATGCTTTGGAAAAAGATTCTACGCCTTCCGTAAAAAGGGAAAAAGTAGCGATTAAATAGACTTTCTTCGCACCTCTATTTTTTAATTCTTGGGATACTTCTAAAATAGAACCTCCCGAAGAAATCATATCATCGACAACCAGAATGGTCTTTCCTTTCACATCGGCACCCATATAGATATGATCCACGATAGGATTCTTTCCATTGACTACTTTACTTAAGTCTCTTCTTTTATAGAAGACACCAACATCACATCTTAAAAGTTCTGCATAATATCTAGATCTTTCCATAGCTCCCATATCTGGACTAACGACTAATAGATTATCTAATTCTTCTCTTTCTAACATCTCTTCTAAGATAATATGGGTTGGATAAAAATTTTCAAAAGGTAAATTGGGAATGGCATTTGCGACATTTGGATCATGAGCATCAAAAGTAACAATAGCGTCGACTCCTAAAGTTTCTAACTCTTGAAGAGCGACAGCGCAGTCTAGAGATTCTCTTCCTTTTCTCTTATGTTGTCTAGATTCGTAAAGAAGAGGCATGACTAGGGTGATATGTTCACTTCGTCCACTCGTAGCTGCAATGATCCTTTTGACATCTTGAAAATGCTCATCGGGAGACATATAGTGAGGTACTCCATGCAATGGATAAGAAATACTATAATTACCAACATCACATAGAATAAATAAGTCTTGATGACGAACTGTCTCATCAATTCGAACCTTTCCTTCGCCATTCGCAAAACGACTATTAGAGATCTTCGTTAGATAAGATTTTTTTCTCTTCATTTTTTGTAATTCCTTATCTACTTTCTCTCCTACTTCTTTAAAATTATCAAGTACAATTAGTTTTATATTACTTTCCATATATCCTCCTACCAATAAAACCCAATTTTCTTTTGTTATTAACATTATATTAAAAAGATATTCTTTTGTCAATATGTTCTTAACAAATATTTAAAAAGTAGAATATAAAAAGAATTTAGATTTTCTCTAAACTCTTTTGGGCAAAAACAACTACTTTTTAAACAGAAAAAGGCACCTTGAAAGACTTCCTTAAAAGAGGAAGATTTCTCTTCTTTACTTTTCTTTTCTCTTTTTTCATAGAAATTCTTCTTCATAGCTACCTCAATACACCATTAGTATACCATAAAAAAAGAAAAGAAGAACATTCTTTATGCATTCTTTTCTAAATTTTCTAAATCTTGTAACCATATAGAATTATCGGCATCACTAGGCATTCTTAAATCTCCTCGAGGAGAAAGGCTGACTGTTCCTACTTTTGGTCCATCTGGCATACAACTTCTTTTAAACTGCTGAGTAAAAAATCTTTGGATAAAGAAACGAAGCCATTTTTCAATTTCTTTCTCTTCATACATTCCATCAAAAGTCGTTTTAGCAAGAAAATAAATTTTTCTTGGAGAAAAGCCATTTCTTAAAAAGTGATATAAAAAGAAATCATGTAGAATATAAGGTCCAACACTGCTCTCTGTCTTTTGCGCAATCTTTCCATCTTTCGTAGGAGGAAGTAATTCTGGACTAATTGGCGTATCTAAAATATCATAAATTGTTTCCTTTGTATTTTCATGAGTATCCGCAATCCACTTCACTAAATATCGAACTAAAGTCTTAGGAATAGAAGTATTGACTGCATACATACTCATATGATCCCCGTTATAAGTACACCAACCAAGAGCGAGTTCTGATAAATCTCCTGTTCCAATCACTAATCCCCCCTCTTTATTAGCGATATCCATTAAGATTTGCGTTCTCTCTCGGGCTTGGGCATTCTCATAGGTAATATCGAAGGTATCTTTCGCTTGTCCAATATCTTGAAAATGAAGAAGACAAGATTCTCGAATAGAGATTTCTTTTAAAGTAGCACCAAACTCTTGAACTAATTTGACAGCATTCTGATAAGTTCTATCGGTAGTTCCAAAACCAGGCATCGTAACTGCAATGATATTTTTAGGATTGATTCCTAGTTTCTTATAAGCTTCTATGATAATTAGAAAAGCAAGAGTAGAATCTAATCCACCAGAAATACCAATTACTGTCTTTTGGATTCCTGTATGCTTTAATCTCTTTACTAAGCCAGAAGACTGAATATTAAAAATTTCCGAACATCTAGCATTTCTTTCTACTTCTTCTTTAGGAACAAATGGATACATCGGATAATGACGGAGAAGTTTTGTATTACAATCCTCTAAAGAGAAAGAAATATAACGATATTCTACTGTAGGTTTGACTCCCATATAACTGCTATCTTTATATCGACTATTTCTTAGTCTTTCGATATCGATATCCATTGCGATGGTGTTAGAAGATGTTTGAAAACGCTCATTTTCTTTCAAAATAGAACCATTTTCGGCGATAATAGCGTGTCCTGAGAAAACAACATCTGTACTAGATTCTCCTACTCCTGCAGAAGCATAGATATACGCACTGATAGTTTTTGCAGACTGCATTCTTACTAAATCTTTTCGATATTCATATTTTCCGATAATCTCATTCGAAGCCGATAAATTAAAGAGAAGGAAGGCTCCATTTAGGGCATGTTCATTACTAGGAGGTTGAATACTCCATAAGTCTTCACAGAGTTCTACACCAAAACAGATCTCTTTCTTTTTTTCTTCTCGAAAAAGAAGATTAGTTCCAAAAGGAACTTCTTCTCCTAAGAGAAAGACATGATCACTAATCGCATTTAAAGAGGAAGCAAACCATCTTTTTTCATAAAACTCACTATAATTTGGAATATAAGTTTTAGGAACAACTCCTAAAAGATGTCCTTTTTGAAAGATGACTGCGACATTAAAGAGTTGATTATCCAAAGAAAGAGGCATTCCAATCATAACAACGATAGGAAGTTCTTTCGTTTCTTTTAAAATTATTCCTAGTTCTTCTTCACATTTTTTTAAAAGAATTTCTTGGTGAAATAAATCATTACAAGTATATCCTGTTAAAGAAAGTTCTGGAAAAGTTAAGATTTGAATTCCTGCTTTGGATGCTTTTTTAATTTGACGAATCATCTCTTCGCCATGAAAAGAAACATTTCCTACTTTTACTTCAGGGACACAAGCCCCTACTCTAACATATCCATATTTTTGTAACATTACAATCTTCCTTTCTGATATTGTTTTACTCGTTCTAAGGTAAGTTTACTATTCGCACTTTTAAAGTATCCTAATTCTTCTAGTTCTAAAGTCTCTTCATAAGTACATAAGAAGGGATGGATAATCTCATCCGTATCTAGTTTTTGGGATCCTACTCTTTCACAAGAAGTTGCTAAAAAGATATGATTATACGCAGAAGAACATCCTTCATCCTGATAAAAAGAATCGAGGAGAATCATCTTTCCGGCCTGATATCCATGTTCTTCTAAAAGTTCTCTTCTAGCCCCTTCTTCTGGTTGTTCGAAAGGTTCTATATAGCCAGATGGAAATCCTAATAGTACAGTTTCTTTCGTAAATACTCTAGGTTCTATATTCAGTAATACTTCTCCTGATTTGGTAAGAGCGAAAATAATAGCCGCACTTCCCTCTTTTTTTCCTTTTAATAGTTTTTCTCTTACGATAACTCGACCACATTTTAAATGACATTCATAAGTTTCACTCGTTAGAAAAGAAGAACCTTCTATGGGACGAAATTGAAGAGTCTTTAACTCTTCTAAATAGGTTGTCAATTCCTTTAATTTTTCTTTACGCATGATACTGTCCTATCTTCTTTTCTTTGAAAGAATCTTCCTGATATTCCTTTAAAAGTTCTTTTTTAAGTTTTAATAACTTCTCACTTAAGTCTACATAGTATCCATGTGGTTTTATTCTTCTCTTGATTTCTGGATAAAGAGTTTGGAATTGTTCTTCGGCATAGGCTGCTGTTTCTAAGGTACTAGGAACTTTATAAACAAGTTTTCCACCTTGAAAGATAGGAACTTGTAGTTCTTGGACATGATAATCTCTTAAATCGGTTATCTTCCATTCTTCGGTTGGAGAAATTAACCGATAGTGATCTTGTGGGATAACTTCTTCCGCAAGAGCGACGACATCTCCCTTCGCATATCCTGTCTTCTTATCATAGAACCGATAAACTCTCTTATATCCTGGATTGGTCGTCTTTATCGTATCATTACTTATTTTAATACGAGGAGAAATATGACCGTCTTCTTCTACAGCTACTAATTTATAAACCCCATTCATTCTTTCTTTGGGCGCTAATACATTATCCCCTGCTCCAATCGCATCCATCGAAGCTCCTTGTTGTTTTAAAGAATCAATCTTTTCTTCATCTAATCCATTCGTAAGAAAAATTTTGGTACTAGAAAATCCTGCTTCATCTAATTGTTTTCTTGTCTCTTTTGATAAGTACGCTAAATCGCCACTATCAATCCGAACTCCTTTTAAGGCATATCCATTTGGAAGTAGATAATCTCTAGCTACTTGAATCGCTGCTGGTACCCCTTTTCGTAAGGTATCAAAGGTATCTACTAGGAAGACACAGTTATTAGGATTCGCTTTCGCATACGCTAAAAAGGCATCATAATCATTTCCATAAAATTGAATTAAATCATGCGCCATTGTCCCAGAGACAGGAACATTTTCTAGTTTTCCTGTCAAGGTATTCGAAGTAGATTTCGCACCACCAATCATCGCATATCTAGAACCATGGATAACCCCTTCTCCATGACCACGACGAAGTCCAAAGTCAGAAACTGGAATCGTTCCTGCTGATGTCGTAATTCTTTTCGTCGAAGTAGCAATTAAAGAACCTTGATTAAAATACGCTAACATCAAAGACTCTAGTAATTGGGCTTCTATTATATTTGCTCTTACGGTAATTACTGGTTCATTTGGAAAAATAGGTGTTCCTTCTTTGATAGCCCACATATCTCCATGAAACCGTAAATCTTGTAAGTATGTTAAAAATTCTTCTTGAAATTGTCCAGTACTTCTTAAATAGTCAATATCTGCTTTGGTATAATGAAAATTTTGTACGAATTCAATAATTTCTTTTAGTCCTCCATGAATGGTATATCCTCCTTCAAAAGGATTACTACGGAAGAAGACATCAAAGTAGACAACCTTATTTTGATCTCCTGCTAGAAAGAATGTCTGTGACATCGTAAATTCATAAAAATCTGTCAATAACGCTAAATTAGGTTTTTGTTGATGTTCTATTTCTTCTTTTAATTGTTCCCAAGTCGTAATCTCAGGATTGATAATTCCAAGCCATTGCTTGATTTCTTCTACTGTTTTCACGCTATCACCTATTCTAATACCTTTTGGTATCCTTTCTCTTCTACTTCAATTCCTGCTTGTTTCATAAAACGAAATGCCATTTGATTCCATTCTTTTCGGTCATGAATACCCTCTTTTTCTAGATGTCCTTCTTCATCATAAAGATTTGGTTCTAACTCATAAGTCTCTACAGCATCTTTCGGAACGACTACTTCTAACGCAATATTGAGTTCATCACATAGTTTTTTTAGAGGAATCGCTAAATCCATCACACAGATATCAGTACAACATCCCATAATCGTTATTCTTTTGAAAGTTGGATTCTTTAATATTTCTCTGATAAAATCCGTAAATTCAGGAGCCCATATCGCACTAGTAGAGTTCTTTAAAAAGGGATAACAATATGTTTCTAAATCTTTTAATTCATCGACTAGTTCTGCTTCCCAAGTATTTTTGATACAATGCTTTGGATGAATTTGAAACTCAACGGACTCTTCGTCATGATATTCTTTAATAACAGCCACTCCTTTATGAGGATTTTCTAAAGCCTCTTCCATATAGGCACGAATAGGTGGTACTATGTGCATGATATAAGGATCAGCCATCACTCCCCCTTTTACAAAACCATTTACCATATCTACTACAATTACTAATTCTTCCATTTCTTCTATTTTTACTTTTTTCATCATTATTCCCTCTTTCTTTTTAACAAAATATTAATAAGTGAATTGAAAATTGGAAGGACTATTTGTCCTTGTTATTAACATTATATTAAAAAGATATTTCTCTGTCAATAGTTTTTTCTCTTTTTCATAAAAAAATAGACACCGAAGTGTCTATTCTGTTCTAAGTGCCTCTACTGGGTCTTTTCTAGATGCCATACGAGCTGGGAATAATCCTGCTACTACCGTAAGTAATACACTAATAGTAACTAAGATAATCGCACCGGCTACTGGTAATTTAGAAATTCCAGAGATTCCTGTTACATGTTTAATAATCATATTAATTGGAACATTTAAGATAATAGTAATTAAGATTCCAAAGACACCAGCCGCAAATCCTTCAATAATTGTCTCTGCTCTAAAGACACGAGAAATATCTTTCTTACTAGCTCCAATTGCTCTTAAAATACCAATTTCTTTTGTTCTCTCTAAAACGGAAATATAAGTAATAATTCCTATCATAATACTAGATACTACTAAGGAAATAGAAACGAAGGCAATTAATACATAACTGATGATATCTACAATCGTAGTTACCCCAGACATCATGATACCAACAACATCTGTATAGTTAATTACATCGTCTTCTTTTCCTTCTTCTTTTACCATATCATTATAATCCGCAATAATATCCGTGATAGCTTCTTTAGAATCAAAGTCTTTTGGATAGATAATGATAGAACTTGGACTTTCTAAGTCGACAATTCCTAACTTTAATAAGTTATCCTCATAAGTTGCTCCATAAGTATCCATATAATTAGAAATTACTTGCGCTAATTCCTCTTGTGATAAACTTGCTAAATAAGCCTGTTGTTCAGGTGTTAAGGCAGTCATATCAAAGTTCTTATTTTCCGTATTAAATTTTAATCCTGTAAAGACATTAATTTCTGGGTTCGCTAATTGCTCTTTGACAATATCCGTCTCATTAATTTTTCCAATCACATATTCAGTAAGTTCTTTGGTATATCCAATTTCTCCATGGCTAGCTGCTACAATCGCTTCTTCATTTGGACGAACAATACCTACGATGGTTAAATCTTCTGCCTTCTCTAGTACTTTTTTCATGTAGTCATAATCATCTTTGCGATTAATCCAAATACCAGATTGTTTTTGATAATAATCTGTATTTAAAACGAGTTTAAAACGAAGTCCTACTAATTCATCAAATTCATAACTCGTTGGTTCAAAAGTAAACTTATCTCCCGTCGCTACTTTCTTAAAGAGATCTTCTACTTCTTTTTGGTCTTTTAATCCTAAAGTATAAAGAGTATAGTCACTAATATTATTATGCTCATCGACAATTAGTACTACTTCATTATACTTCGTTGGCCATTTTCCAGCAACGACATCATATTGTGTTTTTAGTAACTCTTCATTATCCATTAATTCTCGCCATACATTATATTGATCCATAGTGAAAGACATCGCTTCATTTCCAAATCCTATCTTATCCATAATAGGGCTTGGGTTCACTTGAATAATTTCCTTGGAAGTATCTGGATTATAAAGTTGTAAATCAAGATTATAAGAATATTGAATCGCATTCACATATTGATTGATATCGGTACTATCTCCCTCAATATATTGTTTAAAACGAACTAAATTGTTCTGACTAATTTGGGAAGTTACTGAACTAACGATATCTCCTAAAATATCATTAGAATAAATCTTATCAAGTCCATGATCATCATTATCACGATTTCCCGACATAACATCCATCATCGCTGTCATATCAATGGTTGCTTCATCAATCTGAATTGGATAAGAAGATAAAGTATCTTCCTCTACCCTACTGATATATCCTCTCACTCCACTAGAAAGAGAAAGGATTAAGGCAATTCCAATAATTCCGATAGAACCTGCAAATGCCGTTAAAATCGTTCTTCCTTTTTTCGTCATCAAGTTATTTAAACTAAGAGATAACGCAGTCATAAAAGACATGTATGTTTTCTTGGTCTTTAGAGAAGATTCTTCTTTTTCTTCTTTTCTTCCATCGTAAGGATGAGAATCATCCGTTACTACTCCATCTAACAATTTAATAATACGAGTAGAATAATCATCCGCTAAATCAGGATTATGGGTAACCATAATAACAAGTTTCTCTTGTGCGATTTCTTTTAACAACTCCATAATCTGAAGACTAGTTTCAGAATCTAGGGCTCCTGTTGGTTCATCGGCAAGAAGAATATCTGGATCATTTACAAGAGCACGAGCAATCGCTACTCTCTGCATCTGTCCACCAGACATTTGATTTGGTTTCTTATTAATTTGATCTTCTAGTCCTACTTTTTTTAAAACTGCAAGCGCTCTTTTTCTTCTCTCTGCCTTAGAGACGCCAGAAAGAGTAAGCGCTAATTCAACATTCGCTAAAACTGTTTGATGAGGAATCAAATTATAGTTTTGAAAAACAAATCCAACCGAATGGTTTCGATAAGTATCCCAATCTCTATCGGTAAATCTTTTTGTAGATTTATCATTGATGATTAAATCTCCCTTCGTATAACGGTCAAGGCCTCCAATAATGTTTAATAAAGTGGTTTTTCCACACCCACTTTGTCCTAAAATAGATACGAATTCACACTCTCTAAAAGTAATATCAATTCCTTTTAAAGCTTCTATTTTCGTATCTCCCATATCATAGACTTTTGTTATTCCTTTTAACTTTAACATGAGAATCATCCTTTCTCTCTTGTTATTACCATTTATACCTATCTAATTGTAACATTCTCCCCTTTTACTGTCAACCAAAAAAAGGTGAAATTTCTATTAAAAAATATTAATTGTTATCCTCTAATTTCTTTAAAAAATCAGCTTCGCTAGAATACCATTTTCCCCCGGCATAATACTCTACTGTTTTTCCATAGTGAATAATGGCATGAAGTGGGTATCTTGTCTCCTCTTCTAACTTCTCCACTCTGCTATGTGCTTCTGCTTGTTTTACTAAGATACTAAAGGTAATATCTAAAACCATTCTCGTATCTTGATTGAAGTTTTGAATCGATACCTCGGAAGGATAAGGAAAAGAAAGTTTTTCAGAAATGACATTTCCTCTTGTCATTTCTACTAGTTTTTTATCTTTATAAAGATAAAACCGATAACTAACATTTCTCTCCGTAGAAGTTTGTTTAAAATAAGCTCCTACACTAGCATAAGTAATTTCAAACGAATCTTCTAACATATTATCATAGAAAGTATCTTTTCCATCATAGACAATTGTTCTTTTTTCTCCCGCCGTATCTTTATATTCAATCAAATATGTATAATGCGTATGAGATGGCATACAACGGATTTTATCTTTGACAGATTTCCTTGTATTAGTCGGTTTCATTGTTTCCACATCTATGTGCATATCTTCGCCATATTCTTGTTCTAACTTGTTAGAAATATGTTCCTGTACATTCTTATCTAACTCACATTCTTCGGGAGGGATCACTTTAATCTTTTTAAAGCGATAACTAGAGAATATCTGATTGAGATAAGGCTTTTCTTCAAAATATCCCCAAAAAGGGCCTAACAAAAAGACAAAGGCAAGTAGAAGCGAAAAAATCTTCGTAATACTATTCTTATGCTTTATTCCTAAAAATAGAATAAAGACACATAAAAGAAACCCTAAAATACTGATATAGGTATCTGTTCCTACTTCAAATTGAACTGCTAACCAAAAAATTTCTCCTAAAGAGGAATAAAAAGGAATTAAAAAAAGAAGGATTCCAAAAAGGAGGAGAAAGAAAAGTATATCTCCTAGATTCCATTTTCCTTTCTTTGGTTCCATAGACTCACCTACTATTCTTCTTAAGTATATCATAAATCTCTTGGAAAGGCATCCTTTTCCACACGAAAAAATCCCTAAAAAGGGATTCTTTCTATACTGGTCTTGCCAGTCTGGAAAAATAAAAATAGCCTTAGTGTATCCAGGTTAAAGAGATTAACTAAGGTTACAACATCTAGGCGTTGGGTTTACCCCCAACTCCTAGATTATCGTATCACTTATAAAAACAAATGTCAACTGACTAACCAAAGAGAAAAATAAAACCCTTTAAAATAAAGGGTTTATAAGCAAAATGGTCTCCCCAGCAGGATTCGAACCTGCCTTTCACCCTTAGGAGGGGCGCGCACTATCCAAATATGCTATGAGGAGAAGAAAATTAGAGACCTAATTTTTTTCTTTGCTCACGAATTTTCTTACGAACTTTGTTCTTAGGTCCTAGCGTAGTCACTTGTACACCATCCCCGATTCTTGTAGAAATCGCATAATAATCATATGGAGAATAACTAGAATCTAAATCATAAGAGTTACGAAGGGCAATATCTAGATGATCCATCTCAGAAATATCCTTTGGAAAAAAGTCATAAGTTCCAATTTCAGCAACCCAAGGTCTTTTTAAGACATACTTTTTTCCATTCGTTAGATTATCCATAAAAGCTTGATATCGTAAATAGTAACTGCCGATACGAATTCTTCCTCCATAGATGTCACAAGTAATTTCTCTACTTGCCTTTTGTTCGGTAATTCTAGGATATAAAAGAACAATCTGTCCTGGAAATAAGGATTGACTTTCATGATGATAAGAAGCAAGTTCTAAAGTCTCTTCTATCTCGTAGATAGAACATTGATAACAAGATTCTACAATCTTTCTAGCAAAGTGATCTTCACATAATTTTTGAATATCAAAATTGCGTAAAGTAAGTAGTTGATGTCTTAAGATATCGTTAGGTTCTGCTTCTATTTCTTCTAAACTGTACATTGCATACTCTTCTAACTTCAACATCAAAACCACCTATTAACATTATAATTTTTTTTCGTTTCTTTGTAAAGAAAAAGAGAATAGTTTCTAACCTATTCTCATCATGTATAAAAATATAATTAAGTATAAATTTACCATATAAGATAACTGATGACTAAACTTATGTCCAAACTCCACGGTACTAATTCCCTTATCCACGATATTGACTACCCAACTTTCTGCATACTTAGGTACTTTTACATCTAAAGGAAACATATGCGTACGAATAATATCTTCCTCTTTTTCACTGAGTTGGAAATATTCCTTCGCATTTTCTACAGCATCTGCAGGGTGTCTCATCGTATAAAGTAATACTTTATCTTTGATTGTATCCTGATCATAAACACTATCTAAATAAAAGTCATGAAGAAGTCCAGCACGAGCTACTTCTTGATAATCTAATCGTAAATATTTTGCAATCTTATAAGAATAATAAGATACCTTTAATAAATGATTTAGTCGCGTACTATCATGGTGTTTTATCTGTTTCATTTGCTCACTAAATTCTTTCTTGGATAAGATGGAAGAAACGATATCATTGTATTCTTCATCTTGAATTATTCTGTCCATTTTTCTCTCTCCTCAAACATCAACATTATACCACAATGAATAAAAATAGCAAATTGACTATCTATTCAATGGTCCATTTCTTTCCTGTTGGTTGAATTTCAATATAGGTATTTCCATCGTTTACTTTGATTTCTTCACCACTATATAAACGATAGATGGTTTGAGAACTTCTAGTTCTCTTTTCCCAAGTAATAGGAACAGCATATCCATTCGTAATAAAGTATCCCTCTCCTGCTCCTGTCGTATTCATTTCTTGTCTTCCTTTAGAATCAATTGTCTTTGTTGGAATTTGATACATGATAATATTTTTAGCTGTATATTGTTTTTTGGTTTCATAATCTTCATGGGAATAATTTCCTTTTGCTGTTCCTTGTGAACGCAAATATACTTTATTTACACTATCGTATTCAAAGGTAGTAGACCTACTACTAGAGAAACTAAGATATACTTTATTCGCAGGAATGGCTCCTTCTAAAGTAGATAAGTCAATTTCATCCACACTATAGTTTAATAATAATTTTTGATCTGTTGTAGTTCGATAGTTATACTTCGTAGCGCCTTTTTGAATTCTTTCCATCGATGTAAAGGCAGTATGCTCAGTAGCGAGTCCTAAAGACTTATCACGCCAGTATCCAGCACTATAACTCATTCCATCCATGTTATTAATTCCTAAACTCTTAATGTCTGAATAAGCTTTCGTACTTCCTCCAAAATGGACATACATCGCATCATTTTCTAAAGCATAATCTAAGAAATATGGACGAGAACTACGAACACTTCCTATCCGAGCAGTATCTTTATCTTTAAAGATTGCCATAAGTCTTGTATAGCCACCTTCCACTAACATCTCATAGACAAGGTAAGCATCTTGTAGACCAGATTGATATCCCCAAACTGTTGAGATATTGTTATACATAACAGCAATATTACGACTTTTCGATTCTGGATCAACAATCTGTAATTTCTTTTCCTCGACGATTGTTTCTTCCTTCTTCTCTTCCTTCTTTGTTTCTTCTGGCTTTTTAGAAAGCAAATGAACAGCAGTAAAAGCACCTACTCCTAAAAGCACTACGATGAAGAGAAGGAGAAAAACTTTTCCACTTTTTTTCTTCTTTCTTTTTGGTTTCATGTTATCCCCACTTTCTAGTTCATTATATCATATTAAAAAAGAACAAAAAAAGAAGTCTAGCTTCTTTTTCTTTTTGTTTACATTTCCTTGATAGTTATTTTAACTTTCCTTTTGCTCCTTTTAATCCCTTACTACCCATTATATAGCCACTTAAAATATTGGTATCAAATGAGTAAATTTTCTTTGATTTTTCTTTGTAATCCTTAATAGCAAGAGTAAGTAAATCATCTAAAAGTTCACGATATTTCTTTCCTGCTGGTTCCCATAAATAGAAAGATAAACTTCCAGGAATCGTATTTGGTTCATTGATATAAACCTTCTTCGTTTCTTTATCAATTAAGAAATCTATCCGACATACCCCACTTAAGTTTAAAGCACGGAAAACTTCACAAGCAAGTTCCCGAACTTCTTTTTCAGTTGCTTCATCGATTCTAGCAGGAATAATTCTACTCGCACTAGCCATTCCTTTACTAGCTTTTCCTTTACTTCCTCCAATATATTTATCTTGATAAGTTAAGAACTCTTCCGTAGATAAAACTTCCTCAATTTCACTTGTCTCTTGATGAGAATAGTTTCCAAAGACACTACAGTTTACTTCTACTAAGTTAGAAACGGCTTTTTCAACGATAATTTTTTGATCGTACTGAATCGCCTCTTCAATGGCTTTTTCTAGGTCTTTTCTTTCCTTTACAAAAGAGATTCCGACACTACTTCCTAATGTAGCTGGTTTTACAATGACAGGAAATCCCATTCTTTCAATTCTTTTTTCAATATCGTTAAAAGACTCGGTATATTCGGTATCATAGAACCATACATAATCCACAATTGGTAAATTCATAGAAGAAAAAACTTGTTTCATAACCACTTTATCTTGACCTAAAGCAGATCCTAAAACGCCACTTCCAACGAAAGGAATTCCTACTGTTTTTAAATATCCATGAAGTGTTCCATCCTCCACATTATTTCCATGTACGATAGGAAAAGCGATATCTAAATCAGTAATCGTCTTACGAAAGAATCCTTTCATGCGTTCTAGATAAAATTTTCCTCCCCTTGTTACTAATGTACAAGGAGTTGCATACTTCTTTAAATCTTTAAAATCTTTATAGACTTCAATATCAAAAAGCATATGTCCTGTATACCAAGTTCTATCTTTTGCTATATAGATAGGAACAATTTCATATTTATCACGATTCATATTTTCAATTGCTTGTAACGCAGAAATGATACTAACCTCATGTTCTACTGTCTCTCCACCAAAAATGACACCTACTTTAATCTTCATATTATCACTCCTTTTACTCGTTAAATAAATCAGGTAAATCGTTTTCTAATAAGACATAAGTCTCTTCTTCTTGCATTCTTTGAATGACTGGAAAAGCACTTTTTACATCGTTTAAAACAAGGATTTTATCTGGATTAAAATGTTCTTCTTCTAATCCATCTAGAATAGGTTTTGTCTGTTCTTTTCCAATTAAAATGACATAATCTGCTTTAGATGCAATTTTCTGTCCAAAAAGTTTATTCTCTTCATACTGCTTTTCTCCTAGTTCAATCATTCCCGGTGTTACTATAATCTTTTTTCCTGGCATCATTCCTAGGACATCTAACGCCATAGAAGCTCCTACTGGATTAGAATTATACGCATCATCTATAATATTTAGATTTCCCACTTTTTTAAGTTCTAATCGATGTTCTATCGGCATAATTCTAGAAACACCACGCTCTAAATCCGCAATACTCATTCCTAGTTTTCTACCTAATAAAACACCCGCTAAAATATTATAGATATTGTGATATCCTAATAACTTTGTCGTAAATGGATAAAAAGTATCGTCTCCTTGAAACTTAATATCAAAGGAACTTCCTTTCCAAGTTGTTCGAATATTCGTCGCATACGCATCTACTTCATGGTTATGAATTCCTATCCAGTAAATACCGCAATGATTTCGAATCTTATAATTTCTTTGATAAGGATCATCTCCATTTAAGATAGCAAATCCATCTTTAGGAAGAGATTCTACAAGTTCAAACTTTCCTTTTTGAATATTTTCACGACTACCGAAACTCTCTAAATGAGCTTCCCCTATCACCGTTAAAACACCATAAGTAGGTTTCATTAACTCACAATTCTTTTTGATTTCTCCTACTTTAAACGCTCCCATTTCGGCAATAAAATAATCTTCAAATTTATCTAAATAGTTATTGATAGAAAGAATTAATCCATAAGGTGTATTAAAGTTTTTCGGACTTACAAAAGCATTGTATTTTACATTTAATATATCATAAATAATATTCTTACTACTTGTTTTTCCATAACTACCAGTAATTCCAATGACAGGAATCTTCATCATATCCATCTTTTTCATGGCCTTCTTACGATAGTAGAGGAACACGAATTTTTCAATTGGTTGATTACAGAAATTCGCTAACATCACTAAGAAATAACTAAGGTAAGAAACCAGTCCTAAATAAAGATAGTAAAAAGGAATACTTGCCTCTTCAAAAGTAAGAATCATTGGTAGTATCATGATAACATAAAGAAGGAATATCGTTATCATCAATCGTTTTACACGAGCCGTTACCACGAGTGGTTTCTTAACTTGTTCTTGATTTCTCCGAACATGATATTCGGCTGCTAATAATGTATAAAAAACACCAAAAGTAATACATAAAAGATTTCCTTTTAAAAGGAATAAAAGTCCTAATAAAGGAAAGGTAATATCTAATTCTAACCAAACTTTTCGTGGATTTTTTAAAATCCAAAGAAAGTAACGATTAGATTCATCATAATAATTTTGCTGTAACATATGAATCGCTTTCTTTAGTTTAAACAAAGAAAACATCGCATATGGAAGGATTGAGGCGAGAAATAACGCCATCGTATCACCTAACTTTCTATGAATACACGAACTACATTAATGGTCTTTTTTAAGTTTTCTAAATAGGCATAATGCGTAGCTTCTGGATAGATAACAACCCCAGCATCAGAAATGTATTTCTCTAATTCATACGCACATTCTAAAGGAACAGCCGCATCGTTTGTACCCCAAATAATGAGTGTTGGACAAGAAATTTTTTTTACTTCTTCTGTAATATCAAGATTGACATGTTCTACTAAAATCTCTCGCATCCGTGGACTCGCATCCCGATAGTCTTTCGATCCAATATGTTTTTTAGCTGTGTTTGATAAAGCATTCAATCCTGGTACTTTTTTTAGACCTTTTAATATTTTTGTTTTCATGGATATTTTTTTTATTTCTTTCCGATAAGGACTACCACAAACGACTAATTTTGAAACCGGATATTTACTAGCGTAGAGAAGAGCGATTTTTCCTCCAAAAGAATGTCCAAATAAAATTGGATGAGAAACGCCTAACGCCATCATCAACTTATGAAGTTCTTCGACATAATCGTATAAAGTCCAGACGGTTTTTGGTTCTTCACTCTTTCCAAATCCTGGTAAGTCAACAATGAGAATACGATAATCTTTTTGAAGACCATCGCCTACCGGTTTCATCATCTCTATATTTTGTCCCCAACCATGCAAAAAAAGAATTGGTTTTCCTTCTTTGTTTCCATACTCTACATAATGTATTCCATTTGTTATCTTTTCTTGCATTGTATCACCATAGTCTTATTATAACACAAAAGAAGAAAAATCTCACTTTTTCTTCTTTTTCTTCGTTTTTGAATGGGAAGTCGATTCCCTTTTGGAAACTATCTTTTTCTCTTCTTCCGGATGCTTTTCTAGTTCTTTTTTAGGATGTCTTTTTTTCTTCCAATAACAAATGATAAGTCCTAATAAAAGAAAGAGACCTAAAGCAATAGAAAAGCAGATACGATAAAGGTTTTTCATAGGTGCGAAAATCGTCGTAATAACTCCTAAAATAAAGAAACAAACAATCGTTACTTTGGGCGATACTTCTACCTTTTCTCTTTTTTTCTCTAACCATTTTAAAAAGACAGGGCGAAGAACTAAAATGAGAAAAATACCGAGTACTAAAAAGACTAGTAACTGCATATTATACTTTTCTTGAAACTTCGTCATCACACAAGCAACCATTCCACTAATCGCGAAACAAATCGCTGTAAAATTCTTTGACATATACTCTATTAATAAAAGCGAAACAACGACGCCTAACCAAATCCAAATCATAGACTTCACCTACCTCCATTATACTAGACTCTCCTTGGAAATTCAACTTTTAATCCTACTTTTTAGAAAGATTATGATCAAGCAAAGAGGCCTTTTTAATAATGTCTTCTCCATACTGCTTTTTTAATTCATCTAAGACCTTATCTAAGGAAGAGGATTTCTCTACTATCTCCTCTTCTTCAAAGAGGGAAAGTTGTCTTTCTAAAGAACTAGTCAGTCCTGTTAAACTAACTCCTAAAAGACGAATTGGTTCTTCATCCCAAAGTTCTAAAAACAATTCTTTTACCGTCTTTAAAATCTCTTCTGTATGAGAAGTCGCATTTAATAATCTCTTTTGATGAGAATAAGTTTTAAAATTTTTATCACGAATCGTTACTCCTACGACTTTCGCATAACGGTTACTTTCACGAAGAGAATTCGCTACTTTCTCAACTAATAATTGTAGGTTTTGATAAATGACTGGTAATTCTCTTAAATTGTAAGCAAAAGTACGAGAAGTACTGATTCCTTTACTTTCAGAAGATTCGGAAACAACAGGGCTCTCATCGATTCCTTGCGCTTTTAAAATGAGAGGGAGTGCTTGATTCTTAAAATATCTTTTTAAGAAAGTTTCCTCGGCATGCGCTAACTCGCCTACCGTCGTAATAGAAAGTTCTCTTAGTTTCATCGCTGTCTTTTTTCCAACCCCATAAAGTTCCCCTATTTCTAAAGGATACATCTTCTCAGGTATTTCTTCTTTCCATAAAGTATGAACTTTATTTGGCTTTTCAAAATCAGATGCCATCTTCGCACACAATTTGTTATTCGCAATTCCCACATTGACAGTAAATCCTAATGTTTGATAAATTTCGTCTTTAAGGCGATGGGCAAAAGCGATAGGATCACCATATAAACGATGTACTAAAGTATAATCAATAAAACATTCATCGATAGAAATTATTTCAAAATCAGGAGTATATTTAGCTATCACATCAAACATTTTTTGAGACATTTTTTGATACCAAGGATAATTGGGTGGAAAAATTTTTAGATGATCACATTTTCTTCTTGCTTCGCGTAATGTCTCTGCTGTCTTGACCCCTTTTTTCTTCGCAATCGGAGACTTTGCTAAAACGATGCCATGACGCATGGACTCATCTCCGCCAATGACAGCTTCAATCGTACGAATATCGACTGGATATCCTTGTTGTAGTAATTCAACAGCTGTCCAAGAAAGAAAAGCATTATTGACATCTATGTGCATAATAATCCTCATATTACCACCAATTTCATTATAGCACAAACAAATGTTTACATAAAAAAAAAAGAAAGAATTTTTTTCTTTCTTTTATCCCATAAATCGACTAACCAGGAAAATCGCAACTCCTATTCCACATCCGAAGATACTAAGTTTTTTATTCTCACTATGGATAATTTGTCCTAATAACTCGATAAAGGCAATATATATTAACATTCCTAAAGTAAACGCAATCAATAATCCGACTAAGAAATCATCGATAATAGGAAGTAATAACTGCATCATAATTCCTCCAATAAAGGAAGAAATCGTAAGGAAGAATCCGGTGATGATCGTCTCTTTTTTGGTAGTCAGAGTTCCAGCAACTAAAAGTCCTAAGGGAATATTATGAAGTCCAATGCCGACACAAAGCAAATATCCAGAGGACATAGACGCTAAAGAAGAAACGAAAAGAGTCATTCCTTCAATGGCATTATGAAGAACTAACGCTACGGTCGTTAAAATACCGATATGGTTTAGATGTTCTTGATGACAAGTATCATCTTTATGTTTATGATGATGCTTACTTTCATGTTCATGATGAGGAACAAAGTCATCTAAAATACTCATGAGTAAAAGACCAATTCCCATCGTCGCCAGAAACATCGCGATTCCTTTCCATTTGGAATCCGCAGTTAAATTTTCATACGCTTCGGGAAAGAGTTCTAAGAGCATCAATGAAACAATTATTCCAAAAGCAATTCCAATCGATAAAAGCGTAATTTTTTTATTATTTTTAGAGCAGAATCCAAGAACCATTCCGCCTAGGATAAACAGTCCAACAAACAAAGTTAAAATAAGTGGTGTCATATTATTTTACAATCCTTTCCTGATATTTAAATATCTTTTTCTCACATAAATTTGTCAATGTTTTGAAAAGTGGGATATCTAGTAAACATAGAATACCGACAAAGAGGAACATCGATGGTGTTAATAAAACAAACTCAAATAATTTATTTAATCCAATCGCTCCTCCAAGGAAAATTCCCACCAATGTCCCAAATAGTATACCACGAAGATAATTAAATGGGTAGCAAATTTTAAATAATAATAAGAAACCAGAAAAAGCAAGTAATATCATGGCCATGGTTGAAGTGTGTTCTTCAGAGAAAAAAAATAAAGAACTAAAGACCATAACACTAATAATATTGACAATAATCGTAAGAGCTGCCGGTATGGATTTGCGAATCACATTGATAATAAAGATTCCTTGTACGCGTTGATGATTTGGTTCTAACGCTAAAATAAAAGAAGGAATACCAATCGTTACAATACTATTTAAACTAAGTTGAATTGGTTGGAATGGATAACTTCTCTCAATAAAGATGAAGAGGATTGCTAGTAAAGTAGAATAAAGGGTCTTCGTAAGAAATAAAGTAGCTGATCTTTCTAGGTTGTTAATCGTTCTTCTTCCCTCATTGACAATTTTAGGAATAGAATCAAAATTAGAATCTAGTAGTACTAATTGACTAACACTTCTTGCTGCATCACTACCACTTGCCATCGCTAAACTACAATCTGCTTCTTTTAACGCTAAAACATCATTGACTCCATCTCCTGTCATAGCGACCGTATGTCCATTCGCTTTTAAAGCTAAAAGCAAATCTTTTTTTCCACTCGGTGTCACTCTTCCAAAGATAGTATTTTCTTCGACTATCTCTTTTAGATTCATCTCGGTAGTAACAGTAGACATATCGATTCCTTTTACCTCTTCTAACCCTACTCTCTTAGCAATTTTAGAAATGGTTCCTACACTATCTCCAGAAATGATCTTGATATCGACCCCTTGAGATTTAAAATACGCTAAAGTCTTAGCTGCACTCTTACGAATTTTATCACGAATTAAAAGAATCGCTAACGGAATCGTATCTTGAACTGGTTCTTGACAATTATGATGTGTCTTTACTAAAAGAACAACACGATATTCGGAATATTCTTTTACTTTTTCTAATACGCTTTCTTCTTTCGTTAAAAGTTCTGGAGCGCCTAACAAATAGGTATCTCCATTCCGGAAAGTCATCCCTGAATATTTTCGTTTGGAGGAAAAAGGAATCGCATCTACTAATTCATACTTAGACTTACCACGAAACTTTTCTCGTATCGCCATCGAAGTCGCATTTTTATCTTGATTATAATACGCTAAAGCAGTAAAGATATCGAATAAAGGAGCATCTTCTACAAGTTCAATCATATCAATAACTTCCATTTTCCCTTCCGTAATCGTTCCTGTTTTATCTAAGCAGATGGTATCTACACGCGCTAAAGTCTCAATACAGTAAAGTTCTTGAACGAGAACTTTTTTTCGTGCTAACCGAACAGAACTAACGGCTAATACCGTACTTGTTAAAAGAACTAATCCTTCCGGAATCATTCCAATTAAAGCAGCAACAGTATTGATAATACTTTCTTGAAGCGTATTTCCATCCAAATGTAACTGCTGCATAAATAAAAGAAAACCTAAAGGAAAAATAACGATAGAAATCCCTTTAATAATTTTTTTCATCGTCTTCATAATTTCCGAATTGATCTGTTTGATATATTTTGCTTCCTTAGAGATTTTATTCGCATAGTTTTCTTCTCCGATATGTTCAACTTGGGCAGAACAACTTCCTCCGATGATAAAACTTCCAGAAAGTAACATTTCCCCTTTTTCTTTCATGACGCTATCGCTTTCTCCGGTAATGAAAGATTCATCTACTTCTACCGTTCCTTCGCGAATAAGAGAATCGACAACAACTTGATTGCCAACAGCATAAAGAATGATATCATCTAGCACGATATCTTCTACAGGATGTTTTTCTTCTTTTCCGTTACGCAATAAAGTTACTTTCGAAGAAGAAATAATCGCTAATTTATCGATAATATGTTTTGCATGAATTTCTTGGTACATACTAATGATAGTATTACAGAAAGCAACTCCTAAAAAAAGGAGATTTTTATAAGAACCAGTAAACACAATAAAACAACCTAAGATTAGGTTTACAAGGTTGAAAAGTGTACAGACATTAGAAAGAATAATTTCTTTAATACTTTTCGTTGTTACCATCGTATTCGAATGAACTTGATGATGCTTAACTCTTTCTTCTACCTGTTCTCTATTTAATCCCATATGGATATTTGGTTCTATTCTCTCTATCATGCTATCCCTCTTATATAAGTATACCATGTTTTTCTAGAAAAAGGGAATAGTTATGGTTCATCAGCCAATAGTTGAAAGAACCTTAAAATTGCTATCATTAAATTAGAAAGCTACAGGTGCTTACGATGGTAAAAATAGATGTAGAAAATGGTTATTATCTTTTTAAATTAGATGATTTAATGAATACCAGTAAAGTTAGTATCAATAAAGTAATGCGTGATACCAATACCGATTTTAAAGTATTAAAAAGAATTTTACGAGGAGAATTAGTCAAAATAGATGTTACGGTATTTGCTAGACTTTGTGACTATTTTGATTGCAGACTAGATCATATTGTTGAATATGTTCCCAATGATGAAAATTAATTTTTTACTTCTTCTTAGAAACCATATTTTAAAAAATGAGTAGAAAAAGACAGGAAACTGCCTTTTCTTTTGTGCAAAAATAGAATTTTAAAAGTTTGCCTTTTTCCTAACTTCTTGCTATTCTGAAAACATGCAAAAATTTATCAATCTATGGAAAGGAGATTACTATCTTACTAAGAAGGAACTAACGAGTCTATTAGAAGAGTATCTTCCCACCTATCAAAAAATTCAAAAAAGAAAATACCTACTTCTTTTTCCCTCTTTTCGTCATTTCTTTTTTTCCTATCAAAAAGCATCCCAAAAACGAGAAGAGAACAACCGTATCTTCTATCAAAAAGAAAAGGAAAAGTATGCTCACTTCTTTCAGTCGATTCAAGGTTATTCCCTAGATAGTTATCAACAAGAATGTGTATTAAATGAAGAAGATGCTCTTCTTGTCATTGCTGGAGCAGGTTCGGGAAAAAGCTTAACGATTGTTGGAAAAGTAAAATACTTAATCGAAGAAAAAGGGATCCTCGAAAAAAGAATTCTTTGTCTTTCCTTTACGCAAGCATCTTCTAAAAGTTTAAAAGGAAAAATAGAAAAAGAAGGTTATTCGGTAGAGGTTCTTACCTTTCATCAAATGGCATTACGAATTTTAAAAGATAGTTCTTATCAAGTAGCTAGAAGGGATAGTTTAGAATATCTCATCGATGAATTTTATCATGCATTACTTTTACAAATTCCTTCTCTTTTTCATCTTACCCTTCTTTTCTTTCAGAAAAAGAAAGAAGAATATTTTTCTCTTTTCAAAGAACCAAAGTTTCTTCGTTTTCAGAAAAATATAACCACTTTTATTCATCTTTTTCGGGCGAATAAAAGAGAAGATAATCTTCTTTTTTCGTACTATCAAAAAGCTTATGGGAAGGAAGAAAAACTCTTTTTTCTCCATATTCTTGCTATCTACACACTCTACTTACAAGAACTAGAAGCAAATTGGGAAATCGACTTTGATGATATGTTACGAAAAGCAACTCAAACCTTAGAAAAAGAAGAAAGAATGCTACCATATCAATATCTTATTGTCGATGAATTTCAAGATAGTTCCCTTCTTCGAGTTCAATTTCTTCAAAGTATTTTAAAAAGAAGTTCGGCTAAACTAATGGTAGTAGGAGATGATTTTCAATCCATCTATCGCTTTACCGGATGCAATCTTTCTACCTTTCTTCACTTTTCTTCCTATTTTCCGAATTCTGAAGTCTTATTTCTTCCCAATACTTATCGGAATAGTCAAGAATTAATTCAAATCGCCGGTTCTTTTATGATGAAAAATAAAAAACAAATACAGAAGCAATTGTTCTCACAAAAGCATCTTTTCAAACCGATTAAAATCATCTACTATCAAAACGAAAAGGAAACTTTTTTTCATCTTTTAGACTACCTTCTTACAAAAGGGAAAAAACGAGTTTTAGTTCTAGGTAGAAATCAAAAAGATCTACAGGAGATTCAAAATGGTTCTATCAACGAAGAATATCCTTACCAAGAATTAATTTGGAGATACCTAACTGTTCATCAAGCGAAAGGATTAGAAGAAGAAACCGTCATTCTTCTTCATCTAGAGAATGCTTTTTTAGGATTTCCAAATCAAATTGAAGAAAGTCCTCTTTTCCGTTTTTTAGAATTAGAACAAGAAACCTTTGCCTATGAAGAAGAACGCCGCCTTTTCTATGTAGCGCTTACTAGAACCAAAGGAGAAGTCTATCTTCTTACTCCTTTTTCTAAAGAATCGATTTTTGTCAAAGAATTGCTACGAGATTTTAAAGAACAAATAGAAATTTTGAGTATAAAATAAAAAATATCGATAACACTATTAGTAATAGGAGGGAAAATATGGAAACATTACAAAAAATTGCCCTTATATTTACCATTATTGGGGCAGTAAACTGGGGACTAATTGGCCTATTTGATTTTAATTTAGTAACTTTTCTTACAGGAGATATGATTGCTATTCGAAATCTTATCTATATTGTTGTAGGAATTACTGGGCTAATTAACATTGGTATCCTTTTTCAACATATCAATGACGGAAGATAGAAAGCATTCTATCTTTTTTTGTGGGATAGTCGCGAAATTTATCGAATATTCTTTCCTTTTATGTTATAATGAATCTTAGAATAGAGAAGAATTGATAAGAGGAGAAGATATCTATGTTTCAAAACTTAAAAAATAATAAAGAAGAAAATCATAAAATCCATATAGTGATGGCAATCATTAGTGGATTATATATTCTTTTTGCGTTCTTGATAGGAAATGCTGTAGAGGGTATGCCAATTGCATTTGCTATTTTAATGGAAGCATTCGTTAGTATTCACATGTCCTTGTTTGTCTATTTTCCACTATCGCATTTCTTAGCTCCTGAAAATACTACGGCAGCTTTCTTAAAAATATTTTTCACAAGAGTTATCCTATTAGTTATTTTAGACTTTATTTGTCCTGGTATTGCGATTGTAGACTTCATTGCGGTTTTTATAGGAGCTTTCATTGTCATTCCGATTACAGCTGCGACTTCTAGTAAGAATACTGTCGATACGGTCGTTCAACTAGCCTCTCAAAAGAATGCTGCCACTCAATCACAAAATACCATTCTTGCAAGATGTTCTTATTGTGGTACACCTTTTAAGATGGATGAAAAAGTATGTTCTGGATGTGGTGCTCCTTTCGATGGAGATAATGTCGTTGTATCTGCTGTAACACCTATTACCCCTCCCACTCAAGACTATGTTCAAGTATCCCAATTTGATCCTATCTATAACAAATCAGAAAAAGAACTATTATCTCTTTTCTTAACCAAGGAATTAGAAAAAATAGGAGTCTATCAATATCCTAAAATGATTCCTCAATCACAACTTAAAAGAAAGAAATTCTTATATGTATTATTTGCTTTACTTGTCTTTATCTATGTTTCTCTTATCTTTTTCCACTTCCCTATCGCTACTTATATTGTAGGTCTTATCCTCCTACTCAGTGCTTACTGGATGACCAATCGCTTTAACTTAGTAAAATACTTATCTAAAGAAGTCAAAGCTCGTCCTAACGAAAAGATTATGAATATTTTAATGAGTACGAAACAGACCTTAGTCAAAGATGATTCGAAAAAGATTTTTGTTCCAGCAACAATTAGCGCTATTGTAATTTCCCTTCTTCTTTTCATTGAACCTAGAGCGTTCTATGAAAAAATAGATGGTGGATATGCTCTTCGTTTCTATGCTTTTGGACTCACGAACTTTAAAGAAGTTACCATTCCAGAAACATATCGCGATGAACCAATTTTAAGTATTCGTGGAAATGCCTTTTCTAATATGCCATTCTTAGAGGAAGTAAATCTTCCTAATACCGTTACCGAAATTCGGGGACAAGCTTTTAAGAATGATATTCACTTAAGTTTTATTACCCTTCCAGATCACTTAGAATATCTAGGTGGTGGAGCCTTCTATAACTGTCGTGCTTTAGAGAGTATTACGGTTCCAGATACGGTAACTTATATGGGAGGAGAAGTATTTAAAAATGATACTTCCCTACTTACTGTAACGCTTTCTAAAAATATCACGGAAATTCGGGGAAACTCTTTTGAAAACTGTGAGAAGTTACAAACGATTATCATTCCAGATAAAGTAACTAGAATTGGCGGACATGCTTTCTATAACTGCCAAGACTTAACTGTCGTTCTCTTTACAGAGAATAGTCAATTACAAGAAATCGGTTCTTCTGCTTTCCGTAGATGTTCTAGTCTATATAGTATTACCATTCCTAGTAGTGTCTATATCAATGAAAGAGCATTTAAAGAAAGTCCAACCGAAATCTATTACTTTGGAGATTGGCAGACACCATTTCTTCCATAATCTAACGAAGGGGGTAAACGATGGAAAATTCAGTCAAATATATTCACTTATTATATGTTCCAACAATGGCTTGTAATATGGGGTGTAAATACTGTTACTTAGAGGACAATACCAAAGAGGAAAAAACACCTCATACCAGTTTAGAAACATTACAATATGCCATCTCTAAAATGAAAGAAAAAAATGTCATTCCCTTTAATATTTCTCTTCATGGAGGAGAAGTAACAACACTATCTAAAAAAGAATTTGAAGATATCATCCGATTTATTGATACTTATTATGAAGAAAATAGAGAACTCATTCAACAAGGTGGTTTCAAAATAGGAAGACCACATATCAAAACGAATCTTTATCAACTAGAAAAGCATATAGATACGATTAAAAAATATAATGTATCTATCTCTGGTAGTTTAGATCTTCCCCTTTCCTTACATAATCAATATCGAGTTACGAAAGGAAATGAAAAAACTTTAGATAAGATTTTAAAGAATATTGAACTCTTACGAGAGATTCCTAATAAAAAGAAAGTATCTGCCACCATTTTTAAAGAACACTTTCAATATTTAGATGAAATCGTCGAAGATATTCGTTATCTTCATAAAAATACTTGTCTAGATATGAATGACTTTAACTTTATGATAGGATTTGATTACAATTCTTGTGGACTACTTCATCATATGACGGAAGAAGAACAACTGCTTCTCTATCAAAGAATGCATCAAGAATTTGATGGAACAGATCTAGATGCTGGCGTAAATGGTCCTTGGTTTGATGAATTTGGTCCTGGATATTGTACGAATTGTGATAACTGTGGCGAAAAATTTTTCTTACTAGAAAAGAATGGAGATATCTATTCTTGTGTTCGTGGTCAAAAGAATCCAGATTACTATTATGGCAATATCTATCAAAATTCTATCGAAGAAATTCTGGCAACCGCTCAAAAGAAAATTTTTCTAAATCATAATCGGGAAGATTTCTCCAAAGCGTGTGAAAACTGTCCTTACTTATATCTTTGTAAAACAGGATGTCCTTTCGTAAAAAACATCTATCATACAAATAAAAGTTATACCTGTAAATTGCAGCAGCAAATGTATCAAGATAGAGGATATCAAAAAGATCCTTACGCTCAAGAATTTCTTTATCAATATGTTTCTAAAATGAGAAAAGAAGATAGTGAAAAATATCTTCCTAAAAAAGAAACAGAAGATTCTAACACATTAGAAAAATTAATTGCAGCAGATTCCAAATTAAAATATATCTATGACGAAAATGTATTTCTTTTAAAAGTAGATGAGATGGAATATTCCCTTTCTTCCCAAATTTTAAAATCATCACAAGACTTTGTTTATCTTACCAAAGAAAGTAAAATTACCATCTATATGAAGAAGAATATGATAGAAGAAGAATGTGACTACCCAGAAAATAATGCCTTATATATCATCCTATTATCTGGAGATTTAGTAACTTATGGGGATGAACAACGAGAGAAGCAAAGGCATCTTGCCACAGAACAAGTTTATAAAGGCGTATTAGATAGAATTCCTTCTTCCAAAAAAGGATATTATGCATATGACTTAGGATCCTTCTTAGCGACTTATCAACCTTTCCTTTCTGTAGAAAACGCTAATAATTTATTCTTTACCACGACAGCACTTCGAGATTATCATTATTTAAAGCAAAAAAATAATGCCTACTATCATATGCAAGCAATCAATTTACCATTTCAAAATATTGAATTTTATTATATAGATAAGGAGTTGAAATCATGAATCAAGAACCTACTACTTATGAAGAATTAATATTGAAAAAAAGATGTATCGATTTAGCGCGTTATTACTCCATTTCCAAAGAGGACTTAGAAAAAATCTACAACTTTTTACTAGCCAATCCAGAAGGAAATATCTCTGGAAAGACAGGTTCTCTCCTACTATTTGTAGGTCCTAATTTAAAAGATACGATTAATGCTACTTGTAAACCTTCTTATGATGGATTAACGATGAGTAGAAATTCTTTTCGGGTTATCCCACATTATACCCCATCTAGTGGATCTTCTAGTAGCGGTGGAAGTTCTTCCAATAACAATAATAACAATAACAACAATAATAACAATAACCGTTAGGAGGTAATTATGTCATTAGTATCCGATGCTTGGAGCGAAAAAAAATTAAAAGAAAATCATATTAATATCAAAACCAAATATATCGTTGGAACAGAAATCCTAGAGAGAAATACGGATGGTTCGAAATGTGATGATATTACGGATGGAATTCAAATAGAAAAGCAATACTTTGTCGATGGCATCTTAAAACATACTGAAAAAGATTTTGATTCTAGAATAGAATATACCTTTCTTTCAAAACAAGAAGGAAATCAACCATTTACTTGTCGAAACTGTGGAGCAACCTATCTTTTAAAAGACTTTGTCGATGGATGTCCTTATTGTAAGACCCACTACAATCTAGATTACACCGATAAAGAACTAGGAAATAAATATCATTATGACCGCGTATTAAAAAAGAAAAGTTATCGTTTCTTTACTGCTATTTTCGATTTCTTAGTCAGTTTTGTCATCTGTTTTCTTTTTATTACTCTTACTTCTAGAACTTTTAATTCTTATGATGTGATAAAGGTATTTCTCTATGCATTGATTCTTTCTTGCATTCTTTATTATTTTTTCTATCTTCTAGATGCCTATCTTATCTTAGGTCCTATTAAGAAATATAAGGATGCACAAAATAGAAAGCAAATGGAATTTTGGAAGGAAACTGGATTTGATAAAAAGACTTTCTATAATAATTTAAACTATGAATTAAGAAAGTATTACTATCTTCAAGAGAATGTCATCGACTATGATATCTTAGATTATCTTTCTTTCCAGCATGTCAATGATGGAAAGAAAAGTGTTGTTTTCGTTACAGCTGAAGTTCGAATCGTTACTTATCAGCAAGGAAAAATTACTACTCATACTAAGAAAGAATGTTTCCCTATGTTTCGTTTATTAGAATTTCACAAACTAGAAAATGGTACCAATCTGATTCTGTGTCCTAACTGTGGATCTTCTATTGATGCCACGATTGGTCAGTGTGAATATTGCCAAACAAAAATTCCAAGTTTACAGGAATGGATACTTCTCAAAAAATAAAAGCATTTATGCTTTTTTTATTTGGTATAAATTCTTTTTTATCACATAAAATTTACTATCCTTAGATTGACAAATATACCTGATTAGTGTAAAATTAAATTTGTCTTAGTGATGTGGGTCTATAGCCAAGTGGTAAGGCGTGGGACTGCAACTCCCTGATCGTTGGTTCAAATCCGACTAGGCCCTCCATTAAAAAAAGCAAGGAATTCTGAAACATGAATTCCTTTTTTATTTTTTGAATTCTTTCTTCTCATAACAACGCTTTTATCCCTTTCGAAGAGTTGTTATCTTTTTTATTTTGGGTTATAATAAATATAGTACTGAGGTGTAGTAAAATGAAAAAAAGCAAAGTAAGAGAAAAAACAAAAGGAAATAAAAAAGTGGAAGTCAAACCTAAAACAAGTAAAAAATTAAATAAAAAGATTGTTCTTCCCGTATTAATTCTATTAGGAGTCATTCTTTTTTTAACCAATATCTATCTTATTAAGACTGTATTTCTATTTAAAGATATAGAAACACCATTAAGAATTGTCTTCTGTTTATTAGCGGTTGATATAGTAGCGATCTTTACTACCGTCATGGTAAAATTAAATCGTTCTAAGAGTGCGAAAGCGATACTCGTATTAGCGGTTATCCTACTAGCCTACTCTGGTTCCATTGCATTTGCTTCTAGCAAAGTAAATGGACTCTATCAAAAAATAGATGATATGACAGAAGGTACTACAACAACCAATAGTTTTACCACTTATCTAATTGTTCCTACCGACAGTAACTTAACTGGTATGGAAGATGCGAAAAAAGGAAAAATTGGATATATTAAAGATGAAGAAAATGTAGCTACCTATGAGCTACCTAAAAAGATTATTGAAGATGAAAGAATTTCTAGTGATCATCTAAAAGAATATGATAATCATGTCGAACTTATCAATGACTTATTAGAAAATAAAATTGATGCCGCCTTTGTTCCTTCTTCTTATGTCAGAGATTATGGTGAAGAATTTGAAGCTATCGATACGAAAACGAAAGTCATCTTTGAAAAAAGTTGGAAAGAAGAAATTGAACAAGAAAGTGTTCCTCAAAAATCAGTAGAAGAACCATTTACTATGTTAATTATGGGAGTAGATACTACTGGAAACGGAGTGGGTACTTCTTTCAATGGTGATGCCCTACTCCTTCTTACTTTTAATCCTAAAACATTAAATACTACCATATTAAGTATTCCAAGAGATTCTTATATGCCTATCTCTTGTCGTGGAGATAGAAAAAACAAGATTACAAATGCTGGACAAGGTGCTTATAAAGTAACTGGAGAATCTTGTATTAAAACATCCCTTGAAAACTACTTTGGTATTAAAATTGATTATTACGCTAAAATCAACTTTAAAGGAGTCGTAGATGTAGTTGATACTTTAGGTGGTATCGACCTTACTATTCCATACAGTTTCTGTGAACAGAATAGTGCTAGAAAATGGGGAAAAAATACAGTCTTTGTAAAAGCCGGAAAACAACATTTAAATGGAGAACAGGCTTTAGCGTATGCAAGACATAGAAAAGTTACTGCTTACCAAAGAAGTTACTGTGGTGCTAGTTATGTTCAAAATGCCGGATACTGGAATGACTTTGTTCGTGGACAGCATCAACAAGAAGTCTTAAAAGCAATTATTAGTAAAGTATCAACGATAAGTATTGGTGACTTTGAAAAATTATTAAATTCTATTAGTAAAAACTTTAAATCTTCTATGTCTACGGAAACGATTTTATCTTTCTATAAATTAGGAAAGAAAATCTTAGGAGAATCTGGAACAAAGAATCAACTATTCCAGATGCAACGACTCTATCTATCTGGATATGATCAATATATTTATGATTATAGTTTTAAACATAAAAGTGGTTCTAAATTAAATCTTTATAACTTTGTTATCTATGATGGAAGTAAAGAAGATGTTATTCATGCCATGAAAGTAAATTTAGGACTAGAGAATGCAAAACCAGTTAAGACATTTAGTTTCTCGATTAACAATAAATATGAAGAAACCATTATTGGAAAAGGAAAGTATTCTGGTAAAAGTGTTCAAGTTATGGAAGATTTAGTAGGAAAAACATTAACTTATGCAGAAAATTATGCAAGTAGTCATAATTTAAATATTGAGATTAATGAAGTGGTTGGCACAACTAGTCAAAAAGTAGGACAAATTCTAAAACAAAGTATTCCATATCTTACAGACTTAGATATGTTAGATGATAGTAGAACTCTTACTTTAACAGTAGTAACTAGTATTGAACAACCAGTTACTCCTCCGGTAGAAGAGAATCCTGAAGAAGGTGGAGATATTCCAGAAGAAGTACTTCCTACCGAACCATCTAATTCTAATAGCAATACAAATACTACAGAAGAAACAACTAATTAAAAAATTACCACACCTTTAAGGTGTGGCTTTTTTCTCTTTTATTTGACTTTATACACAAAATAGTATATATTGTGATTTAGGGATGCCCGCTGAGCATTGTGCTCAACGGGTGTCTCTTTTTTATATGATAATTTGTCAAATTAAGTGCAACAATTTAAATACTCATTAAATAATTCGTTTGGTGTTTTATAGTTTAGACATTTTCTAGGTCTATTATTTAGAAGTTCAAGTGTATATTGTACTTCTTTTTCATTCGTTTTAGATAAGTCCATCTGTTTAGGATAAAATTCTCTTAATAGACCATTTGAATTTTCATTTGTTCCTTTTTGCCATGCACAATACGGATCTGCAAAATACATATTCGTGTTTAATGTTTCTTCAATTTGCTTCCAGCCAGCGAATTCCTTACCTCTGTCACATGTTATTGTTTTAATAGCTTCTTTTGGGAAGTTCTTTAATAATTCTATAATTGCATTTGTAACTGTTTCTTCTTTTCTATCAGGTATCCATTTTACTAAATATAATCTTGTCTTTCTTTCTGCCAAAGAAACAAAACAATATTTGCTTTTTAAAGTATAATTATTTAATTTACCAGAAACTACTGTATCTGCTTCCCAATGTCCAAATGTATTTCTTTTATATACTTCCTTTGGTCGCTTTTTAATTGTTTTTCCTAAGTTAAATCTTCCTCTTGTTTCTGCTGGTCTCTTAAAATTTCCTTTTCTCCTTAAATGATTTATATTTGTTTTAGGTATATAACCTAAATGGATCCATCTGTAAATGGTTGAAATAGAAGGAAAATCTTTCGGCTTGTTTTCCTCATATCTATTTTTTATTTGATCTGGTGACCAATGTAAACTGATTTTATCTTTTAAATAATTGGCTACTTCAACATTTATTTTTACTGGTCTATGACAATTTATTCTACGTTCATTATATTTTCTGTGAGCAACAGTTGGAGAATACCTTATTACTGAATAATTTACGGATGTTTTATATGAATTTCTTTTTATTTCTCTTGATATTGTAGAAACATTTCTATTTAATATTTTAGCCATTTCTCTTAAACTCATTTTCATTTCTTTAAATTTGCTTATACAAGCACGCTCTTCTATGGTAAGATGTATATAGTTCATATTATTACTCCTTAATGTTTGATTAGACACCAACATTATATCATGAGTAATATATGAACTTTTTTATGTGTTGCACTTGTTATTATAAATTATCATACAAAAATAGAGAATGAAAATTCATTCTCTATTCTTTTATCTTTTGATGAAGAATATTCTTATATCCATTGACTCCTGGTTGATCATAGTAAGGAACTTCTAATAGATAACTTCCTAACATCGCACTCATTTCAAAGAAGAAGATGAGATATCCTAAATTCTCCATAGAAATTTCATCCATCTCAATAATATTCGTAGGAAGGTGTCCTTCATAATGTGCTTGAGCGACACTTTCCATCGCAATTTTATTGACTTGATCTAATGTCTTTTGATATTTCTCTAGTTCTATCCGTCGATCGGAATGCGCAAATATGGTTGTTGAGAAAAGGATATCTTTTCCTTCTTGATAATATTGTCCTAAAGAGTGAAGATCTCGCGTATTTACCGTCGAAATAGGTAGAATAGCTTTTCCCTCTTTTCCTTGTGATTCTCCAAAGAGTTGTTTTAACCATTCTGCAAAGAACGCTAACTTAGGTTCATAGATATCAAAAGATTCTACTACCTTTCCTTCTTGATAAAGTGTATGTCTTAACATGGTGTAGTAATAACAATCTTGTAAATTTTCTTTCGCTTTTTCAGCGCCTCGGAAAAGGTCTTCTATCTCATATCCAGCAACAGCAATTGGAAGAAGGCCAACCGCCGATAATACGGAAAATCTTCCTCCAATGTTTTCTGGAACAGCAAAACATTCATATCCATTCTTTTGTGCTTCTTCAAGAAGCGTTCCACTTACTAGAGAAGTCGTTGCGATGACTCTTTTCGCGTAATCTTGGGAATACTTTTTCTTCAATAATTTTACTACTTCTTCAAATGTAATAGAAGGTTCTAAAGTAGTACCACTTTTAGAAATGACATTAACGATTACTTCTTTATCTTCTAAATAGTCTAATAAATCTTTTAAATAATCACTAGAAAGTTGGTATCCTGCAAAAAGTACTTCTGGAGTATCTTTTTTAAAGTAGGGAGACATCGCATCAATCACGGCTTTCGCTCCCATATAAGATCCCCCAATTCCTATCACTAGAAAAACATCACAATTCTCACGAATTCGATCTGCGGTAGACTCAATTCTAGCTAATTCACTTTTATCTAGTGTATACCACCCACTCATTTGATTATCTTCTAAAAATTTTACCTTTATATCTTCTAAATCATAATTATCTAATTTTTGATATTGATATTTTTGAAAGTCAAATGTAATCATTTTACACCTCTTTTTGCTATGTTGACATTCATATTATGTGTCTTTTTATCATTGACTAGTTCTACTTCTTTGACTACTTTACCATCGAGACGAATTTCATTATTATCTTTATTATTATTGATATTAATGACATAGACTGTATCTAAGTAACGATAGGTAATTTTACAAGTTTCCCATTTGGAAGGAATCGATGGTAAAATGTAAAGTTTATTTCCTATCTTATGGAATCCTAAAATATGAGAAATCGCTACCTTATAATACCAACCACTAGATCCTGTATACCAAGTCCATCCACCATGTCCTGCAAAGTTAGGATTACTGTAGATATCAGCCACAATGACATAAGGTTCTACTTGATATTCTTCTACTTTCTTCTTTGTTAATGTATGTTGAATTGGATTAATCATTTGATAATAACGATACGCTAGATCATAATATCCTAATTTTAATAAAGCCATAATCCACCATGCTGTCGCATGTGTATATTGCCCACCATTCTCACGAATACCACTAGAATAATCTCTAATGTATCCAGGATTGTTACTAGAACGACTAAATGGTGGAGTAAGTAACTTAATAAGTCCGTGTTCTTCATCAACTAAGTTTTCTTCTACTGCTTTTAAAATAGATCTTACTTGTTGTTCAGAAGCAATATCGGTAAGAATGGCCCAACTTTGAGAAATTAAGTCAATCTTACATTCTTCATTTTCATGACTTCCCAATTTATCGCCATTATCGAAGTAAGCTCGTAAGTAGTATTCTCCATCCCAAGCATTTTCCTCTAAGGATTTCTTTAACTGTTCTTGGAATTCTTGATAAGGCTTTATATCTTCCTCTCTAGAAGAAGCAATTTCGATAAATCGATTGACTACTTCATATGCAAAGAATCCAAGCCATACACTCGTTCCTTTTCCACCAATACCAACGAGGTTCATTCCATCATTCCAATCTCCCCCTCCCATGAGTGGTAGACCGTTTTCTCCTAATTCGTGGAAAAGTTTTTCCATACAAAGTTTTAAATGTTCATAAAGAGTTTGCTTCTCTTCACTATAAGTGAATGTCATTCCCTTTTCGTCTTCATCCTCATCTAAAGTATCCCCCATAACGAATGGAATCATCTCTTCTAAGATAGATTGATCATTTGTAATTCGTAAGTATTCTACCGTTGCATAGATAAGCCATAAGTAATCATCTTTATAACGAGAACGAAGTCCAAAATGATTCTCTGTATGCCACCAATGAAGAACATCTCCTTCTTTAAATTGATGTTGCGCACAAATCAAAATTTGTTTACGACAGATTTCACTATCCACTAAGCATACATTCATAGAGTCTTGTAATTGATCTCTAAATCCAAAGGCTCCTCCAACTTGATAGAATCCTGATTTAGCCATTAATCGGCACGCTAAAGTTTGATATAAGTACCAATAATTGACCATGAAGTCAAAGGAAGCATCTTCTGTTTTTACTTGAATTGTAGAAAGTTTTTCTTCCCACCATGCGACTGTTTCTTCATACTTTTTCTCAATATAAGATAGTTTTTGATATTTACTTACCATCGCATCTACTTGATCTAAATTCTTTTCATAACCAAGAACAAAAGCGAAAGTAAGAGTTTCCTTTTTATCCACCTTTTCTTGAATATGAATACTTTTAGAAAGAACAGCGCTCGTATCTACTCCTTTAATTTCTTCCGTACTACTCATATAAACTAAGTTGTTTTTAAAATTCATCGCATATTTATTTTGAATCGTTAAGAAATTATTCAGTTCATGATAATTACATACTAAGTGACGAATCGTCTTTTCTTCAGAGACTCCTAATACAGGATTAATCCAATAACAGATATCTAAATCTAAATCTTTTAAAGAAATATTTTTTAGCGTAAATAACGCTACTTTAACATTCTCATTATATGGTACAAAGTAAATAACATCTAACTTATAATCTTTATTTTTAAATTTAAATTTACTATATCCAATACCATGAACACAATCATACCAACTAATCTTTTTTCCATTGATAGAAATTCCTTCTGATTTATCATCGATTAAAGTATCATTGGTCCAAGAAGTAATTTTGTATTCTCTACTGTTATCAGCATAGGTAAAACCATTATCATTATTGGTAATAATCGTACCAAATTCCCCATTCGTAAGGACATTAGACCATGGCATAGGGGTATTTGGATTGGTAATGTGGTATTCTCTTCCGTCTTTTGTAAATCCTCCATATTCATTAGTGAAAAGAAGGTCTTCTTCTTCGTTAGTATTTTCACTGATACTAATATTTTGATCTTGATAATCATTGATTTTATTTTCGCGTTGAAGAGTATCAATTTGCTCTCTTAAAGAATTGTTATAAATAGTATTGAAAGAAAGACGAGCAATGCTTCTAAAGAGATTAATCTCTTCCCCACTCATTTTATTTTTATCAATTAAAACAACTCTTCCTGGGGTATTAGAGAAATTATTAACTGCGTACATATGATATACTTCATCATTGACAATTTTCGCAATCGTCTTAGAAGCATTTCTATCATTACTATTGAGAATTACTAAATCGACAAAGATACATTTACTCTTATAGTACTCAAAGGCTTTTAATAGTTCTTGCGCTAAAGAAAGAGAGCCTAAGTCATTCATCTCAACTAAGATAATTGGTCGATCGCCACTAATTCCAAATTTCCATAATGTATCTTGGCCTAGGGAATTTCTAGTAAGAAGTCCTTTTCTTGTCTCATTGATATTAATTCTACTAGTTTGATTTAAGTAATTTAACATCATGTTATAAAGATGGACATCTGCTCCAGTGACCCCTAGTTTCTTAGTTGCAGCATTGACCATAATGGTTGCTAAAGAGAAAGCGTCTTCCATACTTTCCTCACTAGCGTAAGCATTGGCAATCGTAAGTACTTGTTCTTCACTCTTTCCAAACCCTGTAATCATATAGACTGTTACTTCTTTTAAAGGTGGAATCTCAATACGATTACGAATACTACTAATTGGATCTAAATTATCTCCTGTATAATTCGTTAATTTCTTATGGATACCGCTTGGTTTTTGATAATTTGTTCCTCGGTCAATAAAGTTTTCTCTTTCAGTTTCATAACTATATTCTTCTAATGGATTAGCGATCCATAATTTATGAATCATATAGTACTTATCTCTACTACCACGAATACGACGACAATGAATTAAAGAATTCGTCTCTTCATGATAGAAAGATTTCATAAACATATTATTGAATACTCGATGTCCGATATCGGCATCTCTTTCAGATAAAATAGGTTCCGTGTAGGTAGTAAGTTCTAATTTTTTCGTCTTTGAAGATACATTTTTAAAAGTAATTTTACGAATTTCTGCATTATGTCTTTTCGTTACAATAATTTCTGAATTGGTTACGATATCATTATCTACTCGCATATAACGAATTCTATCTAACGCAAATACAACACTATACCGTTCTGGTTTTATATTGGTTGGAACATAAGTATTACTCCATACTTTATTATTCTCTAAATCACGAATATAAAGGAAATTACCATATTCTTGTTCTGTTATCTTCCGATAACGATTTAATTGAATTGTTTTATATCTACTAAATCCTGCTCCTCGATCATTTAAAAGAATACAGTAACGAGAATTGGATAATACAGATACTTCTGGTCTTTGCGATAAATAAGTATATTCCCGAATATCATTCTCGAATGTTTCTTTATCATAGTCGTATTTTTTATACTTCACAATCTTCAAGTCTATCATTGGTTCTAATTGACATTTCTCTTTATTTAAAACATCAAAAGATTGAACTCGAATGTCTTGATAGAAATATTTTTGAAGAGAATTGTTCGTAAGCAGATTCGCTAAGGAAGAAAGAATCATTCCTTGATGATGGGCAAAATAAGAGAAAATAGGTGTTTTATCTTCATAGTCATAAGATTCATAATATCCATATTCTCCATACATCTTTAATTTCTTAAATTTCTCTAAATTGTTATAGACATCTTTTGGATATTGGGTAATTGCTAAAATAGAACCATAAGGAGAAAGAACAATACGATCTTCGGAATTATCCCTAAACTTTAAATAAGGTGTTCCAAAAGCTTTATACTTATAATTTTGAGAATCATCTAATAAGTTATAAGCTGCTTCACTAATTCCCCAAGGCATATTACTGTCTATATTTTTCATATATTCTTTCTGACAGAAATGAGCGAAATAATATCCTTCATCCATCAATGTATTTGGATAAGTTTTCATCCAAATTAATGGCATAAAGTATTCAAAAGAAGTACCAGACCAAGAAAGCAATCCTTTTCTTCCTTGATAAGTTGTTAAGGTTTTATCAAGTAAGAACCAGTGATTCTTCTTAACATCTCCTTTCGCAATAGCAACAAAACTAGTAAGTCTTGCTTCACTTGCGAATTTATTGTAGTGGAAAGGAATTAATTGTTCATTATAAGCATCATATCCACAACTAAATACCATTTCTTCTTTATTAAATAGATATTTAAAATTCGTTTGACGAATCAAATTCTCGATTCTATTTTTTAAGTTTTCAGAACCGTGTTTTCGAATAAAAGATTTTGTGGTAATTAAGGATGCTACAAAGTTTCCACTATCTACGGTAGAGATAGTTGGTGGATGCATTCTTTCTAAGGTATGAACATTATACCAGTTATAAAGATGTCCATGCCATTTTTCTAACCGCTCTACTGTCTCAATAATCTTTTCAATCTTTAAAGTAGCTTCTTCTTCTGTAATAAATTTTAATTCATAAGCAGAAATGACAGCCATTAACGAAAAACCAATATTCGTAGGAGATGTTTTAATATCTTCCTTTACTTCCCGGTTTAATTGATAGTTATCAATAATTAAATAATTATTTTCTTCCGTTAAGAAATGATCATAATATTTCCAAGTATCATACGCTACTTTGCGCATTTCTTCTAATTCTTTCTTTGATAATTTTTTAGAATCACGATCAATATCTTTACTAATTAAATAGTAGATAACACTACTCATAAAGAAGAGAATAGAAATACCGAGCGCTAAAGAAAGATATTCTCGGTTAAAGAAATATACCAAAAGTAAAAATATGAAAGAAATAAGATAATTGACACGGAAATTTAGTAAATAAGAGAAAAATGTATTTTTGGTATTCTTACTAGCATCATCTGCTGTAATCCAAGCAAGTAGATGTTTATGACTTACATGCATTCTATAAAAAGCACGTAGGAAAGCATCTAGATAGAGTTTAGCATTATATGGCAAAGCACTAAAGGAAGAAAAAACTCGAATGAAGACAGCTTTAAATCCATACGCAATATTCTCATAATATTTTAATTTTAAAGTTCTTTCTTTTTGAATCTTTAATTTATCTTTGATATAGAAGAAGATTGGTAAAATCAAAACTCCTACCGCAAAAAGTAACCATCCCGCTGGATTATAACTTCCAAATAAGAACGCTACAAAAAGAAGGATCACTAAAGAGAAATCTACTAATCCTCTTCGAAGATTATCAAATATTTTCCATCTTTCTATTAAAGTTAATGGATTCTTTTTAGAGAAAATCCAAGAAGCAATCTGCATATCTCCACGAGCCCAACGATGTCTTCTTGTCGCATCCGCTAAAAAAGTAGATGGAAAGTCATCAATTACCTCAATATCAGAGGCAAATCCACAACGAATATAATTTCCTTCTAGTAAGTCATGAGATAGGATTCGATTATTTGGAAATAGTCCTGTTAATACTTCATCAAAAATAGTTAAATCATAGATTCCTTTTCCCCAGAAACTTCCTTCTTTAAAAACATCTTGATAGAAATTAGAAACGACTTTATTATAAATATCATATCCACCAATACCAGCATAAATCTGAGTATATAAAGATTGATTGGTAGATTCTACATCGACACTTACTTTTGGTTGAAGAATTCCATATCCTTTGATAACCTTCGTATGTTCTTTATTTAAGACAGGTCGATTTAAAGGATGGGCCATAGCGCCTACTAATTGGAAAGCTGTTCCTAAAATGAGTTGTGTATCTTGATCTAGAGTAATAACATACTTAATTTTTTTATCAAAATTATCAAATGTATGAGTCATGTAATATTGAGAGATTTCTTTCTCACTAAACTTTCCTAAAAGAAGTCGGTTAAACTGCTCTAAAGCACCTCTCTTACGCTCATATCCAAGCCATTCTTCTTCCCCTTCATTATAGACTCTTTTCCGATAGATAAAATAGAAGATGTCTTTTCCATATTTTTGATTTAGTTTTTGAGCTCTTTTTCGTCCTGCTTCGACAATCTCATCATCGAATGGTTCAATCTGATGAGAACTAGAAGAACAGTCTCCTAATAAAGTAAAGTAAAGATTATCTGACTTATTCGCTAAATAATAAGACTCTAAGGTATCAAACATCTTCTCTACTTTATCCGTATTTTTGACAATCGTTACAATGACCGCCATCGTAGAAGCACTCTTTGGAATTCCATCACTAAAATCTAGTTTTGGAATTGGTTCTGGTTTAAAGAACCGAAGATAAAGATGGGTCAATATCTCAATCACTACTTCACTAATTGGAATCACTAATAAAAGCATTCCTAAAAGACGAATTGGAACGAGATATTTCGATAAGAAGAAAGAAATCACAAGCGTAAGAGTTGCCACTATCGCAAGGAAAAGCCAAGCTCGGAAAGAAAGATGTTCCTTCTTCATCAAATATTCCCCAATATGCTTGTTTTCTTTCATGGATTTCGCAATTAACTCTTTGACATAATCATATTCTGTTTTTCTTTTCTTATGAGCATTGACTAAGACACGATTTCGATAGAGTTGTTTCGTTTCTTTCGTCATCTGTCCATAATAAGAATCCATTAAAAGAATAAACTCTGTTTTACTTACTTTTCGATAAAGAACTTCTGTCTCTACCTTATTCATTTTTACAATACTTTGGAAAATATTAGCGACTAACATATTTTCATCCGCTGTTTCTTGGTAGACTTTTTCAATTAATTGATTTAAATTGACATGTTTCTTATCCAAAATTTCATTTAATTGTTTAAAGACTTCATTAGAACGCTGTCCTAATTCTTTTAATCCGGCATTTAATCTTTCTAAATAAACAGGCCGATTTAAAATCTCTTCATCAATTGTTAAATAATCCCTAATATCTACTTCATGATAACGATGAATATCTAACTCAATGGTCTGAATTAATTTCTTTACTTCTAGAGATTCCTTTAATTTTGCTTCTTCTCTTTGACAAAGATTTACTAATTCCTCTAATAAAACGAGATAGCAAACAACTTCCATCGAATTAATTTCATGATATGTAAAATGATAATTAAAATTATCTTGATAACGATTTAATTCTTTAATTAAAGTATCTAAATCAATCTTAAATTTATTTCTCTTTAAAATTTTATGAAGAACTTCATACAAATTGATTTTCTTTTGAAATGCATGAGAATATGCCTGTCTATTTCTTAGAAATTCTTTCGTGGCTTTTTCATGTTCTACAATTAAGTAGTAATTATCTAATACCCATTCATTCACTGTTCCAATATAATAGTGTTCACTAGTAAGTTCTGTTAAATAAGTATAGTAATCTTTTAAGATTTGGGTATTTTTACGAAAATTTTTTTGATATTTTTTCAAATGAATTCCTCCTATCCGACATTCTTATTCTCAACTTCATTATACCAAAAAAAAAAGAAAAAAGATATGTTGTTTCCTTTTTCTTAATTACTCTTATTCCAAATATAGTGAACCTCTCCTTTTTTCTTAGGAAGAGAGATTTTAGCAAAGTCTACAAATAATTCTTCACGAGCTTTTTGAATGTCCTCCTCCGTAAGGTCAAAAGAGGCAAGTACATAGTCTCTTTCTTCCTTACTACAAGTTTGAGGAAGTACCGATAATGCTTCATAAAGACGATATTCTTTTAATACTTCTTGAATTCGTTCATGTTTGTTTCTTATAAATTCTTGATCTTCTAAAGAAACCATAGAAATGGCATCTTCTTGATAAGCAAGGTAAAGTTGAAAAAGATGATTTCGCTCCTGCACAGTCTTATAATCTTCTTTACTTAGGAAGATAGCTGCCTTTAAAGCTTCCTCTATAGATGGATTTTTACGAAGTCTTTCTTTCACATAACGATCATCAATCTTTTCCTTAATACAGAAGTGATAAAGAAGAATTTCCCCTGTCGCATATTGATAGTGAAACCGTTCCTCTTGTCCAAATTGTTCATAATGATTTAAGGCTTCCTCTATACTTAATCCATTCTTTTCAATCTGATAATAAATCGCATTATAATTTAATTGATTTTGAATACAGTACTGTAGTAAAGAAGTTTCTCCTACCATTAAAATATCTGGCTTTTGATACCTAGAAACAATCTTTTCTACTTCTTCTTCCGTATATGTTTCGTCTGCTTTTAAATTCTTTTCTAAATACCATCTAGGAACTCCTGTTAGAGCTTCGATACGATAGGTACTTGCCTGCATTCCCATAAATGGAAACTTGGGTGCAATATGACTTTGAATTTCTAAGATAGCCTCTTCTAATGACATTCCTTGTTTTAATCTTCGATAGAGAGGTTCTTTTGAAATATGACATTTAAAAGCGATTTCTTCTACCGTATAAAAGCCATCTTCAAAAGCATATTTTTTTGCTTCTATATGATTAGATTTGGGTCTTGTTTGAAAGACTTTACTAGATTGTTTTTTACCACTTTCGATAGCATCATAAAGACAAAATCCCTGATTTAAATATTTATATATTGTAGAAGGCGCTAAAGAAACTTTACCAGCAATTGCTTTTACCGACAATAACTCGCCTTCATATTCATATAATTTTCCGTGAAACATACTTACTCCTTAATGGTTTTGGGTTTGATAATAATTTCTTTCCGCTAGAATGATAGAAAGAGAATCTAACTCTTCAATTTCTTCCTCTTCTAAAATACGATCAATCTGATATAGAATTTCATTCATCGTATAACAATTTTCATAGTCAATTTGATAACGATTTAAAACATCTACTTCTTCATCCGATAACCAAATTCCATGTTTTCTAGGTTTTAAAAATCTCTTTTCATACTCTTCTTCTGTGACTTCTAACGCTTCCAAAGATATCACCCCACATCTTTCTTATTATAACATACTATTCTTGATAAAGAGGAATTTCTTTCGCATGGTATAAATCTAGAATTTTCCTCCATACTTCATCTTCCACATAGCGATTTTTCTTTGGATGAACTAAGTATCGAATATAAAATTCGATATGACCATCTACTACTTTAACATAGACGATAGGATCTAATTTATTATAGTAAATTCGATATTCTGGACTGATATCATCCATCTCACTTTCCATCTTTTTAGGGATTCTTTTTACTACTTCATTCTCCTTAATAATCGTAAGTAATTTTTCTTTCGTCTTTGAAACATCCGCTTCTAAACTCGTTTTGACAGTAATTTCACTCCAAACATATTTAAAGTTTTTCTCTAAATTTTTAATTTTCGAAGTAAAGACCAAAGTATTTGGAATGGTAACAATAACACCAGTACTTTGATGAACCGTATCTCCTACCTCTAATAAGTCAAAAGTAAATGCTCCCATAGAGATAACATCTCCTGTTGTCCCATCAATCTCAATTCGATCTTCAATCGCAAATGGCTTTTTAATCTTAATATAAAGACCGGCAAAAAAATCAAAGATAAATTCCCGGAGCGCTAAAGTAAGGGCAGCCGATGTAAAACTGATAATGGTAACAATATTACCAAGATATTTATCCCATAAAAAGAAAATAATACCAATATTTAAGATTGTTAAAAGAATATTGACGCGTTGATAATATAAATAAGCTTTTCGCTGTTCTAATAACATGAAAATATTTTTAAAAATAGCCTTTAAAAGATTGATTCCTACAAGAGAAATCAAAGTAAGAAGAAAAGCTTGCCATATCTCTTGTTCTATTCCAATATGTGTCTCTAGCCATAAACTAAATGTTTCTATATACTTCATAAAAACCTCCTTCAAAAAAAAGCAATTAGAACATGATATCATACTTTATTCTAGAAGTCAAAAAAAGTTATGCACTTTCTTCTGCATAACTATTTTGCTTTTTCTTCTTCTTTTTGAAGATATTCATTTAAAACATTTTGAAGCATTTCAATTTGAAAATCGGTTTTCTTGGTATTCGCTAAAACACCATCTTCATGATAACATAATTGTACTTGTCCAACAGCCCCACAAAGTTTGGCTTCCTCTTCTCCTAATAAGTCGGTAGCGCCCGTTTTTTTATGAATAATTAACCAGTGTCCATCTACTTTTTTAATAATATATTCTTCTGGTTCATAAGTACTTTGTGTTCTAGTAACATAATCTGTCTTTACTTTTAATAATGTTTTATCTAATAAATCTTTCGTTCGTTTAGAATAAGCCGTATTATTAAAGATGGTTCCGGTATAGACAGTCGTTTCCATATTGACTTCAGGATTACTTTTTTCATCAATACAAGTTAAATATGCCATTCGATATCCATACGAAATTTCTTTTGCTTGCTCGTAACTCTCTACAACTTTTCCTAGTTCCTCGCGCGAATATGTTTTTTTAGAACTCGCAAAACGAATCAAAGTTTCTAAGGTTTCTTCTTCTGTATCTAATTGGTAAATCGTCTTTTTTTGATAAGGGTAAGAAGAAATCCCATCGATGATTTCTAAGCCAATTTTTTGAGGCCAATCTGGGTCAGTAATTTCAATTTCTTCATCTATTTCTTTTCTTGCTGTCTCTACTTTTTCACATACTAATAGTCTTCCATCTAAGGTAAAAGGAGTCTCAAATAGTTGTTCTAAAAATGTTCTTACTTCGGTTTTTAAGGATTCTTCGCGCGTATGAATCTCTTGTTGAACAGCGCTAGTATCTTTCTCCATATCCTCTAACTCTTCATAGTCACGAATGAGAATTTGAATTTCTTCAGGAAGGGTACTTTCTTCTTCAATAATAGCAGGAACTTCCATTGCTTGAGCATCTGAACAAGCGGTTGGAATTCCTATCGCTAAAGCACCTATCATCATAAAATTACCAATCAATTTGAATTTTTTTGGAATATTTCCTCTACTTTTTATTGTCATATTTACCATCCTACACCTTTATTATAACATAGTTTACAAAAAAAGAAGCGAATTATTCCGCTCCTTTACACTTTTCTAATTCTTCTAACGCAGATAAGAGTCCTAACTTTCCATAAGGATAAGTAAGACCACCTTGTTGATACGCAATATAAGGTTCCCGAATTGGTCCATCACAAGAAAGTTCAATAGAAGATCCTTGCGTAAAAGCTCCCGCTGCCATAATCACTTGATCACTATATCCAGGCATATCCCAAGGCTCTGGTACCGCATAGGCATCAATAGGAGATCCTTTTTGAATTCCTTGACAGTATATGATTAACTTCGAAGCATCATGGAAACATATATTTTGAACAATATCTGCTCTTTCCTCATTCCATTTTGGTTCTACTTCATACCCTAATTTTTCTAACGCATAACTTGTTAAAACAGCTGTTTTTAAACTACTAGCAACTACGCTTGGAGCGAAGAAAAGTCCTTGCGCTAAAGGCTTATTCATTCCTAAAGAAGGACCTACTTCTCTTCCTTCGCCTGGAAGAGTAAGCCTTTCAGCAGCGAGTTCTACTAACTCTTTTCGACCAGCAATATAAGCTCCATTAGGGGCAATTCCTCCCCCTAAATTTTTAATTAAAGAGCCTACCATGATATCTGCTCCTACTTCTACAGGTTCTTTCGAAGAAACAAACTCACAGTAACAGTTATCTACCATAATAATTACCTTTTTATCCACTTTTCTAATACTCTTTATGATTTTTTCAACTTTATCAATCGAAATACTTTTTCTAGTTGAATACCCTTTAGAGCGTTGAATTTCAATCACCTTGACAGTATGTTTCTTTAAATAGTCAAGGATTTGTCTTTCATCAAAATCATCTTCTTTTAAATCGATTTGATCATATTTTACCCCAAAAGATTTTAAAGAACTTGGATTCTCTTTTATACCGATTACTTCATGTAAAGTATCGTAAGGGGTTCCAGTAATACTTAATAACAAATCTCCAGGTCTTAAAAGAGCGAAAAAAGCGACCGTAAGAGCATGACTTCCAGAGATAAATTGACCGCGGACTAAAGCATCTTCTGCCCCTAATACTTCCGCAAATACCTTTTCAATCGTATCTCTTCCTAAATCATCATATCCATATCCTGTCGTAGAATCAAAGTGAGAAGTAGACATATGATATTTTTGAAAAGCATCTAATACTTTTTTACTATTTTTTTCTTCTTGTTCTTCTATTTTTTGAAATACTTCTTGTACTTCTTTTTCACAAGTATCTAAAAATTCTTTCATCGAATTCCTCCATCTACACGAATAATCTCTCCATTGATATAACTTGCTGAATCACTCGCTAAAAAACAAATGACAGAAGCAATCTCTTCGGGAGTAGCAAATCGTTCTAATAAAATCTTTTTTCTTTCTTCTTCTAATTGACTAGGATTCATCTCTAATACGGAATCTGTACTTGTCCATCCTGGCGCTACCGCATTGACACGAATATTAGGCGCTAAAGCAAGAGCAAAATTATGGGTTAAAGAAATAACTCCTGCTTTAGAAGCATCATAGTCAATACTTAAAGGAGAATAACAATCTATTCCATTATTCGAAGATACATTGACTATGCAACCCTTCTTCATAAATTTAGTCACATACTGGGTAATAAAAAACATTCCTACCAGATTGACACGAAGTACTTTCTCAAAATTAGCAACCGTATGATCTTCTAATTCATCATCGATAGCAATACCAGCATTATTGATAAGAACATCAATCCGCCCATACTTGTCAAGAACAGCATCTACCATCTTTTTTACTTCTCCTTCGTTAGCGATATCTGCTTTCCAAAGAAAGGCTTCTCCTCCATACTCTTTTTCAATCTTTTCTTTTAATTGATACGCTAAAGACTCACTATGACAATAATTGATGATAACAATATCTTTTTCTTTTGCAAAAGCAAGGGCAGTAGCATATCCAATTCCTCTACTAGCTCCCGTAATTAATACTACTCTTTTCATTTCGCACCTCTCTAACATTATATCAAAAGATAATTTTTTTCGGTAGAATTCTTCTAAAAAAAGAAAATTTATGGTACGATGTTAATGGTGATAAAATATGTTTTCATTTTTTAAAAAGCAAACCATGAATCTACCGATAGATTTTATGAGTTTTCCACCTTTTACTGGAAAAATTAAAAAAGGCCCAATCGTAACAGAAACTCCTGCGTACAAAAGAATCACTTATCTTGTTAAAGGAGATATTGACTCTTATCGTACATTACTAGAACAAAATGCTTATGTTCGAAAATCAGAAGTAAGATATGATCGTGGTACTTCTAGCGAATATGTCATCATTGAAAAAGAGTGGAATGGATTTAAAATTGCATTTCATAAAAAGAAATAAAGGAAATTCCTTTATTTTTTTATACTTTTTGCCATAATACAATCGTTACATTGCGAGAAATTTCATTACAAGTATACATCACTAAATCAGCTTCCATGTCTTTTACATCTTCGCCTGTTTTAGAAAGAAGTTTTGTTCCTGTATTGGTTCCTTGAAATACTTTGATAACACGATATTTTTGAATCGTACCGTTTTCTTTTTGATATCCAATCGTTCCTACTTTTTGAGTTTTAATAATCGAAAACCCCTGATTAGAATGATCGGCAATCACTGTTTTTCCATAGTATTCAAAGATAGCCGCACTGTCTTTAGCGTCTACAATCTTTTGAACATCATCCGTCTCTAAATCAGCTTCATATAAGGAAACAGAATAAAAATTAGAAAAGTAGAATCTTCCTTTCGTTCCTAACTTTTTAGAATCTTTTTGAATTCTTTCTAGAAAGGATTCTTTTTTTTCTACTTTTTTCTCGACCTTTTTCTCTACTGGTTTTGAAACTGGTTCTTTCTTTTCTTTTTTAGTAATTGTTAATGTCGTCTTTTTATGAATTCGTCCAAAAAGACTTTCTACTTCAATTACAATAGAATAGGTTCCTACTTTTTTATATTCGCCCATTTCTTTTATTTGGTAAGTATATTCTCCCTTTAAATTTTCTTCTAAGAAATCTTCTATTTGATAGGTTTTCCCCTCTTCTATCGTAAGTGGTTTTACCGTTATTTCCGGCAATACATAAGTGATGGAATTGGTTCCTACAACTTTTCGTACCATCTTTTCTTCCTTGCTTTCATAAGGCGAAAGTAAGAGAAAAAAAGTGAACAAAATACTTAAAAAAATACTTTCTTTTTTCATATCCATTTCCCCCTAAAAAAGATTATCTTCTTTTACTCCGAATCACAGGATATTGAAAAGAATATTGTTTGGCATCTTCCATCGTTACTTCAAATCCATCTTTTTCTTGTTCTTTCGCTAAAGCATAGACTTGCGTTACCCAATCTTCATAAGAAAGAGGAATAAATCCAAACATACTACGAGGAAGTTCTTCGATATCAAAATGGGTACAACCACATAACGCTATAAAAAATTCTTTATGTTCTTGAATTGCTTTTTGAATCATTAATCGAGTTACCGTACAAGGCATAATTCCTACTAACAAATCATAGTCTTTGATATCTGTTTCTTTGGTAAATTCTTCTTTTTTTAAAGAGATTCCTTCTAATTTGGTTACGACTAATTGAGGATCATATACCGTAATCGTTCCCATTCCCTTTTTTTCTTGATAGGCATGCATGGTTCTTGAGAAAGCTGGAAAAAAGCCTCCTCCTATTTCTAAAATTCTAGTGTTCCATCCATATATTTTTCCTATTTTTTTCGCAAATGCTGCATAATAATTTTCTTTCACACTTAGAAGATGAAATTCGGCATATAGTTGCATCAATATATCTGGTGTATCTTCTACTTTTTTATCTTCTAAAAAATGTTCTAAAATATAGGGAACCGCTCCTCCCGGATATCCTTCTTGATACTGTTTTAAATACCCCGATAATTGATTGAAATACCGTAATCTAGAAACCTTATCTACTCTCATAAAATCCCCCTTTTTGGTGTGCTATTCTAACATAGAAAAAAAGAGAAGTCAAATATGACTACTCTTTCTTTTTTGAAATGCATAATATTCATAAACTAAACTTCGATATCCTGTTTCTTTTAATACTTCGTAAGGAATGTTTCTTTTATCTTTTTGATGAACTCTACCGGTTTTGATGTATCGTAATTGATCTTGAAAATAATGGTCGATTTCTTTCAAACTACAATCCGTTGTTAAAACGGGAAAATACCAAATACTCCAATTTAATTCCCGTCCCTTTTTCTCACAAAAAAACTTATAATTAAAAATATTATTTAAAGCTTTCATGGCTTTTTCAGGGGGAAGATTTTTCCGAAGCATCCATCTTCTTAACGCCCTTGCTTTTCTTCGAATCTTATCTTTCATTTTCTTTTTAGCATGATCCGCTAAGTCAATTTCTCCTTGATAATAAGAAAATCCTAAGAATTCGAAAGGAGATTGAATATCAATATACTTTTCTTTTTCAGGATTAATCGTTAATTCTAAAGAAGAGAAAATGGCATGCATCTCTTTTACTTTTTCTTCTAAGGCTTCTTTCGTATCCATAAATAATAGAATATCATCAGCATATCTCGCGTAGCATTCTTTTTTCATCCGAAAGTCTAATTCTGATAAATACAGATTCGATAAGAAACAAGAGATAGGAGTTCCTGCCATGACACCTTTTTCTTCTTCGATAATTTCCCCTTGATAAGATACTTTCTTGGACTCTAATATAGATTTTAAAAAAGTATAGGAAAAAGAATCTAATTTTTCTTCTAACATCGGCAATAGCTTAGAGATAGGAATACTATTAAAATAATTATGAATATCTACTTTATATCCATATCCATGATGCTTTTTCAAAATCTCTTCAAAAGCTTGTTTTGGACCAATCTTCTTACGAAAAGAATAACAGTTAGAAGCAAGTAGGAAATCATAATCCTGAAAAAGATAATGAACCATTTTTAAAAGAATCGTTTCTTCTTTGGGAAAAGAATAAACAATTCTCTTTTTAGAACTTCCATTTTTATTAATATACTTCTTTTGGGGAATGGAAAAAGTATAAGTACCCTCTAAAATACGATGACAGGCATCTTGATATTTTCTTTTTTCAATATACTCTTTTAATTCTTCTAATTCTTTTTTAGGAAGATATCTATTTTCTTGATATTCTAAAAAAGAATCCCATTCCTTATCCTCTATTAAACGCTCTAACGGAGACATAATTCACCACCAAGGAAGAGAACGAATTGAATAATTGATTTATCAATTAATGACAGGGTTATATATATCAAAGTTACTTGCAAAACATCATTTCATGATATACTGAACCCGCTGCAAGTAGTGTTTCCACATCTCTTCCAAAGTCATTATATCAAAAAAAGAAGTAGTTTTATACTACTTCCGTACTAATCTTTTTAAATATTTTCCATCTCCGATAGGACCTTCTACTTCTAATTGATAGGAAGAAGCAATTTGATATGCAGAGGACGAAAAATAATCTCCAAGTTCTTGAAAAGATAAAATGGCTTTTATTTTTTCAATCAATTCTTTCTCATCTAATCGAATATATTGAAGGATATCCATGAGTTCAATCGTCTTTCCGGTATAAGGATTTTTTTGTCCTACCATCCCTAAATCCACTTGAAATGTCATCGTAAAATAGAGAAATAATAAACTCAATTTATCTAATTCCGGAGTAAATAATTTTTGGTTTCGATACTTTGAGTGCATAAAGATTTCTTGATTTCCTAAGGCAGTAGATGCTTCTATCGCAATATGATTTCCTATCTGTATTCCATCATAGTCAACCAATTGAATATTCCCTTTTTCATCTAAGAAAATATTTTCTAAGGAACATAGATCTGGAAATACATATCCAAGCGCATTTCCTTTTTGAACTACTTTCTCTATTCTTTCGAAGAGGACAGCATATTTTTCTAAATTCTCTCGCTCTTCTTTAGTTTGTGACTGAAAATAGGTAGAAAGAGAAATTCCTTTAGCGCGCGGCATAACATATCCAGCAAAACGATTTCGGTCATATACTCCACACTCGGGAGACATAATTTCAGGGATACATCTTTTCTTTTCCGTAGACATAATTTTCGTTTCTAAATCTCCTCCACAGAGTCCGAAAAGAAATTGATATTGAGGTGAAAATACTTTTAAAACACTTCCATCTTGCAATTGAAAAATAGAACTTTTTTCACTCATTTGGAGTAGTTTTTTACCATCAAATCGATAATCTGTTAAAGAAATTCTAGGTAACCCTTTTCCGCCATGTTTGATTGGATACTTCATATTCGCACCTCTTTGGCGGATTACTTTAACATACATTTCTTTTCTTGTCAATTAATCGTTTGGACGCATCACAGGAAATCTTTCATACATAAATTCATTATCATAATATTTATCATAGAGTTTTCCAACGATTGTAAAAGGTTCTTTTCCTTGGTTACGAAAAGCCATCCTACCAAAAGCAGAATAGGTAATTACGATATCTAACATTAAGAAAACAAAAAGAATCCAGTACGCAATAGTTCCTATTCGATAAGGTATTTTTTCAATCCATTTCGATAAGAAGGGATAAATTACTTTCATCAAGAAGGTTCCCCCAACTCCCCAAACAATCATAAAAGGAATCGTCGTTCTTCCTTGAATATTTAAAAATTCATGTGAGTAATCCCAAAACTTTACTCCAAAAATAGTATCCGCAATCCACCCTGTTAAATATTCTGTGATTCCCCCAATTAGAGCAGCATAAAGAAATGTTCTTAAAATACTTCTCTTCTCATTATGTTTTCCTAAACACGCTACAAAGATGAGAATTCCTACTCCATAGATAGGACTAAAAGGTCCATAAATCAATCCATCTCTACTAGACCATTCATGATATCTTACATACCATAAGATTTCTTCATAATAAGTTCCTATCAAACAACCTAATACAAAAAAGAGAAATACTTTTTGAAAACAAAAGCCACGCGCAAAAACCTTTTTTTCCATACTACCACACTACCTTTTTTCTATTATATCAAAAAAAGAATACATTCGTATTCTTAAATCATTTCTTGTTCTTTCGCCTGACATTTTACATAAGTTTCGGTAATCTTTTGTTCCTCTGCTTTTTCTAATTCATACCATCCTCTTTGAAAGGCATAATCAAAAAATAATCGTTGTAAGTTAGAAGTTTCATCAAAAATTGGTTTTATTTTATCGTATAAAGTACGATTACTCATCTCATTTAACGCATAGGAATAATTATTGACCATATTTTTTAAACATTCTAGTAACGCAGTTAAATAATTTTGATCATTTACTTCTGTCGTTTTAGGAACTTCTACAACTGGATTTTTTATTTTCGTATTATTCATTAGTACCTCCCACATAAAGACAATCTAGTAAGGTTTGATAATGTTGATGAAGCGTATGCGCTAAAGAAGAAAAAGCATTTTTTAAACTCTCTTCTGTTACTTCTTCACTATAATGATAAGCTATTTTTGATAATGTGTAATTCCAATTCATCATATCTTCTAAATATGATAAATCTTTCGTTGATACCATTGCTGGTACTGTATTCATAAAATCATCCTTTCTATCTTTATCGTGCGTTATTTTCTTCTTTTTTATACCTTTTTTCTTGATAGAGTTTTTGAAGAATAGAAATATGTTCTTTTTCCTCTTCGATAATTTGTCTTAAAATCTCTTGAATAGAAGGATCTGGTATTTCTTCGATATGTTTTTGATAGCGAGCAATTGCCTGATATTCTTCTTCGATATCTAGGATTAAAAATTCTTCCCAATTCATATTGTAATCTACATAACTACTCGTCCAAGGAAGAATCGTATTCATTTCTGGAATCACAGTATAGTAGGAAGGTAAATATCCTAATTGATAGATTAGTGTTCCTAAAATATGGAGATGTCTCATCTCTGTTTTTGCAATTTGTAAAAGAGGTTCTTTCAAATCTTTCTCTAGATAACTTTGATATAAATATCGATGAATCGCTGTATCTTCTCCATTTTCTCCTGCATAATCTTCTAATAAGATTTTGGCATATTCGAAATTTTTTCTTTCATTACAAATACTCATAAAATCACCTATCAAAGCGTATGAATCCCTATGAAAAACATTCCTTTTTGATTGATATATTTCTCTATTTATAGTAAAATATTACTGAAGAATAGAGAGGGTATGTATGGAAAAAACAGAACTTATTAAGTTAGATGAATATTGGAATGCTGCCAACTATTTAGCAGCTGGACAATTATACTTATTAGATAATCCCTTATTAGAGGAACCTTTAAAAAAAGAACATATTAAAAGAAAGATTGTCGGACACTGGGGAACCGTTCCTGGACAAAACTTTATCTATACACATTTAAATCGTATTATCAAAAAATATAATTTGGATATGATCTATGTTTCTGGACCAGGACATGGTGGGAATGCTATGGTTGCGCAAACTTATCTAGAAGGAACATATAGTGAAATTTATCCAAATATCAGTCAAGATAAAGAAGGAATGAAAAAACTATTTAAACAATTTTCTTTCCCAGGAGGAATCTCTAGCCATGTTGCGCCAGAAACGCCAGGTTCTATCAATGAAGGAGGAGAACTAGGATATTCTCTTTCTCATGCATTTGGAGCGGTCTTCGATAATCCAAATTTAATTGCTGCTTGTGTAGTAGGAGATGGAGAAGCAGAGACTGGACCACTCGCTACTGCTTGGCATGGAAATAAATTTTTAAACCCAGAAAGTGATGGAATCGTCTTACCAATTCTTCATCTAAATGGATATAAAATTAGTAATCCAACCATCTTTTCTAGAATTTCTGAAGAAGAACTTATCAAATTCTTTGAGGGATGTGGATGGAAACCTTATCTCGTCGATGAAAAGGACAATATGGCAATGCATGAAGCCATGGCAGCAGCTCTTGATCATGCGATTTTAGATATCTATTTTATTTGGAAAAATGCTAGAGTAGAACATAAAAAAGAACGCCCTATCTATCCAATGATTATTTTACGTTCTAAAAAAGGATGGACTGGTCCTAAAGAAGTAGATGAAAAAGAAATTGAAGGAACATTCCGAGCTCATCAAGTACCAATTTCAATGGAAAAAGAAGAACATATTGCTATGTTAGAAAACTGGCTAAGAAGTTATCATCCTGAAAAATTATTTGATGAAACAGGAAGACTTCGGAAAGATTTACAGGATTTAGCGCCTAAAGGAGAAAAAAGAATGGGTTCTAATCCTCATGCGAATGGAGGATTACTCCTTCGCGATTTAAGGCTTCCTGACTTCCGACAATATGCCCTAGATTTCTCTCATCCAGGAGAATTAGAAGCCCAAGATATGGTAGAATTAGGTGGCTTTGTAAGAGATATTTTTGAACTCAACAAAGAAAGTAAAAACTTCCGTATCTTTGGTCCCGATGAAACGATGTCAAATCGTCTTTCGAAAGTATTTGAAAAAGAAAAAAGAATGTGGAACGCAACCACTCTCCCTAACGATGAATTTTTAGCCTCTAATGGTAGAATTATGGATTCTATGCTAAGTGAACACATGTGTGAAGGTTGGTTAGAAGGATATTTATTAACAGGTAGACATGGAGTATTTGCTAGTTATGAAGCCTTTATTCGAATTATTGACTCGATGGCAAGTCAACATGCTAAATGGTTAAAGGTTACTTCTGAACTTCCATGGCGTCAGAGTATTGCTTCCTTAAACTATATTTTAACTTCCAATGTATGGCAACAAGATCATAATGGATTTACTCATCAAGATCCAGGATTCTTAGATCATTTAGCAACTAAAAAAGCAGATATTGTAAGAATTTATTTGCCTCCTGATACAAACTGTCTTCTCTCTATTTTTGACCACTGCATTCGTAGTCGTAATTATATCAATGTAATGGTTACTTCGAAACATCCAAGACCACAATGGTTAACTATGGAAGAAGCTATCAAACACTGTACGCAAGGAATTAGTATTTGGGAATGGGCATGTACGGATCAAAAAGAAGAACCAGACTTAGTTCTTGCTTGTGCAGGAGATACTCCTACCTTAGAAGCACTTGCTGCTGTTTCTATCTTAAAAGAAAAAAATATCGATATTAAAATTCGTTTTATCAATGTTGTAGATTTAATGAAATTACAGCCAAAATCAAAACATCCTCATGGATTAAGTGATGTAGAATACGATGAATTATTTACGAGAGATAAACCAATCGTCTTTGCTTATCATGGATACCCATCTTTCATTCATGAACTTCTTTATCATCGTTATAATCGAAATCTTCATGTTTGTGGATATATGGAAGAAGGAACGATTACTACTCCTTTTGATATGCGTGTTCAAAACCAAATTGACCGTTATCACTTAGTCATGGATATTGTAAGAAGAGTTCCTAAATTAAACGCTATGTCTGCTCATATCATTCAAGAAATGCAAGAAAAATTAATTGAACATAAACAATATATTGAAGAATATGGAGAAGATTTACCAGAAGTTAGAAATTGGAAATGGCACTAAAAAAGAAAGCTTACACTTTCTTTTTTTATTCACTAATACGATATTGGTAAGTAGCATGGAGACTATCTTCTTCCCCTTTTACCTCAGGAGAAGCAAATTGCATCTCTAACTGATTCATCCATTGCGAAAGAGAAAATCCTCTTTCTCGCATTCTAGATTTCTTATAACATTCAATTGCCACATGCATCGCCATATCCATATTTCCTGTTTGACGATATGTTTTATATAGGAAGGTAGCTGCTTGAACAAAATAGAAATATCCTTCTTGTAGATAATCTTTGGAAAAAGAAATTGCTTGTTCATAGTCTCCTATTTTGGCACAAATACGAGCAATACATAATTTAAAATAAGGAACTCCTAACTTTTGATATCCATATTGATAATGAGTAATTGCTTCTTCCAATTGACCTAACGATTCTAACTTTTTTCCTTCTTCTAATAAGTAATCTAATTCTGGAGAACAATCGTATTCTAGTTGTTTTTCTGCTAATAACTTTTGATATTGTTTTAACATTTCTTCTTGTTCTTTCGTCTTAGGAAGTTTACTAATTAAATTACATTCTTCAATTAATGGTGTATATACTTTTAAGTCTAGATAAGAATCCATAAATAAGAAATGACTTTCTACATCAGTAGCATCTAGTCCTAAAAGTTTTTGAGAAATTAACATTCGATTCCCAATATGAGAATCTTTCGCATATAGATTTCGTAATTCTCTTTTTTGACTTTCTTTACTTTTTTCAAATAACTCTCTAGAAAGATGTAAGGTCGTAGAAAAGTCTACCGGAATATTCTTTTTTCGCGCTAAAGTATCACAGACCTCTAGATGTCTTACAACTCTATTTAATACATGATTTTCTAAAGATTCTTTCGCTAAACGATAATTTTGAAGAATTGGCATATAAGTAATTTCAGCATCCTGTAAGCATTCGCCTTTTGTCGATGGTTTTAAGATTGGTTTTCCATAGAGTCGCTCTAAAAGATCATAGACTAAAGAAAAATCATATCCTTCCTTATCATATTCTTTTAAATGATCGATAGCTTCTTCATAATCGCCTTCTAAAACCGCTACTCGATATAATCCATAATGAGCACTTCTTTCGGTTGCGTCTAATGTTAAAGAAGCATAAAAATGCATTTTCGCACTTAATACATGATTAGCGATATCTGCTTGTTTATTTTCTCCTTTTAACATTTCTATCTCTCGTAATTCTAAATTTCCTACTGACGATTCTAATTTAGCATCATAGGAATATCCATTTTCGATACTGCGCAAAAAAAGAGTTCTAGCTTGTTCTAAAGACTCTATATCTTCTCCTTGTTCTAGAAGATGAGAGGCCTGTTCATAGATTTCTTCTGCTGACGGTTTCTCTTTTGGTTTTTGCATATCATCACCTATCTTTTATTTTTTCACATGAAAAGAACAGGGAACCTTGATCACTTTCTACCTGTTCTACTTCTCCCCTTTTTTGACAAACCGCGGGTTATTTTATCAAAAATTAGAGGAGATGTCAAATTCCTCTATTTACTTAAAATTCAATTTCTCGTATAATGAAAATAGGAGGGTGATGAGTTTGGCTAAGTTAGAAAAGAAAATAGAACTTTTATTACAAAAAGAAGACAAAAAATGGACTTTCGAGGAAATAGAACAAGCACTTTCTTTAGAAGAAGATTCTCTTCCTACTTTAAAAAGTGCCCTAGAAAGTTTACAACTACAAGGGAAGATTTATTTAACTGATCATCAGGAATACATACCATTCCCAAAAGATAATGCGTTAGCGGTAGGAGAAGTCAGATATGACTGTCGTCATCGCCCGTTTGTCCTTGTTGGTAGAAATATGGTATATGTCCCTGAGGACCATTTAAATGGTGCCCTAAAAGGGGATATTGTCGTTGTCAAAAGAAATGCCTTTATTGAACTAGGAGAAAATAAATCGATTATTGATCAAATCTTAAAAAGACAAAATAATACCATTATTTTTGAATGTCGCAAGAAAAATGGAAGAAAAATCATTCGTCCTTACAATAGTCCTTTTTCTTTCCGTGTTTCTCTTTCGAAGAAAGATAGAGATTCTCTTCAAGATGGCGATCGCTTCTTTGTTGAAATTGATACTATCAATCATAATGGAAACTTCCATGGCGATATTATCTGCATGGTAGGTCATAAAGAGGATGTGAATCTCGATGTGAAAACGATTGCTGCTTCGCATGGAATTCATATTGAATTTCCGGAAGATGTTTTAGAAGAAGCAGAACAAATCCCACTCTTTGTCTCCGCGGATGAAATTCAAGAAGAGCTTCAAAAAGGAAGAGTTGATCTTCGAAAAAAAGAAATATTTACAATCGATGGAAGAAAATCAAAAGACTTAGATGATGCTATTTCCTTAGAAATCAATGAACGAGGAAACTTCCTATTAGGAGTTCATATTGCCGATGTTAGTCACTATGTCAAAGAAGGTTCTAAACTACAACAAGAAGCCTTTAAGAGAGGACATAGTTACTACTTTTTAAACTTAGTATTCCCGATGTTACCATCGCGTTTATCGAATGGAATTTGTTCGTTAAATCCTTATGTTGATAGACTTACTAAATCTTGTGAATTAGAAATTACTCCCGAAGGAAAAATTCTTTCTTATCGTGTCTTTCCTAGTATCATCTGTTCAAAGAAGAAGATGGCTTATGAAGATGTCAATCAAATCTTTGAAGAAGGAAAAATGGTAGAAGGATATGAATCATTTATTCCTACCCTAAAAAGAATGTTTCAATTATCTTCTATTTTAGATCGAAAAAAGCATCAACGAGGATATATTACTTTTGGGGATAAAGATTTTATTATTCATACGGATGAAAAAGGACTTCCGACCCATATTACCCCTATCAAACGAGGCGTCTCTGAAAAACTCATTGAAAATTTCATGTTAGTAGCTAATGAAGCTGTTGCGAATTACTCTAGTGATCTTCATTTAGAAGAAGAACATTTACCTTATATCTATCGAATTCATGGACTTCCTGATAAAGCAAGAATTCGAGAAGTTTTAACTTACTTAATTGAAAGTGGATATTCTCTAGAAAATAAAAACTATGAAAATCCAAAAGAATTTCAAGAATTATTAGAATCTTTATCGGGATTAGATGCTTACCCAGCCATCTCTGATATCTTAATTCGTGGTCTTTCCAAGGCCAAATACAGTATTGAAAATTTAGGTCATTTTGGTTTAGCGCTTTCTCACTATACTCATTTTACTTCTCCTATTCGAAGATATTCTGACTTACAGACTCATTATAATATCAATACTTATGAATCTAATAATCGACATATTTTAGATCCTGAAGTAGAGAGACAGAAAATGATTGAAGTCTGTAAACATACTACCATGGTAGAAAAGATTGCTGACTCTACCGATCAAGAAATTACTAGTTATAAATTAGCGCAGTTTATGAAGGATAAAGAGGGAGAAGAATTCTTAGGAATGATTACCTATATCAGTAAAAATCATGTCATTGTCAAAACCAAAGATTATGTAACAGGAACACTTTCTACTCAAGAATTACTCGATTTAGGATATGAACTATGGCATGGAACTACTTTAGTAGAAAAAGCTACCAATCGAAGACTTCGTATCGGTGATTTTATTCAAGTACGATTAGAAGAAGTCAACTTAGAAACCCATAAAATTAGATTTTCTCTCGCTTCCAAAAGAGAAAAAACATATGTCAAAAAAGGAGCCTAAAAAAACGAGTCATTAACGCATTCGACTCGCTTTTTTTTCTTCTCCTATAAAGGAAGAAAATCGCTTTTCATAATCTTGATAAAGAAGTTCTAAAGAACTACTTTCTTCTGCACTAGGAAGACTTTGTAAGTTTTCCTTTTTTTCCTTTTCTAACTGTTCATGATCTTTCCAAGAAAAAGACTCCATTCCTTCCGAACCTTCTTCCCCACCACGATATGGTTTTAACGAATAAGATAAAACATCTTTTAACTTTCCTTCTAATAAAGAGGCTTCTTTAGGAATACAAATTCTATCTAATTCCCTTTTCACTTCGATAATAGATATTTTTAAACGATGTAGACGACTAGTTAGTAGTTCTATCTGCGCACTTAAAGTCGTCTTTTTTAATTCTTCTTTTGTTTTATTAAACTGTTCAATTAAATCTCCTAAAAGAGATGTAAGAGACGAGATTTGATTCATTTCTTCTAGTTCTAAGATGGAATCCATAAGGCGTCACCTCTAATTTCATTATACACGAAAACAAAAAGAGTTAGACATTTTTTTCATTTTTTTTCATATTTTTTATTAGAAAAGAGGAACTATGAATTCAGTGATTTTATCTCCTTCAGAAATTGAACGAGAAAATACAAGAATGCAGTTAGAAGAAGAATCTTTAGTACGTCTTAAAAATTTCCCTACAACCTTTTCGAGAAAAGAAATTTTAGAATATTTTAAAACAGAGAAAAAATTAAATTTACCCCTTTCTAAAGAAATTTTAGAGAATCGAAACATTCTTCATATTCCAGAAGAAGGAATAAGAGAAAGTGCGATTGCGATTAAACGCGGTACTTTAAAATATTATCCAACCGAAGAACATTTTTTTCTCTCCGCTATTGTAGAAGAAAATATTGCCACGGTTATCCCCCTTTCTACCCCTCTTCTCATTCTTCATGAAAGTCTTGATAAAAAGTGGAACTATGTCCAAAGTCCTTTCTATCGGGGTTGGATTAAAAAAGAAGAAATTCTTCCCATTTCTTCTCAAGATCGTCTCTTATTTGAAGAACCTTCTAAATATATTATTATTACAAAACCACTCATTCCATACTTAAATACCTTTATCGACTTAGGAACAAAACTTCCTCTCTTAGGAATTCATGATACCTATTATGAAGCATTACTCCCTACCAAAGAAGGAATCACAATTCATAATATTAGTAAAGAATATGCCCATATAGGATACCTTCCCTATACCAGAGTAAATATTTTAGAACTCGCTAAAGAATATTTAGGGATTCCCTACTACTGGGGGGCAATTGAAAATGGAGTAGATTGTTCTTTTCTCATTCAATCTATCTTTCAAGTATTTGGATTTACCTTTCCAAGAGATACAGAACAGCAAGAAAAAGTAGTAGGAAGAAAGAAAATCGATCTAAAAGGAAAAACAGAATTAGAAAAAAAAGAAATTCTAAGTACTTTAAAATACCCTCTCCTTCTCCATAAGAAAGGACATATCTTACTAGCACTCTCTCCCACCCAAGTCATTCATGCGTATGGAGATGCAAAAAAAGTTATCCTCTCTTCCTTAGAAAATTGTGTTGGAACAAATCTTTATCCCCTCCTTACTAGTATTTCTATCTTAGGGAAATTTTAGTTTACACACCCGATTGTCAAGACGCCTTTCTTCCATTGACTTTTCTAGGTAAAAAAGTTATACTTAAATTGAATAAAATGGGGTGAGTGTAATGGACATGATAACTAAAAACCTAACCATGGCAATGCCTACTTTAGACCAATTTTTAGACGGTTTTGAGCCCCTCGACTCTTTCCTTAACAAAGAAGAATACCGCATTATTTATGAACACACCAAGAACTGGATTAGTCGAGATATGTTCTTAAACCGATTATTTCAAGAAAAATTAGGAATTTCTAAAGATGCTTTTGAAGTACCATTCGCATTAGAATTAAGTACTCCTACAGACCCATATAGTTTATTAGAAGCCGTTGCCGTTGTCCCTATCGAATTTCAAGTAATTAAAAAAGAAAATAAGAAAGACACTCTCATTGTAAGAATGCCTGTTGGAAATAAAAAATATCGTATCTCTGCTGCCAAAATAACAGATAGTATTAAAGAGACGATGGAAAAAGAAACAAACACTACTGATGAAGATGTTGCTTACTATCAGTATGTTGCGAAACATGGAAAAGAATTATTAAGTAGAGAAATTTCGGTAATCTATGAGTGGCGAGAATTCCAAGAAAAATTAAGTAGTAATGGTGTTCCTATTAATGAATATTCCGAAACAGGAAGTTATTTATGGAAAAGAAATTTCCAACTCTTCGATAATCGAGCTAGAAATGGTGGATTAGTATTTACCCTAACAGAACAACTAGAAAATCAAAAGAGAGAAGAAATTGAAAGTGTAGAAGTATTAACCGCTGCCAAGAAGAAAAAGAAACCAATCTTCCCAATCACAAACTTCTTCCGTGATGAAGATGGTAACTATTGGAAGAGTGAAAAAGCTTACTTAAATTATAAAAAGTTTTTAAAACTATAAAAAAGACTTCACAAATGTGAAGTTTTTAATTTGCCTGTATCATATCTATCGGCCTTTTTCTAGTAAAATGAATAATTGGAAAAATACTAGAGAAAAAGACAATGCCATGAACAAAAAGGAATAAGACGATAGCCTGTCTTATCGTTACGATAAATGGCGTTAATACGAAATAAATACCACTACTTACTAGTTCCTTATTGAGGAGATTGGTTACCAGAATTAGTCCTCCAAAACTCGTAAGGAATGCAAAGAGAGATAAAAGGATTCCTTCCCATAAAAAGACTTTCATAACATCTAAACGATGCGCTCCAAGAGATCTTAAAATACCTATTTCTCTTTTTCGATGACTTATACTAGAAACCATAAAATTAGAAATTAAAATCACTGCAAAGAGGAAGAAGAAAAGAGCAAGATAGTATGCTATTTTCTTTAACAATTCTACCGTATGAACCACTTCCAAAATATCATCACTATAGGTACTTTTTAAAGAAATTTCACTTCTTAAATCAAATTGATCCATCCATTTTTTTAGTTCCTTTTGACGATTCTCTAAAATAAAGATTCCTGTTTCTGGAACTGCTTCTTTCATATAATCTTCTAAAAGTTGAGAAGATACATAATAGGTATCATCCTCCGTTACCCCAACTACTTTTAAATTTGGATATTGATGAAATAATGTTTCGGAAGAATCAAAAACATCTAAAGTAACACTTAATCCCATCCCATTAGAACTTTCTAATTGATGGGTACTTAAAACAATTTCGTTAGGTTCTAAATCAGTTACAGTAACCCATTTTTCTCCATCATAATATTTTAAATTATCATCTATGAAAGAAAGTTCATACCCTCGTTTTGTCATAGAAAAATCTTTAGAAGTTAATTGAAAAGAGAAATCTCTACTAACCGTATCTTTTTCGATGGATTGAAGATACTCAATAAAATCTTCACGAACAAAAACTTTATTATAAACATTATGCTTCTTTCGATTATATTCTGTTAAAGTAAAGTAATCTTGATTACTCATAGAATTGGGCTGCGAAGAATTTTTTTCTTCTATCTTTTGATATTCGGTTAAATCGTATTCTATAATACCAACAATGGTTGCTTCTGCTTTTTCTCCCAAGCGAAAAGTATGATTTAAAATATCCTGATAATTCTTTGGTTGATATATGGTATCTGAATTTGCTAATAAAACGCCATTCTCTATCATTAGTAAAGCAATATAATTAGATATCACAATCTCTTTAGAAGAGGTAGGAACTTTTCCAATCAAAGAAACTTCTTTTAAATAATCAAATGGATTGTCCACAACAAATTCTACAAAAAGTCCTTCATAAGGTAAGTTCACAATATGAAATACATCTGTAATCTCAGAAAAAATATCTCCACTTTGAAGTTGAAAAATAGGTTTGCCATCTTTTACTTTCCTTTGAATCATTTCTGCTTCTTCTTTTTTTAAAGGCTGAAGATCTTTCGTAATATAACCTCCAGATTCAGAAACCTTAGATTTTTCAATCTGAACAAAATTCTCTCCTTTTTCTTTCAACAGTTTAGAATGGGCTAAATTGAGATTATAACTAGATAATGTATCAAGGACACTAAAGAACAATAACGATACTGCCATAAAAAGTGTCGTAATAATCAATCTTATTTTCTTATGTTTTAAAAAACCTATCCCAAGCTTAAAACTTTCTTTCCATGGTAATTTAGAAGTCTTAGAATGATAGGTGTCTTTCTCTTCAATAGTTTCTTGATTTTTAATGGTATCACTAATTACTTGTCCATCTTTTATTTCAATAATTCTATCTCCATAAAGATGAGCCATCTTTTTATCATGTGATACTACAATTACTAGTTTTTCTTTACTAATTTCTTTTAAAAAATCAAATACTTGCTCACTTGTTTTACTATCTAGATTTCCAGTTGGCTCATCTGCTAATATCATTTTCGGATTTTTAATAAGGGCGCGTGCTAAAGCAACTCTTTGTTTTTGACCTCTCGATAATTCATTTACTTTTCTTTTTTCAAAATCTTTTAAATTTAATTTTTGAAGTAAATGTTCTATTTCGTTTTCCTCACTTTTTCTTTGCTGTAACTGTAAGGCTAAAGAAATATTTTCATAAACATTATAATCTTCTAATAGATTATCTTCTTGAAAAACAAATCCTACATAAGTATTTCGGTAGGAATCAAATTGAGAAGAAGTAAACTCTCGACTACTTTTCCCTAAAATGCAAATATCTCCAGAGTCATAACTATCTAATCCACCGATTAAATTTAATAAAGTAGATTTTCCAGAACCACTCTTTCCCGTAATGAAAACAAATCCATTTCCGTTAAAATTTAAAGAAATATGGTCAATCGCTTTTACGGCTTTTCCCCGTTTAGGATGATAAGTCTTAGATACATTCTTGATTTCAATCATTGTTTCACTTCCTTTATGTTTTTTATTTAATATCTTGAAACTATAGCAGAAAAATGGGCAGGTGCCAATACTTTAACAAAATAATGTAATCCTGTTTTTAAACCTGTCACTTTAACTAGAAACAGCAGCAAAGCAAAGACTATTATCGACTAGCCTTTTTAAACTTTTCCATTTTTTCTCCTTCCTAAAAAAAGTCTAACAAAGGTCACAAAAAAAATACACCCCCAAAAAAGAGAATTCTGTATCCAATTTGGAGATTGTATCTACTTTTAGTGAAATATAAATTTTTTTAAAAATTTTCTCCACTACTATAAGAAAATTTATTATTAGAAAAAATTATTTTTTTCCCTAGTGGAATATTAATTGTTTTAAGTTCAAATTTTTCATCTGTATATCTAATAACTATTGAAAAATCCTCTTTTATAAACCCCTCTTCTAATGCCTCATTATAAGCATCATCTTCAGAAATAAAAATATGTATATTTTCAAATATTGTATTTAATGGTTTAAGTTCTTTTTTTTCATCGAGACTAAATGATAAAATATCACCAGATGTGTAAACTTCCTTTTTTCCAACATTTAAAGTGTACTGAAAATCATAATATTTTTCATCAGCTATCTCTGCATCTTCTTTTAAATCAATTGAATTAATTGAAACAATATCCTTTTCTACTGTATCTATAAGTATTCCATTTATACCATATGCACTATTCTCACTTGTAAAAGAATACATAAAACAATTATTATAATTATTTTTTAATATTATTCCCAAAGTAATAAATACGAATAGTATGATTATACCTAGAGAAATCTTTATCATTTTTATGGCAGATTTTTTCTTACTTAAATTAGTATAAAATTTTGCAGTATCATATGCGCTATTCATAATCTCTTTGGTAGTATTAGAAGTTATTTTTTCACCATTTAAAATATCCATTGGCGTTACTCCTAGTGCTTTTCCAAGTTCTTCTAATAAAAATATATCTGGGGCACCAATTCCTGTTTCCCACTTAGAAATTGTCTTACTGCCAACATTTATCATTTCAGATAACTGAGCTTGTGTTAAATTTTTTTCTTTCCGGCATTTTGCAATAAATTTTCCCATTTTTTCCTGATTCATAAAATCGCCTTCTTTTTTCTAATTATAATATATTTCACTTCATTTCACAATCTTTTAAAACTATAAAAAAGACTTCACAAATGTGAAGTTTTTCTATGCTTTTTTATGTTTTGATATGAAAAGAATAATTCCTGCAACAATAATGGCAAGTCCTAGAATTCCAGCAATGACAAGTAAATAGGTTCTGTCATTCATCATAAACTCATATTGAATTTCTTTTACTTCGCCAATTTCTAGATGCCAAGTTAAGGTATTTCCTTTTACTTCATCAGCATTGTGACTCTTTGCTTTAGAAGGAAGTGTTACGGAGTAAGAAATTTCTGATCCTTCGATAGGACTATTTCCTACTTTCGTTAAATCAATAATAAAGTTTCCTTTATATCTTTGTCCTAAAAAGTTTTCACTTACTAATTGAAATAATTGTTTACCATCTAAACTCTCTTCTGCAATATCTTCTAAGTGTACTTGTGTTTCTTTGGTATCACTAACTTCTTCTAAAGAATAAGTCTTAGTTGCTTTTACGCCTACCTTTTCAGAATCATCATAATCTTCTACTTCATAACCTAGTTTTTCAAAGTCTTCCCTTTGCGCAATAGAACCTTCGCTATCTTCTAAAAAGTCCTTAGAGATAGCAGATATAACGGTTAAATCAATTTTTCCATCCTTTGAAATTTTCATATCTACGGTTTGTTTCACACAGCCACTCATTAAAAATAGAGAAATGGCTAATACAAAGATTGTCCCTACTTTTTTCATTTTTCCACCCTTTCCGCTTCAATCAAGTGTTATTGTACCACAAAATTTAAAATATACAAAGAAAAAAATCCTTTTTTAAGGATTTTATACATTTTGTTTTTTATCAATAACTTGTAAATTTAGATGATTTACAAAGCAAAGGATAGATACTTGTGTATCAATAGGTGGTTCTTCTTCTAGTACAATACGAATTAAAGAATCTATTTCATCTTTATGTAATATTTCACTACCCTTACCATTTAATTTAATCTTTCTATGAATTCCATTTAAATGAGATAAATTCGCATCTAAAGCAGCTAAGAAACTATCTTTTTCAGCAGGAATTTTTTTAGATTCTACCTCATAAATAGTTTTTAAATCATGAATAAATTTATCTTTAATACCAATTTCTTCATCGTTTAATTCTAGACTAATTCCTTGTGATTCTAGAGAAAGAACTAGACGAATTAATTCTAGTTTATCTAATATCTCTACCAATTCAGTAGGACGATAGAATGGTTCTAAAACAGATTCTAACTTTTCGCGAAAATAGTATTTTAAATTTCTTAAATCACTATCTATACTAGAGATTAATTTAGCAAGAGCTTCCATCTGATTAAATTCTTTAGAAGCAATCTCAATCTCTTTCCGTTTTTTAGCGATTCGATCTTCTAGTATGACTAATAAATCTTTTCTAATATCTTCTTTTTCTTCCTGCATACTATCCCCTCATATTTCTATTTTCCCAATACTTTTCAATCTTATTTGCAATATCCATTAAGCGGTAATACTCTTCGGACTTACTAATAATCCAATTATCGAGAGTATGGTAAGCAACACTAACAATTCGTAATAATTCTGGAGTAATAATATCTTTCATGTTCTCTAAGTCTCCACTTGTAATCACTAAAATATGATTCAAAGGTAACTCTTTAAAGAATAAGAAGTATTTTTCATTTTTAATAATTCCTAACTCTTTATTTAAAAGAACAACATTATTATTTTTCTTAGAATCTTTTCCTTCTCGTAACTCATCAATTAGACCAATTAAATCAGAATCCATCGTACGGTACGCAAAAGTTGGAATATTATCATCAATCCATGTATTATAAATAATCTGTTTTCCTTCTGTCTTAGTAGATTTTACAATACTACGATATAAAGATTCTACTTCTAATAATTTTGTTTTAGAAGAAACTTTTTTAGTTCTAACACCCTTTAGAAGAGTATTCATCCATCTCCATAAGAAGTATTCATAGATTTCCTCTTCATTAGGAAGCATACTTTTCGCTTCTTCTAAGGTTATTTTTTCTTTATCTAATAAATCTTCAATATTATCTAAGTAAATATTGGTAATCTCTTTTAATTGAAGCTTTTGATATCTATTTTCATAAGCATCTAGTAGGGCTTGACACTCAGTAAGTTCACCATAATCAGAACCTACTTCTTTATCTATTAAATCAGCATTCTTCTTTACGACTGCCATCACAACATTTAAAAATTCCGTATCTTCGTTAATATATACTAATCTAGTTAAAACTTCTAAATACTTTTCAATATCTACTACTTGTTGATTTTTAATATGAGACGCTAACTCATCTATTAGGAAACGATCTCCATCCGTTTTTGCCTTAGTATCTGTTAAATCTGTTTTAGATTCTTCATAAGTTTTCGCGAAGGCTTTTAATTCTTCTAAAGAAGCAATCGCTCCAATATATCTTTTTCCTGACTTTACAGCTGGATGATTGGAAAGACTTACAATCGCACAAGCTAGATGAATATCATCTCGAGTAATAGAAGTAGTAAGAGGAGCATTCGTTAAAAAGAGATCTAGTTTTTTGTCATTATATTGAGCAATGTCAGCGACATTTTCAATTCGACTTAAAACAATCGCTATATCCCTTAGTTCTAGTTCTAATTGTAATTTTTCCTGAGAAATCGCAAGTACTTGAGAAACTTTCCCAAGTCTCGTTAAAACACTTTCCAAGACTTGCTCCATAACAATACCCCAATCTATTCTTTTTATCCACTACTAGTATACCAATTTATTGAAAATAAAACAAGATGCAAAGTGTTTTTTCTTATTTGACAAAAATCGTCAAACATGGTATGATACGAACTGTCTTTTTTAGGAGGGATTCTTGTGTTCGCGTTATTACATAGAACGAAAAGATTATCGAATAAAATAGAGGGGAATCAAGGCGAGTTAGAGGATGTATTAGACTCCCTGACGGATATTGGTCTACACAGAGACAATAACGAAGATAGTGTCATTACGATTACTCATCCTGAAAATAATAATCTAAAATTATTAGCCGTAGCAGATGGTGTAGGTGGTAGTGAAAGTGGTGAAGTAGCATCTAATTTCGCTATTCGTGCCTTAGCAAAATGGTTTAAAAACCAACCCCAATCCAAAATCAATAATACGGAAAAATTAACGAAATATTTAACCCAAATTATTCGTTTTATCAACAATTACTTATATATTGTAAAATCCAATCGAACAGGATGTGCGACAACCCTTACTTGCGCAGTAATTAACGAGAAAGATACTGTCGTTGCCAATGTTGGAGATTCTAGAGCATATACCGTCAAAGGAAAAGAAATGGAACAAGTTACTAAAGATGATTCCTTAGTATGGATCTATTATGAACAGGGAACTTTAAAGAAGGAAGAATTACGTTTCCATAAGAAAAGTACTTTAATTACTAAATGTATTGGACCTGATTATAATACCAAACCAGATATCATTGTTCTAGAAAATGAATCTTATGATGGAATTTTACTATTTACGGATGGTGTTACAGACTGTCTTTCTGATTCTAAAATAAAAAGATTAGTACATACGAAAAAAACTAATCTAGCACATACTATTATTCAAGAAGCAGTCTATGGAAAACCAGCGAAAAGAGTGCCTAAAGGAGAAGAATTCTACTGTCCACAAAATGGAAAAGATAATGCTTCAGTAGCGCTTTACTTTAAAACGAGTCAATATATTTAAAAAGCAATGGATATTGCTTTTTTTGTTTTCTCCGTGTATAATACATTTCGCTTAAGGAGAAATATATGACAAAATCAATATTTATGGTTTCTAGAGAAGAAGAAAGAAAAGAAGATTTAGAAAAGAAAGATTTCAATCAACTATTAGAAAAAGCAATGATTACCTGTGAATTAGATAGTGATCTAGAGTTTTTTCTATATGATATCGCAGAAGCCATTCAAAGTAATCAAATTTTATTATTGGAACAAAAAGAAAATCATGAAATTGCTTATTTAATTCCTATGCTTTTAGCGTCTCAGAATAGCAATTATTTCAATCGTTTTATCATCGCTACTTCCTCCAAGGAGATGCGCGATAAAATCATTCAAAAATTACAAGGAGTATCTCTTACTTTAGGAATTACTATTCCTGTTCATACACTTGAAAAAGAAGAAAATTATCTATGTCTTAGAAGACTTAAAAAACACGCTGCTAAGAAATCAGAAACCTCTATTCAAAGTATTGAAATTCTACATCATTTATATCCAGATTCTTTTCAGAAGAAAGATTTTAATGGTGTTTCCAAAGAAGATTGGGAAAAAATTCATGTGAAAAACTGTAGTTTTTCTGTATGTAAGTTTTATAAAAATTGTAAATATCGTCTTTTATATGAGAACTTATATCATAGTGGATGTATTTTAATTCCTCATGAAACTTTATTTGGAAATCGTAGATACGATGTTACGAAACCAATGGAGAAAGATGCTGATTGCATTATCGTAGAAGAATCTGAAAAATTAGAAGAAAGTGTCCGCGAACTCTATCAAAATTCCATGCATTATGAAGTTATTTTAAAATACTTTAAAGTCGCTGAAAGATTCTGTTTGAAAAGAAATATCACACTTCTAAAAGCAAATACTTTAGATATCTTAAGAGATTTCTTTCAAGAACTTTTTATGGCAAAAGAATTTACTCCATCGATTCAGAAAAAAGCTAAGGAACTAGAGATTGTTGCGAGTGAAGCAGAATTACATTTAACACATTTTTCAATGAATCAATTATATAGTGGAGGATTAGATCATATCTGTGATATCTTATCTGTTATTAAGAATTTCTTCCACGATATTGCGTTAGGCTCTCTAAAATATGACTATTCTTTCCAATTACGAGAAGGAAAAAGAGAAGGATTCTTACAATTAGAAGTAGGATATGCCCCTAAAAGAGTAGATCATCTCATCCATCAAACATTAGAAGAATTTCCTTCTAGTACCGTTCTTACGGGAACGATTGCCGGAAGTGGAGATTATGAACCATTCGCTGAAAATTGTGGATTAGAAACTTCTTCCAAAGAATTAATTAAAGAATTTGTAAAATAAAAAAAGTTATAGACTTTCTTGTTTATAACTTTTTTCTTTTAAGTATTTTTTACACCCTTCTAAAATTTCTTCATAGACCGTATCAAAGTCTCCACTATACCAAGGATCTTCAATATCACTCATCCCTAAAAGGCGAATTTTAGAAGGATCTTTCACATCATATCTTTGTAGCAGTGCTTTTCTATGTCGTTCTTCCATGACAAGAATATCTTGATAGGTATCTATATCTTTTTGCGTAATCTTTCTAGCTTGATGAAATTCGATAGGGATTTCTTCTTCCCATAATTTTCTTTTTGCTGGTGGATAAATATCATTTCCTTCTTCTTCATTACTAATGCCACAAGAAGAAATAAAGTATTCCCCATCTAGACCTTGTTGATGTACCAATTCTTTTAAAATCATTTCCGCCATCGGTGAACGGCAAATATTTCCAAGACAAACAAATAATACTTTTCTCATACCTCACCTATTCTAAATTAGAAGATGCTTCATTGTTATATAAACTTTGATAAACCGAAGAATTTTTTAAAAGTTCTTGATGCGTTCCTGAAGATACTAGTACACCTTTATCAATGACATGAATCACATCCGCATCAATAATCGTAGATAGACGATGCGCAACAATGACAACGGTATGATCCTCCGTTAATTCATCGATTGTCTTTTTAATATATTCTTGACTCTCATTATCTAAAGCACTAGTAGCTTCATCAAATAGAATAATCTTTGTATTAATAAGAAGCGTTCTAGCAATCGCAATCCGTTGTTTCTGTCCACCCGATAGATTGACTCCACCTTCACCAATAATCGTATCATATTGGTTTGGTAAACTCATAATATAATCATCAATATAAGCTCTTTTACATACTTCTCGTACTTCTTCTAAAGTAACTCCTTTTTTTACTAATTCAAAATTTTCCATAATACTTAAATTGAATAAGAAAGGAGACTGTCTAATGATGGATAAGTTAGAACGAAGAGAAGATTCTGTCAATTCTTGAATAGGAATATCATCGATTAAAATCTCTCCTTTTGTCGCATCAAAATATCGTAAAAGAAGATTAAAAATAGTACTCTTTCCATTCCCACTACGACCAATAATCGCTACTTTTTTATGGGGTTCAATCTTTAAATTTAAACCTTTTAAAGTATCACTTTCATCCTCACGATAACGGAAATAAACATCTTTAAATTGAATGATACCTTTTGGATTTACTAATTCTTTTGTACCAAACTTTTCATCTTCATAAAGACGATTATTAACAATTTCATCAATTCTTCTTAAAGACACTTTTACTTTATTATAATTGACACCAAAATCACTTAAACTCTCTACTACATCATCAATTCTCCAAATATACGATTCTAATACAATAAATAAAGCGTATGTCATCTTTCCTTGAATCACTAAGTATCCTGCACTCGCTAATATAATCGTCTGTAAAATAAAATAGGTAAGCCCATTTAAATTAAAATAAGCAACTTCATATTTACGAATTTTTCTTTGATCTACAAAATGAGTATCAATTCGATCAAACATCTTTTCTTCAATATTTTTCTTAATTCCTAATGCTTTAATTTCACGAATTCCCGTTAAATTCTCGGTAGCCGTTTTTACTTGCATATCGGAATCTCTTTTAATCTTTTCCTGAGTCTTTTTAATTTTTGGAAAGAATTTGGCAGAAATAAATCCCATAATAATACTAAAGATAACAATTTCTACTCCTAAAAAGAAAGAAGTAGTAAACGCAAGCACTAGAACAACAACGACAACAATGGCCCGACATCCCATCCGAATTAACTGCCCTAATAGTTCCATCACTCGATCTGGGTCCGTTGTCATTCGATTAATAAATTCTCCTACCCCAATATTTTCAAAAGCGATTGCTGGCATTTCCGTTACTTTATGATAAAGGTCTTTAATAACCGATTTAGAGAATTTAATCTCTAAATAATTATAGAGTAAATCTCTTGGTATCGATAAGATACTATAAAATAAGATATGTAGACCTTCTCTTAAAAGTAAAAAGAAAAGGAAAGTACGGATAGAAGAAGCAATTAATCCTTCAATTGCATATCCCCAAAAGAAAGAAGATAAAAGCGCTGGAAGATAAGTTGCTGCCGTAAGAAACAAATAGAGAACAATTTTTCCTTTATCATCTTTCAAATAATGAAAAATTAGTCTGACATTACTAAATTTTTTCTTTTTCATACTTCCTCCTTACTATTCCTTGGTTCCAAAAAGATGGTTCCATTTTAACATAATTTATTTTTTTCTACAACCAAAAGAAACAATCTTACCACAATTGTTTAAATTCTTTTTTACCAGTATCATTATATCAAAAAATACATCTTACGATGTACTTTTTATTGCATAACTTTTGTTTTAGGAGATTTCTCTATCAACTCTAAAAGTTCTTTTCGATCTTCGTCGATAGAAAGTAAATCTTCCTGTTTGATTTCTTTGAATAATTGATATAGGGAAATTCCCATTTCTTCTTCTAATTTTGCTTTTAATGCCATTACACTTTCATAGTGCGCTTTAGAGTTTTCCGTAACCCCTTTTCTCTTGGTAATATCTAGTAATCTTTTTTCAATCGTAGTAAATCCTTCATGAGAACAAAATAAATCGCATAATTGAATAATACTATCATAGATACTAGGAACTAAATCTTTTAAATAGTGTTGGATAAATAAAGCACTATTTCCGGTTGGTACTGGTCCGGCTGTCAAATTCATATCATTATTAATAAATGAGTGAGTAAGGCAACTTCTTCCGTATGGTTCTAAATCAAAACGGCACATATATTGATATCCTAAAATAGGATGTCCTTCATGAGAAATCTTTCTTCCAATATCATGTACATATCCTAATACCATGGCATAATCTTTATCTAAATGCAATTGTTCCGCAATTCTAGCAGCAGCTTCTCCTACATAAAAAGAATGCCATATCCATCGATTTTCTGGTTTCTCTAAATCAGAACTATCGGAAATCACATTTTTAATCAATAATTCATAAGCAAACTTTGGCGTTATATCGCCCATAAACCCACCTCGAGAAAGATATTAGCACAATTCTAAAATTCTGTCAAAATCAAAAAGAAAAAAACTATGATATAATAATGATAGTTTAAAAACCGAGGAAGTGAATATATGAAGAATAACTATATCATTGTAAAAACAGCCATTGATGATTTAGAAATTGCAAGAAAAATCACATATACTCTACTAGAGAAAAAATTAGTTAGTTGCGTTCAAGAAAAAGAAGTTTTATCCCACTATTGGTGGAAAGGAAAAATAGAATTTAGTCACGAGTATATCTTAGAAATGAAAACGAAAAAAAGTCTTTTTAACGAAGTAAAAGAAGAAATTCAAAAACTTCACTCTTATGAAGTACCAGAGATTCTTGCTATCGATATCGTAGAGGGATTAGATAGCTATCTTGCATGGATAGACGAAGAGACAAAATAGGAGGATATATGGAACTAATTCAAGTTGGAAAAAAAACTTATTATATTAAAAACCCTACGAATATTGGAATTTATCAAATCGACGATACGCATGTCTTTTTAATTGATACAGGAAATGATAAAGATGCCGGAAAGAAAATTTTAAAAATTATGGAAGAAAAAGGATGGACAGTAAGTGGGATTATCAATACCCATTCTCATGCCGATCATATTGGGGGAAATAAAGTAATTCAAGAAAGAACAGGATGTCCTATTTATAATTATGGAGTAGAAAACTGTTTTACGAATTACCCAATTTTAGAACCTACGATGCTTTATGGTGGTAGTCCTCTAGAAGAATTAAAAAATAAATTTTTATGTGCGAAAGAATCTACCTCTCAAGAGTTATCCTCTCTACCAGAAGGATTGGAAGTATTTTCTTTAAAAGGTCATTCTTTCGATATGATTGGTATTAAAACGGATGATGATGTTTACTTTTTAGGAGACTCTCTAGTAAGTTTAGAAACGATTCAAAAATATCATGTTTTCTTTTTATATGATGTGGAAGAATTATTACACTCTTTAGAAATACTAAAAACATTACCTGGGAAATTATTTATTCCTTCCCATATCGAAGCATTGGAAGATATGACTGATTTAATTGAACAAAACAAGAAAAAAGTAGAAGACATTAGTGCTTCTATCTTATCGATTTGTAAAACCCCTACTTCTTTTGAAGAGATTTTAAAACAAATCTTTGAACATTATGAATTAACAATGAATATCAATCAATCTGTTTTAGTAGGTAGTACTATTCGTTCTTATTTATCCTATTTATGTAAAAAAGAACTTCTTCAAGTCTTTATTCTCGATAATAAAGTAGTCTATGAAAAAAGAGTTAATTAACTCTTTTTTTGATGAAATAAACTTAAGATAGCTTTCCTATAAACTTCTTTAGCTTTCTCTTTTCCAGAAGGCGCTAAATGAGAATAATGTAACATCATGACACCACTATTTAATTCCATAACATAATATTTCCCATCCATCGTTTCTATGATATCTACACTACAGAACTGAAGGTCTATTTCCCGGGAAATATTATTTCCCAATTTTAATAAATCTTCCTTTACCCTTGTATTTTCTACCTCTATTGGAATACTACCTTCCGAAAGATTAAACTTCCAACTATCTTCATATACCTCTTTTTCAGGTAATATTCTATCATAAGAAGCATCTAATTTTTTATTTTGATAGTAGAAAGGATTAAACTCTTCTAGTAATTCTCGAATTGTCCTTTTTCCATCCCCGATTACGATTGGTCTTTTCTTTCCATAACATAAAACACATTCATTTTGAACATAGATAAGTCGATATTCTGTTTTTATTTCATAAAAAGGACAAATACTAATAGAAAAATTAGACCGAAATAATTGAGTTGCTACAGTCTCTAATTCTTCTTCTGTTGTTACTTTAAAAACTTCTCTTCCACAAGTACTTCCATTTCCTTTTAGAACTATTTTTTTATCATGAGTACGCCAAAAATCATAAATTTTCTCTAGTTCATTATTTCCTTTCGCATAAGTATTATGATTATTCGAACGAAACATAATGGTATGTTCAATCACCGGAATATTTTTCTTTTTCAATACTTCATACATGGCATATTTATCATCCATAATAGAGCCTAATGCATGCCCATTAACATCAAATTTATATCCCGAAATAAATCTTGTTTGATGATCTTTTTCTAACATTAAAACCCAATCTTTCGATAAAATACTCATTTGAATCTGTAATTCATCACAGATTTCTTGAATTAATTTTTGAAAGTCTTCCATATTCTCACCTATTCTTTTATCAATTGAAAATGAATAGCAACGCACCCATATTTTTGGACTTCTTCTTCCGTATAATAAGGGGTATCTAATACCGCTTCTTCAACACTACCATATAAATCTTTTAACTCTTCCTGAAAAGATGCTTCGTACATCGTGTGTAAATCAGGATAGTATTTTAAATCTGTTATTACTGCTTTTAAGGTCTCTTTTTCTTCTGGTCGCTTATAAAAAGTGATAGTATCCCCAATTTCTAATTCTTTTCTTTTTTCATCATTTAATCGATATTCAATATGTTTTTTTCCCGCTTCAATTCTTTCAAAAGGTTCTTTATGTAAATGCATATCTATATTTTTCATTTTCCTCACCCGTAACTATTTTATCACATGTTTTTTCTCATTCAAAGAGAGATTTTCTCTAGTTCGTGCTATAATAATACTAGGAGGGTCTATGAAAGAATTAGAAACATTAATGAATTATCAAAAAAGAATTGCTGAATTAGAATATATTTTAAACCTCTTAAGTTGGGATATGCGAGTTCATTCTCCGAAAGGAGGAAAAGAATATGTCGTTGAGGTAAAAACCAAATTAGAGGGAGAAGTTTTCCAATTAAAAACTCAAAAAGAATATCAAACATTACTATCTAATTTTATTTCATCTGAAGAATTTTCAAGATTAGATGAAAAACGAAAAAAATATTTTCAGAAAACATTAGAAGACTTAGAGAAAAATCAAAGAGTACCTGCTTCTTTCTATCAAGAATATCGAAAAGAAATTGATCTTTCTAATATTGCTTGGGAAGAAGCAAAAGAAAAAAATGACTATGAAATATTTAAGCCTCATCTAGAAAAAATGATTTCTATGACGAAAGAATTTTATCACTATCAGGAACCAAATAAAAATTTATATGATGTAATGTTAGATAGTTATGAAAAAGGAATGACTACCAAAGAAATTGATCCTCTGTTTGAAGAACTCAAGAAAGAATTAATCCCTCTTTTAAAAGAAGTAAGTTTCAAACAGAAACATTTCTTACCTTTCCAAAAAGAATATTCTGAGACTGAACTAGTAAACTGTGCGAATTATCTTTTAAATTATATTGGATTTGATTTAAATCGTGGTGGATTAGGAATTTATCCTCATGGATTTACCATGAAAGTTCATCCCAATGATGTTCGAATTGCCTTTTCTAAAAACGAGAATCCTTTTTCTTTTGTATCTACCATTATTCATGAAGGTGGACATGGTATTTTTGAACAAAATATAGACTCTAACCTTAGAGAATTAGATAATGATGGAGCTGATCATATCTATGGTCTTCATGAAAGTCAATCTCGCTTCTTTGAAAACATTTTAGGTAGAAATATTCATTTTTGGGAACCTATCTATGCAGATATGAAACAATTATTACAAATTGATTTCTCTTTGAAAGAATTTGTAGACCGATTAAATGAAGTGAAATTAGGACCCATTAGAACGGATGCCGATGAATTATCTTACTGTCTTCATATTATTATCCGTTATGAGATAGAAAGAGACCTTTTCAATGATAAAATTTCTGTTTCCGAATTACCACAAATATGGAATCAAAAAACAAAAGAATATTTAGGAATAGAAATTCAAAATGATAGAGAAGGTATTCTCCAAGATGTGCATTGGTCAGAAGGAGATTTTGGATATTTTCCATCTTATCTATTAGGAAATATCTATGATGGAATGTTGAGGGACGCTATCGAAGAAAATCTAGGAAGTATAGATACAATTCTTCAAAATCGTGAAATTTCAAAAATCAAAGACTTTTTAATACAACATATTTATCAATATGGAAATACAAAATCAGCAAAAGAATTACTAGAAGAAATCTGTCATAAAGAAATCAGTGCAGAACCGATTATTCGGTACTTTAAAGAAAAATATAGGAAGTAAGAAGGTGTATTATGAGTTGTCCAGTATGTGGCGCTACTTTAGTAAATGGATCTAATTTTTGTACGCAATGCGGAAATACAATTGCCCCTACGATGAATAATCAACCAGGAATAGGAAGTATTACAATTGTAAGACCAAAAAGTTTTTATGGATGTGCAATTGCCTATAATGTATCTGTAAATGGATATTTATTAGGAAAAGTCAAAAATGGCGAAACCAAAACTTTCCCATTATATTATGGAAATCAAGAATTAACTATCCATGCCGGTATGTGTCATGGAACAACTAATTTCGTCATCAATGATACTTATCGAAATTTAGTTTTCCAATGTCCTATTAAAATGGGACTCCTTACGAATACGATAGAAATTAATTTTATTCAAAGTTATTAAAAAAGACGATTCAAAATGAATCGTTTTTCTTTTACTATCAAAAAGTAGAGGAGTATGTTTATGGAAAAAAAGTTGAAAAAGAATGAGGAGGAAAAAAACTCTACTCAAAAAAAAGAAAAAAAGGGAAACCAAAAAAATGCTTCTAAACCTAGAGAAAAACAAGAAGCAAAAGCGAAAAATGTGAAAGAGCAACAGAAAAAAGAAGAGATATTAGAGGAAGAAACGGGAGAAGAAATAATTACCCCAGAAGACCCTATTATCAATGAAAACAATGTCTCTAATAATCTAGTTTTTTTAGAGAAACTAAAATCACCAAAAGCTAAAAAAGCAATAATCATTTCTTGTATTGCTATTGCTATTTTAGTAGTTGGCGGTATTCTTTTCAAAGTAGCTATTCTACCAAGTATTTATTACAATAAAGCAGCCGAAAATTTTGACAAGAAAAATTATGAACAAGCTGTAAAATATTATTCTAAAAATCCAGAATATAAAGATACAAAGAAAAAATTAGATGTTGCTTATTTTGAGTACGCAAAGCAACTTATTGAAAAAGGAAAATATGCAGAAGCACTTAAAAATTTAAGTCTTACCAATAACAAAGAAAAGGAAAATTATGTTTCTTATGCACAAGCTGAAAAAAATGTAGAAGAAAAAAATTTTGATGATGCAATTGAAGCTTTCTTTGAATTGGGAGATTTCTTAAATAGTGAAGAAGAACTCAATAGAGCCTATTATTTAAAAGCCGAAGATTTATTAGAAAATAAAAAATATAAAGATGCTATTGATAATTATAAAAAAGCAAAAAAATATGAAGACAGCGAAAACAAGATTAATGTTTGTAATTTCCTTTTAGCAGAAGAAAATTATCAAGCAGGAAAACTTTACGATGCTCAAAAGAAATTTAAAAAATTACCTAAAGATTTTGAATACAATGGTTTAAAAGTATCTGAGCGATTAGATACATTAGAAAAATATAAATCTTTTGTTGATCTAAGTGGTACTTGGAAAGGAAGCAAAGGAAAATATGAGGTAAGACAGATATGGAAATATGATGGTTCTTGGGAGTCTTGGTATAATTCTTTCAGTTCTTCATTTGAAATTACTTGTGTTATTAAGGGAGATGGGTCTGTTAAAGTTAGTGGAAACCCTACCTTCTATTCTTATGTTAATTATTCTACTCTTGGTTATGCAGTGAATGAAAAAGAATTTGATGCCCCAATTGATTTCACTGTCAAAAAAGGTAAGAAAATACCATCTAAATTAGTTAGTTCATATCCATCTGCTTTTGCGCCTGATGGTACTGTTGGAAAAACAACACTTACTTATTCTTCTGGTAAAATTAAATTATCTTTCACTCTAAATGACACTGCATATTCTCAAGACTTTACAAATAAATACACTAGTAAAATTACATTTAAAAAGGTTAAATAATGAGTAAAAAATTTTTTACTTACATATTTCTGTTACTTCTGCTTGTTGGATGTGGAAACGATAAGAAAGAAAAAGAAATAAAATACGAAGATGTTTATGCCATCGTTGAAGAATATAATGCTATTTTTAAAGACACCACTTATTATACAAATTATAAAATTGATGAAGATACCGGAAATATTTTAGAATATGATACATCTTATGATAAAGAAGGTACCAAAAGAAGAACCACTTACAAAATGACTTATGATGAAAACGGAAATGTGATTCAAAAAACAGAAAATGGTCCTTATGATATAACAATTAGAAAATATACCTACGATAAATATAATAATGTTTTAACACAGATCTACAAAGATTCAGATGATAACCTAGAAGAACTTATCAGTTATGAATATGAATACGATGAGAATGGTAAAATTTTAACAATGAAAGAAAAAGATTCAGATGGAGAAAGTACCGAAACTTATAAATATGATGAGAAAGGTCAACTAATTTATAAAAAATATGTTAGTGATAATTACTATTGCATCTATGAATATGAATATGATGAAGATGGTAAGCTAGTTATTCAAACTGAGACATCCAAAAATAACATTTTTAAAATAGTTAAATCTTATGATGAAAATGGAAATTTACAAGAGGAAAAAATATTTGAAAATAAAAGTCCTATTGAAAAGTATGTAAACACTTATAAGTATGAAGTAGTAGGAAAAAAGAAAATTAGTTAAACGATTCAAAATGAATCGTTTTTCTTTTACTATCAAAAAAATGTAGATACTTTTGATATCTACATTTTTACCTTTTATTTTATCTCTTTATAAATTCTTTGACTAAATTGATAAAGTTTAATAGAATTGGTTGCACGATAATATTTTCCGTTTGTATCTTTTGCAATTCTTTTTAAATTCGTTTCATCAATATCATTATCTCCACCAAGACCGATAGAAAGAATTCTAATATTTTTAGAAGAGGCTTCTTTTCCTAAATCAGAATAACTTGTTCCGGACCAGTCATTATCTTGACCATCCGTAAAGAAAACAATATATCTTCGTACATTTTCTTCTTCACTGAAGAGAGATAATGCTTCAGCAATTCCTGCTTTTCCATTCGTACCAGAATTTGAAGAAGAGCCATCATCATTGACAATATTAAAGATATCTGTAATCAATACTTTTCTATCAACACTCTGATCACTTAATCCATCATTAATTACTTTTGCTTCCTTAGTGAAAGTAACTAATGCTACCTTTGAATTATCATTTAATAATCCTAATACATTACTAATAATCTGTTTTCTAATATCGGTTGGATCACTAGTATCCATACTTAAAGAGATATCCATAACAAATACAACTTCTGATTTTTCAGAATCGACTTCAGGAATAGCCTCTAATTTAGCATCTAAATTTTGAATACCAGATTCTGGTAGAGTAGCTTCCGTCTCAGAAGTGAAATATTTTTCTTTTTCAAATTGAATAATATAATCCCCTACTGGTAAATCATTAAATGTGTATTCTCCATCTTTATTCGTAGTTGTTTCATATTGAACATGAACATTTCCTGTACGACTAGCTGTAACAATTGTTCCTGAAATAGGTTCGTCTGTACTAGCATCTGTGACTTTTCCAGAAATTGTAGAAGTTTTCAACTCTAACATTTTAGTTTCAACAAAAGCACTCTCTATAATTTTTACTTTTTCATCATTAAGGCCTAAAATTTGGGCTGCCTGAAGAACCGCTAAAGCACAGTCTTCAAAGTCTGAAGATGGGGTTAGCAAGAATAAAGAATTATACCATACTTTTGCCATTTCTTCTTTACTTTCAAAAGCACCATTCTCATACATTAAATAAGCTGCATGGCTAACTACCGTAGAATTATTATGTGCCCCTCCTTTATCCCAATCTTTCCAATCACCTAATGCTTTGTTTGCTTTTTCCTTCCATTCCTCATCATATTGTTCTTCATCTGTTGGAAAATAGTATTTTCCTCCCTTTTCGGAAGGATTTTCATGCGCGTGAGGATTGGCCATATCACGACCTTCTTTTATTGATTCACCAACTTGAAAATTTTTTCCTTCAACTAAATTTCCAATGATATCCGCATATCCTTCATTTAAAGCACCTGGTTCTCCTTTTCCCGTCAATCCAGCCGTATATTCAATAACTCCATGTGTAAACTCGTGTGCAGTAACATCCACTGCTTGAGAAAAAGTTATCCCATTTACTGTACCAATATACATCCTGCGAAATCCATTAAGCCAAGCTGCGTTTTGCCATTCTTTTTTTTCTCCATTCACTTTTGCATAAGCATCGATACTTACAAGAATCTCTGAACCCTTATTGTCATAGGAGTCTCTTCCTAACACATTTTTATAGTAATCATATGTCTTTTGAAAAGTATACATAGTAGAAATAGCATTTGGTAAAGAGGCCGCTGATGTAGAAGTAAGTTTTCCATCTGCCATGGTAGCAGAAATAGGTTTAATGTCTGTAAAAAGAACTCGTACTACATCTAAAACGCCCTTATCTCCTAGGTTTGCTTTGGTACCATCTCCTATTGTAATTTTTCTAACAGGATCATGGAACTTATATTCATTTCCATCTTGATCAAGAGTGATAGTATATTCTGTTCCATCAGCTCCTGCTCCTGTGTAGGAATATTGTTCCTCGTTTAAAAGACTGATTTTATCAACAACCGTACCATCTTTCGCAGAGATAACTAATTGGTAATAATCACTATCATCTGCCATCGTAAATACATAACTAGCAATAGCTTTATCATCTTTAAGATAAATATATTTTTCCGTTTTAAATATTTCGTAATCTGTCTTCATAAGAGCAGCTACTGCTTCTTTTGCTTTCGTCTCACTTAAACTAAAGTAACTATAACCAATATCTGCTGTATAGTTTCCAGATAAACTAGATACTTTATTGTCTTTATCCACAGATACTACAACTTGATTTCCATAAACAGGATATCCATTATGAATCTGTTGTAAACGGTAATAAGTAAAATCTAAACTAGTATCTGTATTTAAAACTTTAAATTCTTTTTTAGCATCTTCAAAGCCATACATATCCCTTACTTCATTTAAGGCTTTAAAGACATCCTCTTCTGTTTTTACTTTTTGATAAACAACACTTCCATCAATAAATTTAGGAATATTTTTTTCATCCAATACAATTTTAGGAATATTATTTACTACTTCATCTTTTTCTTTATCTGCTTTTTCTTTGTTATTTTTAAATAGGAACACACCACCTATTACGAGCAAAACTAGTAATACGATAGTTCCTATGATAATTGGTAATTTTTTCTTCATTTTATCCACCTTACTCTTTTACTACGGTATGTTCATATTCTCCATCATACCACCAGACACCTATACGAATGTCGATTAAATCTCCCATATCTGATAAGAAAGAATCATCAAATGTCAAAATATAATATGGCTCTCCGATTTTTCCTTTTTCTCCAAAAGTCCAAACAAAAGAATGATTTCCTTGGTAAAATTTACCATCTTCTTTTCCATATTTTTCAACAATATCTTCATATTTCATACCAAATTTAATGAAATCATTAATGACAACATCAGAATTTTCATAAAAGTTAGCTTTTACTAAAATACTATCTTGGTAAGCACAATCTTCATCTTTCGCACAGTATAGCGCTCCTAAGAATTGATCTTCTTCCTCATGATAAATTGGATGTACCAAGATAGAATCTTTTGAAATTTTATCATCTTCTTGGAAGAAATCATCTTCAAAGGTATATCCTTTTTGTTGATAGAAAGATGCTGTTTCTCCTAGATAGAAATCCTCACCATTTAAAGTAAATTTTAAATAAGGATCTTTCTCTAAATTCATAAGGGTTTTAGCTCTTTGCGGTTTCTTTAAAAAGAACATAAAACCAATAACTACTCCTATTACTAATACGAGAACAATTCCTCCTATCCATACTTTTTTATTATCTTTTAGTTTTTTCTCTTCTACTTTGACAGGTGGTATTGGCTCCTCTTGTTTTACTACTTGCTCGGTAGAAATGACTTCTTCTTTCTGTTCTACCTTAGTTTCTGTAGCATTTTCATTAGGTGCTCCACAACTCGGACAAAATTTTCCCCCATCACTGATAGGGGCTCCACACTTTCCACAAAACATTTTACTCCTCCTATTCTTTAGTCCTCTATGATATTACCATTATATCATAAAAATTTCTTTTTTTAATGATAAAAAGACTGTTAACTACACTTTATCAGTTAACAGTCCTAGTTTTCTATGAATTTTCTTTCTTTTCCTTTAAAATATGCTTGATAATAATCACGATATCAATAAAAGGTGGTAATACAAATAAAAAGTAACAAATCCTTAAGAATATTTTCCCTTTAGATTTTCTAATTTTATTCCATAAAGTCTTTACTTCTCTTTTTTTATTTCCATATATCACAGCAAAAATACTAGTTCCTAACCACACGAAAGAAGGAATACTACTCGTTTTACTTTCTTCTGGAGAAGGGATAGGATCTGCTATTATTTCCTCTTTTTTTGGTTCTTCAGGCTTCTCTTCTTCTTCAGGAACTTCCTTTACTTCTTCTTTGGTTCCTACTTCTATAATCTTTTCTATAGGCTCCTTTGTCACTTTATTAGAAATCTCTTTTTTATCCGTAACTTCCTTGTCATTATTTTTGGTAATTTCATAAGTAAATTCTCTTTCTCCATTGACTCCTTCTTGAACTACCTTTTCCGTTCCTTTTTCTAAATCAGGATTTTCTTTCGTAACCGTCTCATAGGGAATTTCTTCCTTCTCAGTTACTTTTTCTTTATAAATACAAGAATTATCAGAAGTATTCGCTTTCGAATTATAATTACTAGCTGCTTTATCACGACAACCATAAACTTTAAATTTACAACTTCCATTATCCTTATTAGCGTTTGGATTATAATTTAAGGCATCTGGATCTGTACATCCATAAACTTTGGGAGGTGTACAAGTACAAGAAGGACTAAGTGTACCATCTGCACAAATCTGCCTTCCAGAAGAAGTACATCCCGCCACTCCCCCATGACGAGAACAACAACCTTTTTGCGCTAATACAAGACTAGGCGTCATTAACACGAAAAAGCATATAACATACAACCATCTTTTCATAAACTACTCCTCTACTACTAAAAAAGCCAGTATAAAACTTAGAAGTCTATACTAGCCCTTCAACAATCCATATTATAACACGAATTTTTTTAAAATTCTATCTCTCATAAAATGAGGAATCCCATATTTATTTTTAAACATATTTATGCTATAATAAAAAAATAGAGGAAGTGTATGAAATGAATCAAGGTTCAAATAATATGAATAACTTAAATCCGAACGGAATGATGAATCAACCATCCGTACCAAATAATTCAAATATGAATTATTCTAATGGGGTTAATCCCCAACCAACACCATATCCTAATGTGGTGGCACCACAACCAGTACAGTACCCTAATCCAGTAACTCAGCAACCAAGCATGACCCCAGTAACAGGAAGTACTCCTAATGGAAACCCACCAAAGAAGAAAAATATGGCTGTTTTTATCGGAATTGGAATTGCTGTAGTAGTTGTTATTGTAGCAGCAATATTCCTACTTTCTTCTAACCATAAAAAAGGTGATTCGAAGACAGACAAAGAAAATGCTAGTGGAAGTACCCAAACGGAGGATGGCCACTTAAATAACTCAAAATCCACGGATGATATAGGATTTATTGTTACTCTTAGTTCAAATTCTACTGCGCCAAATTTTTTCGTAGGAATGCATGAAGAAGGAATTGCCAAACCAATTGCCTATACAAAAAAAAGTTACATAAACGGGCTTGCAAATGATGTCATGTATCTAGAAAGTTTTGGAAAGAGTTCTACTTCTACACATTTTTCCATCAATGATAGATCTTGGCGTTTTAGTATTGAACCAGTTAGTTATTCTGAAAACAACGGCAAAGTAACTTTTACTTATTATGAGTCTTTATATAATGAAGGAAATTACTATGTCGTTCAAGACTCTGCAAATCGTTATCTAATATATTATCTTTCTGATAAGCCAAAAGAAAATGAATCAACTTATGCCCTTGGTATCTATCAATTTAGTAGTTTAGAAGAAGCAAAAGCGGCTATCACAGAATATAACGATACTCTATATATTTGTTCTTATACAGATGAGGAAACAATCGCTAAATGTCAACATCAAAATTATCACCTTATAAATGACATAACTATGGACTACTTACGCGAAAATGATCTTTATGTAAAATCTTATGATAGAGTAACATTGGATTCTACTCTTGGAATTAGAGTTTTAGTGGATGACTACATATTTCAAGTTTCTATTGAACCTGGAGAAAATTCATATCTAGATTCTTATAAAAAATTTCAGGTTAATGGAAAAGATTATTACATAAACGACGGAAATATCTATTATAATTCAAATGGTAACCAAATATGTATATATGTATACAAGAAATTTCAAATAGATTTACCAGATGATGAAGTATTATCTGTATTCCAGAAAGAATTTTCTAAAGAATAAGAAGGTATATCTTTTAAGATATACTTTTTTTATGACACAAAAAAACGACCTATAAAAGTTACTGCTTGTTTAAACTCAGCTACAATGCTATAATAACATATCAGAAAAGAGGAAACGGTATGTCTAAAGAGCAAAATGTTGTGAATTATTATGTAGTGTGTAATAGATTAAAGAATGTCATTCGAACAGGTTGGAAAGCTTGGAAGGTTCAAAGAGAAAGAATTGAGAGTGTTGCGGAACATATTTTTGGAGTTCAAATGTTAGCAATTGCTATGAAATCAGAATATCAATATGATGTTGATATTTTAAAAGTAATATATATGTTAGCAATCCATGAACTTGGTGAAACCATCATTGGAGATTTAACTCAATTCCAAATATCAAAAGAAGAAAAAGAAACACTAGAACACGAAGCAGTACATAGAATATTAAGTGGTTTACTAGATGGTAATCAAATTGAAGAATTATTTTTAGAATTTGATGCTCATCGTACCAAAGAAGCCATGTTTGCTTATCAGTGTGATAAACTAGAATGTGATTTACAATGCAAATTGTATGATGAAGAAAATTGTGTGGATTTAGATAAACAAGAAGGCAATGCTATCATGAATCATAAAACAGTTCAAGAATTACTTAAAACAGGTGCTTCTTGGTCTACGATGTGGCTTCAATTTGATCAACAAACTTATCCATATGATGAAAATTTTAGAGCCGTTTCAAACTATGCTATGAGTAAGAAAATTGGCGAAAAAAAACTAAAATAAAATTTAAACCCATAGGAATTTAGTAAAACTATCAAAATTTCCTGTGGGATTTTTTATGGCATAAAAAAAACGAACTATAAAAGTTCGAATGATTATTATATCTTTTTTATATTTTGTTTTTGCCTAATCATTTGAAAATGAAATTTTGTTTCTCCATTTTTTATAAAACCCAATCTTTCATATAACGCCCCAACTGGATTTTGCTTAAAATATTGAATTTCAATATTCCTATCTTTATTTTCTTCAAGTTGCTCTTTTAAAATTTTTGTTCCAATACCTTTTCCTTGATATTCGGGAATAATACAAATATTGCCAATTTCATAATTTCCATTATCTAATATTTCACCATTATAAAATCCTATTTTTTTATTTCCATCAATGATGATATATGCATTATCTTTGACTGCCGTGATAAACTTTTCAAAATATGTTCTTTGATCTTTTTCAATCCAAGACCCCCAACATTCTTCAACATATTTTTTATAAGCATTTTTCTTTACTTCATATACAAATTCATAATCTTCATCGGTATAAGGTATTAATTGAATATCATAATTCATAATATCGCCTCTCTTTTGTTATTTTATCATATCTAATCTAAACAGTAAATTGATGAAACAAGATTAGATTGACGGATGGCAAAATAATTCATCACCATAGGAATTTTGACAAGACTATCAAAATATCCTATGGGATTTTTTATGACATAAAAAAACCGAACTATAAAAGTTCGGATACTTACCGCATGGGGCAATAAGAATATGAGTTTTGCACCCAAGTAGTAAAAGTATTTAGTAATACTTGATGAATTAATTATATATTAATTTTAAAGCTAATGCAATATTTTATCATAATAGCATTTTTTATGCGTTAATTTGACTTAACCAATCTCTTATATTCATTCCAACCCTGCTAATATCGTACTCATCTAAAATTCCTGAATGCATAATTACATTTCTTGATTCTTCTAAATCTGCAAAAATTGTTTTCACCCATTCTTGGTTATATACATAAGGCTCAAATAAACTCCAATTATCTTGACTAACCATAATTTTTGACAAATCACCAAAATCTACATAAGATAATAAATCATCTCCACGATTAGAATGCCATCTTATTTTCGACTCTTTCTCTTTTCTAGATTCAGCTTTTTCACGAATTCCTTTTTGAATTCCCTTTTCCCACCAATTGTTATTAAATTCATCAACTAAAACTGAATACACAAAATTTCTTGTAGCATTTTCAAAAGCTGTTATAGCTGCAAAAACAGTTATCATACTTTTTGATTGTTGAACATATTTTTCATCTATCTCATTTAATTGAAGTTCTTTCGCTATCTCTTCTGAAAAATATATTGCTTCTGGGTGATATTTTAATCTTCCAGTTTTATCTAAACTTTCTTCTGTTAGTAATCCTCTAAATGCAAAAGAATATAAATCATTCTTCATGTAAAACACCTACTTTATAGAAATATGCTTAGTTAAACTTTCAAATAATGCATCATAAATAGCTGAATCTCTAGTAGCAGGTAAATGAATATGAATATCATAACTTAATGTGACCGTCTTTGTGTTATTATTTTCATTACTAAAATTTTTGTTTTCTGATAAATTTGCCTCTTTTTTAACTTCAACTTTTTCTTCTATTCCATCGTTAATCACTATTGATTCAGTCCAATCAGCATAATCACATAGTGCTTTAAATGTACTTGCCATAAAAGATATAGCTCTTTGACCTTTGCTACCAGAAGTTAATGTCTTAAATTTTCCTTCGATTTCTGACTTACTCATATTTTGAGCATTTTTATTAATTTGAAATAAATCTTCATAAGCTTTTCTAATTCCTTCAGCTATAATTTTCTTTGATTTGCTTTGATCCATAAATTCAAAGTATTTATTTGTTGGAATACCCATTTCATCTAGCAATCCTATAACTTTTAAAACATTAATAAATAATCTATCATTAGAACTAGTAAACCCAAGATTTTCAAAGAACTTAATGGTAAATTTTTCAGGTGCTTTAGCTGTTAATATTGCATCAAAGTATGTTGGAACTTTATTAAAACTTCCAGTCATATATGAAGTTGGTAATGCCATATTATACCTCCTTAAAATATATTTAATCTTTATTATACTAAAAAGTTTTTAAAATTGCTATAAATTTTAAACTTTTTTCGACTTTTCTTTCTTTTCTTTCTTAAACTTTAAATTATTATTTCTAATTTCTAGTTCCCATTTATATTCTTCTAATTCTTTCAAATAATCTCTTTTAAAATAGTTTTCATATAACCA
>CANQZC010000001.1 GCA_947628235.1 uncultured Bacilli bacterium | reverse complement strand
GGAGGAAAAGCTCAATTTGGTGGACAGAGATTTGGAGAAATGGAAGTTTGGGCACTTTATGCTTATGGTGCTGCTCATGTTCTTCAAGAGATGATGACGATTAAATCAGATGATGTGGTAGGTCGTGTCAAAGTATATGAATCTATTGTTAAGGGAATTCCAATTCCAAAATCAGGTATTCCAGAATCTTTCCGTGTATTGATTAAGGAGTTCCAAGCTTTAGGACTCGATATTAATGTCTTGAATGAATATGGAAGATTCGTTGATTTGAAAGAATTAGAAGAGAGCGAAAAAGATTCTTATGAATCTGGCGAAGAACCAGAAGAAAAAGTAGAATCTACCTTAGTAACGGAAGACTCTAAAGAAGAAATGTTCGAAGATTATCAAGATGACTTCGCAGAAGAAGATTTCGAAGATATGAAAGAAGAAATCGATTATGAAGAAGAAGATGAAGATGAATTCGAAGATGATATGGATGAAGAAGATTTTGATGTTCCAGAAGAGGAACTTAAAGATTTAGAGAGGGATGAGCAATAATGGATGTTAATAGTTTTGAAGGATTAAGAATTAGTATTGCTTCTCCTGAGAAAATTCGTTCTTGGTCATATGGAGAAGTTAAAAAAGCAGAGACCATCAATTATCGTACTTTAAAGCCTGAAAGAGATGGACTTTTCTGTGAAAAGATTTTCGGACCAACGAAAGATTTTGAATGTTCTTGTGGAAAATACAAGAGATTAAGATATAAAAATATTGTATGTGATCGATGCGGAGTAGAGGTAACTCGTTCTAAAGTTCGTCGTGAACGTATGGGACATATTGAGTTAGCTACTCCTGTCTCTCATATTTGGTTCTTTAAGGGAGTTCCATCTCGTATGGGATTAGTCCTTGATATGAGTCCAAGAGACTTGGAAGAAGTTTTATACTTTGTATCTTATGTCGTTTTGGATCCAGGACCAGCGCCTTTAGAGAAAAAACAAACAATTAGTGATAAAGAATATCGTGCATACTATGAAAAATATGGAAATTCTTTCCGTGTTGGAATGGGTGCAGAAGCGATTAAAGAACTTTTAATGGATGTAGATTTACAAAAAGAAGTAGATGAGATTAAGAAAGAAATTGAACAAATTAAAGATTCTTCTTCTCAAAAGAGAATTCGTTTAATTAAGAGATTAGATATCTTAGATGCTTTCTTAGAGTCTGGAAATAAACCAGAGTGGATGATTTTAGATGCTCTACCAGTTATTCCTCCAGATCTTCGTCCAATGATTCAACTCGATGGAGGTAGATTTGCTACTTCTGATTTAAATGATTTATATCGAAGAGTTATTAACCGTAACAATCGTTTAAAGAAATTAATGGAATTAGGAGCACCTAGTATCATTATTCAAAACGAAAAACGTATGTTACAAGAAGCTGTCGATGCGTTATTTGATAACGGAAGAAGAGGAAGAAATATCACGGGAGCTGGAAACCGTCCTTTGAAATCTTTAAGTAGTATGTTAAAGGGAAAACAAGGTCGTTTCCGTCAAAACTTACTTGGAAAACGTGTTGATTATTCTGGACGTTCTGTTATCGTTGTAGGACCAAGCTTAAAGATGTATGAGTGTGGTATTCCAAAAGAAATGGCTCTAGAATTATTCAAACCACATGTTATTAATGGATTGGTTCAAAAAGAGATTGCAAGCAACATTAAAGTAGCGAAAAAGATGATTGAAAATCAAGACCCAAGAGTATGGGATGTAGTAGAAGAGAAGATCAAAGAGCATCCAGTTATGTTAAACCGTGCTCCAACTCTACACCGTCTTGGTATTCAAGCCTTCGAGCCAAAACTAATTGATGGTAGAAGTATCCGTCTTCACCCATTAGTTTGTACGGCATTCAACGCTGACTTTGATGGTGACCAGATGGCAGTCCATGTGCCTATTACGGAAGAAGCACAAGCAGAAGCTAGAATTTTAATGTTAGGTGCTAATAATATCTTAAAGCCATCTGATGGTAAACCAATCGTTACTCCAGGACAAGATATGGTATTAGGTAACTACTACATTACTATTGAAAAAGCTGGCCTTCCAGGAGAAGGAAGAGTATTCAAGAGTCCTGATGAAGCTTTAATGGCTTATGAAAGAAGAGAAATTACTCTCCATACAAGAATTGCGGTTCCTGTTCGTGCTTTCAAGCATAAACTATTCCCAGATTCTTATATGGATAAATATCTAGTAACAACAGTAGGAAAAATTTTATTCAATGAGATTTTCCCAGATACTTTCCAATATATCAATGATGGTACTACGGAAAATATTGAAAAAGTTACTCCTGCTAAATATTTACTAGAAAAAGGAACAAATATTCCAGAAGCTATTGCGAAGATGGAATTAGTTCCCGCTTTTGCGAAAGGTGTTTTAACAAAGTTGATTGCTCAAATCTATAAACGTTATCAAACGACAGAAACTTCTATCATGCTTGATAAGTTAAAAGATTTAGGATTTAAGTATTCTACACTTTCTGGTATTAGTATCGCTATTAGTGATATTAAACCATCTCGTCAAAAAGCAGAAATTGTAAAAGAAGCACAAGCTTTAGTAGATACTGTTAATAAACAATTTAAACGTGGTTTAATTACAGAAGATGAAAGATATCAAAAAGTTATTGCTATCTGGACAGAAGCCAAAGGAAAAGTTCAAAAAGAATTAGAGGAAATGGTAAAAGAAGATAGTGAAAACCCAATTTGTATCATGATGACTTCTAAGGCTCGTGGAGATATGGGTTCTTATACACAGTTAGTTGGTATGCGTGGATTATTCGGTAAACCAAATGGTAAATCAGAAGAAATCCCAGTAATTTCATCCTTCAGTGATGGTGTTACAATTAGTGAATTCTTCTTATCTACCCATGGTGCTCGTAAAGGTGCCGTAGATACCGCTTTAAAAACTGCTGATGCTGGATACTTAACTCGTCGTTTAGTTGATGTAGCGCAAGATATCATTGTTAAATCTGAAGATTGTGGTACAGATAATGGCGTATTAGTAGAAGCATTCATTAATGAAAAAGATGGTACTGTCATTGAATCTTTATATGATCGTATCGTTGGAAGATATACTAGTAAGAAAGTTATTCATCCAGAAACAAAAGAGACAATTTGTGAGAGAAATACTTACATTACTGAGAATTTAGCAGATAAGATTATTGCTGCTGGAATTACGAAAGTACCAATTCGTACAGTCCTTACTTGTAAAGAAGATCATGGTGTTTGTCGTATGTGTTATGGACGAAATCTTGCTACCGGAACTATCGTAGAAGAAGGAGAAGCTGTAGGTATTATGGCTGCTCAATCTATCGGTGAACCAGGTACTCAGTTAACAATGCGTACATTCAATACTGGTGGTGTTGCCGGAGACGATATTACACAAGGTCTTCCTCGTGTTCAAGAATTATTTGAATCTCGTAATCCAAAAGGAAAAGCTACGATTTCTGAAATCAATGGAGTCGTAAGTGAGATTGAAGAAGGAAATGGAAACTTTGTTGTTCATGTTAAAAATGATGTAGAAACAAAGAAATATACAACTCATTATGGTGCGAAACTATGCGTTGAAAAGGGACAAGAGATTAAAGCTGGAGAAAGAATTACTTTCGGTGCTATTAATCCAAAAGAGTTACTTGCTGTAACTGACCCAATTACCGCACAACAATATATCTTACTTGAAATTCAAAAAGTATACCGTTCTCAAGGTGTTGATATCTCTGATAAGCACGTTGAGATTATGGCAAAACGTATGATTTCTAAGATTAAGATTTTAAATTCTGGAGATTCTTATTTCTTACCAGGAACGATGGTAAATTATAATAAATTTACAGAGACAAACCAAAATTTAATTTTGGAAGGTAAGATTCCAGCGAAAGGAGTACCAGTATTACTTGGTATTACCAAAGCTTCTCTAGAAACAGATTCTTTCTTATCCGCAGCGTCTTTCCAAGAGACTACTCGTATCTTAACAGATGCCGCTATCCATGGAAAAGTAGATTACTTACAAGGATTGAAAGAGAATGTTTTACTTGGTAAGTTAATTCCTGCTGGAACTGGTGCGAAAAAGTATCGTAAAGCACATTATGATTTAACTTTAGAAAACCTAAAGGAAGAACCACTAGAGGCATTAGAACAAGAGTTTGTAGACTAAAAGATAGAGATTTTTCTCTATCTTTTTTTGGTTGACAATTTGTCTATTCAACTATATAATTTTGTTAGAAGGATGTAGTCTATGAAAGCAGTAAAAAGATTGATTATAATTGGGCTTATATTAGCCGTTTTAGGGGGAATTGCTTTTGGTATTTATATGGGATATAAGAAATTTGATGAATTTCTCCATAAAGATGACGATGCTTGGAAGATAGAAATTGTCATTGATAAAGTAAACATTCGCTCAGATCATACGAACTTAGAAGCTAAGATAGGAGAAGCTAAAAAGGGTGTTGTTTATAAAGTCCTAGAGATTTATCTAGAAGATGATAAGTTTGTATGGTACAAAGTAAGTTTAGGAAAAGATAGTGAAGGCTGGATTGCTAGTAGCCGAAAAGAGCCTTATGTAAAAGAAATCAACAATCCAAAATCCTTAGATTCAGATGAAGCTAGTGAGGAATACTTTATTGAGTATAATCCTCCCGTTGTAAAATATTATGAAGATGTTTATGAGGTAGATAACATTGAGAATATTACCTATGATCATCTAGAGATTACGGATGAATCAGAGTATACCGTTTCTCATGAAGTTTACTATGAAGAAAAACCAAAAGATTCGAATATTCCACAATATTGGATTCAGTATGTGGTAACAGATAAATTTGGAAATACAACGAAAAAAGTTCAAAAAATTGAATTTCAGACAAAGCCAAAATCAAGTCAAGTAAAGGATTTTAAAAAGTTGAAAAGATAGTGCGCTATCTTTTTTTCAACAACTAAGAATATGCTTTTCTAAAAAATTATGATAGAATGTTAATAGGTGGTAAAATTGAATAAAAAAAGAATTCAGATCATGATAAGTTTGGGCATCGTTATTTTTTCATTCCTAGCCATGATTTTTCATTTTCCCATTTTTTCTCTTTTTAGTTTTCTTTTAGGAGGAAGTTCTCTTTTCTTCTTAAAAGAACAAAAGGAAGAAGAGGAGGAGGAAGAAATTTCACTAGAAGAAACTCCTGAACATGTGATTGAGTTTCCTAAAGAGTTTGATAAAAAGAAATTTGTCAAAAAGATTTTCCTTTTATATCGAGGAATTCAGGCAGATTTTATGAATTTTGATTATGATAGTCTCATGGATAAATTAGGCCTAGAGATGTATCAGCAATTCCATCACCAAATGAAGCATCTAGAAGAAAATGGAAGTCAAGCGGTTCGAAGAAATATAGAATTAGAAAAGTTTCAAGTTTCTTATTTTAAAGAAGAACCAGAACTGACTAAGGCAATGGTTGAATTAACCGTGTTAGAGGATAAATATACTAAGAAATTAGAAGAGCCATTTCGGTTAACTTCTTCTAAAGTTCGGTATGAAAGTAGCTATCTACTAACCATTGTGATTAATCATAAAAAAAGAATTGTTAGAAAATGTGCTTATTGTTCTGCTAAACTTCATGGAAATCCTTTTAAATGTCCAGAATGCGATTCTCTTCTTTTAGAAAATACGGAAGAATGGATTTTAAAAGATATGAAATTACTTTGTAGTAAGTCTTATGTAGAAAAAAAAGACGAATAAAGAGTCAAGAAGATTTCTTGACTCTTTTTCCTTGATACGAATCTCTTTGAACGAGCATTTTATCAATATCATTTAAAATTGTTACTTTTTTAGTAATCCATGTAGGAGCAATTAAATCTTCTACTTTAGGGTCTCCGGTAAGACGATGAATGACAATTTCTGGTCGTAAATATTCTAGTTGTGATGCGACAATATCAATATATTCTTCCCGAGAGATAATAGGGAAGGGATTTTCTTCATAGATCTTTCCTAATTTTGTATTTTTTAAAATAGAGAGCATATGAATTTTAATTCCTTGAATATCTAAGGCATTTAAATATTTTACTGTTTCTATCATCATCTCTTTCGTTTCTCCTGGTAACCCATTAATGATATGAACGACAACCGAGATATTTCTTTCTCTTAATTTCTTTACCATTTCTTCAAAACAAGAAAGGGTATGGCAACGATTGATCCATAGAGAAGTTTTTTCATGAATTGTTTGTAGTCCTAACTCGACTGTTAAATAAGTCCGTTTAGAAAGATCTTCTAAATAGTCTAAACAGTCTTCCGTAATTGCATCTGGCCTTGTTGCAATCGAAAGACCTACCACATTTGGAAAAGAGAGAACCAATTCATACTTTTCTTTTAAAACAGGAAGGGGAGCATAGGTATTCGTATGTGCTTGAAAGTAACCAATATACTTACTATTTGGCCATTTCTTTAACATGAATTCCTTTACTTCTTCAAATTGCTTTTCTAAAGAGTCTTCTTTTTTTCCAGCATATTCTCCACTACCGGAAGAAGAACAGTAAATACAACCTCCCGTACCTACCGTTCCATCGATATTAGGACAAGTAAAACCAGCATTCAAACTTACTTTAAATACTTTCGAATGAAATTTTTGTTTATAAAAATAATCAAGAGTATGATACCTTTTATTCGTATCAGAATAGGGAAATGGATTTTTCATACTGCCTCCTAAGAAAATATTATATCATGTTAAGAAAAATAAAAAAATAGTGAAAACCTCAACAATCTTTGCGCAATCTATGTTTTTTTGTTATAATGTTAAAGGAGGGTACAGTATGAAAAAGAATCATTATGGAAAAATCATATTTCTTACAATCTTAATCTTAGTGGTTGGAAGTTGGTTCATTCCAACAAGTACATTTGTAGATGGAACATTTACCAAGGCAGGATATTCTCCTATGGGAATTCTAGATATTTTATTTGCGCCTTTGCAATGGTTTAACTGGGAGTTTGTAGGAAGACAATTATTTACCGATGGAACCTCTGTTTTAGCGTATACTTATACAGGAATATTATTATTTATTTTAATGACGGGAATTTTTTATGCGATTTTAGGAAAAACAGGTGCTTATGGAAACCTAATTACTAAAATCAGCAAAAAATTGGAAGATAAAAAGATATTAGCTTTAGTAGGAACAGCGATTTTCTTTTTCCTATTTTCTAGTTTGATAGGAGTAAGGTTATTAGCCTTTTTATTAATTCCCTTCTTTATTTCTATTTTATTGAAATTAAAGCATTCACGAATTTCTGCTTTTTCTGCTACTTTTTTACCAGTTTTATTAGGTAGTGCGGTATCTATAACTGGTTCAGAAGTATCTGGTGTAAACCGTGTATTATTTTCTACAGCAATTAGTGGTCAAATGATATTGAAAATTATTTTCTATCTTCTTTTCTTACTAGCTTTTCTTTTCTATTTACTTTATAAAAGAGAACCTAGATTAGAAAAGGAAGAATTAGAAGAGTATGAGGTAGATTCTAAAAAGAAAACAACTCCAATTATCCTCTTATCTATTTTCTTCTTTGTGATACTATTTGTAACAAGTTTTAATTGGTATTATGTTTTTGATATGCCACAAGTAACCAATGCTTATGAATCTATGAAAGAAGTAATGATTGGAAACTATCCAATTGGAAATATTCTTATCGGTATGATGGAACCTTTTGGGTATTGGACTGGATTTACGATGAGTGGTGTTTTAGCGCTCTTCTCACTCATTCTTGTTTTCTTATATTCTATTCCTTTAGAGAGTGTAAAGGAAGCTATGGTAGCAGGATGTAAGAGAATGGTAAAACCAATTTTAGCAATCGTTGTCGCTATGATTCCAATGGTATTAATTTCTAATTATGGAACTGGAATTTTTGTTACTATCTCTAGTTGGATATATCGACCACTATCTCATGTCGTAACTCTTTTCACATCGATTGTGATGTTTCTTCATAGTTTCTTTGTAGGAGATTACTTTGCGGCTGCATCCTTAACTTCTTCTGTCATGCCAACTTTAGAGGGAGTAACTATGGATTTATCTATTTTAAGTATGCAGATAGTTCATGGGGTAGTAAGCGTTGTTGCACCAACGAGTATTTTCTTAGTAGCCGGTCTTGGATATCTTCATATTCCTTATCAAAAATGGCTCTCTTATATTTGGAGATTAGCGCTTCTCTTATTGGTTTTAGGAGTTGTTGCCATTACAGTAGTAGGAGTTGTCTCTTAGAACACTCATGAAATACATTTTAAATAATCAAGAGTATGAAGTAATAATCGAAAAAAAGAATAATAAAAATTCTTATATTCGTGTCAAAGATGATTTAAAAATTTATGTAACCACTTCTCGTTATAGCACCAAAAGAGATATTGAGAGGATGCTAGAAGAGAATGTCGATGCGATTGAAAAGATGATAGAAAAGAAAAAATCACAATTAGAAAAGGAACAGAGTTTTTTCTATCTAGGAAACGCCTATGATATTATTGAAGTATCTATCATGGAAGAGGTAGAAATAGAAGGAAATAAGATTTTTATTCCCAGTCAAAAAAAGTTTGATCGATGGTTAGAGAAAAAAATCAAAGAAATCTTTCAGGAACATTATGAGATACAGTATCGTTCTTTTGCGCAAGAAGGGGTTTCTTTACCAACCTTAAAGATTCGGGCGATGAAAACGAGATGGGGTGTTTATAATCGAAAAAATCATTCCATTACATTAAATAGCCATCTAATAGAATATTCTTTAGAAAAACTAGATTATGTTATCATTCATGAATTAAGTCATACCATTCATTTTAATCATTCTCATGCATTTTGGGATTTGGTTTCAAAATATTGTCCAAATTATAAACAAATTCGAAAGGAATTAAAAGAGTAGGAGGTAAATATGAAGAAAATATTTAAAGGAATCAGTTATCTATTACTCATCGTAGTTTTATTAGGAAGTCAAGTTGTCATTCCTGATTTTTCTGACGAGATTGAAGCAAAATCTTTGAAAGATTTGAAACAGGAATTACAAGAACTAGAAGCAAAGTATGAAGCCAATAAGCAACAACAAGCACAGACACAACAGCAGATTGCTCAGGCACAGGCCGATGTAAAAAAGACGACCCAAGAAAAGATTAATTTGGAAACAGATATCGCCGATTTGAATGCTCAAATTGAACAGTTAAATAAAGATATTGATAAAAAGAATCAGGAAATCCGAAATATTATTTCTTATTACCAAATTTCAGCAACAGGCGAAGATGCTTATTTAGAGTATATTTTTACTGCCACTGACTTTACAGACTTTATCTATCGAATGGCAATCTCCGAACAACTTAGTGACTATAACGATAGTTTGATTAAAGAGTATCAAGGTTTGATTGTAGAAAGTGAAAACAAGAAAAAAGAATTATCTAAGAAAGTTTCTCAATTAGAGACTAAAACACGAGAATTAGAAAGAAAAATTAGTAGTTTAAATGTCGATTTAAGTGAAACAATCGAAGGCGCTGTGGATATGGAAACAGAATTAAAAACGATTCGTGCAGACTTAAAGAGAATGGAGGCTACCTATAAGGAGTTTGGCTGTGATGAGTCAGAAGATTATCAAGCTTGTTTAGCAAAGCATCCAGATCAACTTCCACCAGATACCGCTTTCTGGAGACCTGTTATTTCTGGTCGTGTCTCTAGTAATTATGGAATGAGAACTTACTATTTAAATGGTGTGAAAAGAACTGAAGGTCATCAAGGATTAGACTTTGCTGTACCTCATGGTACGAATGTGTATTCCGTTGCTGCGGGAAGGGTAGTAGCTATTTACAATAAGTTAAATTGTGGTGGAAATCAAGTATATATTGCCCATACTGTCAATGGAAAAAAATATACTTCTGGATATATGCATCTTGCTTCTATTAAAGTAAAAGTAGGAGATGTTGTTACGAAAGATACCGTCATTGGAAAAAGTGGTGGTGTTCCAAGTATTGAGACATGGGATCACTGTTCTACAGGAGGACATGTTCACCTTCAAATAGCGACAGGTCATTATCGAATTGATTATCTTGCATGGAGTGGATATACGGCTCGTACATTTAATCCTAGACAAGTTGTCAATGCTCCTGCTCTTGGAAAATCTTTCAAGACGAGAACTCAAAAATTTTAATCGACAAAAAAAGTAGAAAATCCTTGCTATCATACTATTGGTGATGGTATGAAGGTAAAGGTGATTGATGAGAGTCATGAAAAAGACTTAGAAGAAGCTATCAATGAATTTATTGAAGATGTCAAAGTGATTGATATTAAGTTTCAAGTTTCTATTGCGCTTTTTGCCGAAGAACAAATCTATTGCTTTTCAGCTCTTATTATGTATGAATAAACTATTAGAAATTCTAATAGTTTTTTTGTTTAAAAATAAATTTTTTCGCACACTATAAACATAGAATATAGAAGGAGGAAAGATATGTTTCAAAATTTTTCAGAAGAAGCTAGAAAGACCATTATGGTAGCCAAACAAGAAATGCAACAACTCCGTCATCCTTATGTAGGTTCGGAGCATCTTCTACTAGCGTTATTAAAAACAAAAGGAACGCTTTCTTCAAAGTTAAAAGAATATTCTTTGACTTATGAGAAGTTGAAAGAAGAAATAGTAAAAGTAATCGGTTATGGGAAAGAGAAAAGTGAGTGGTTTTTATATACTCCTATTCTAAAGAATGTCTTTGAAACAGCGATAGAGATTAGTAAGGAGCAAGGAGAAGAAGTATCTATTGAAAATCTTTTTTTAGGACTCTTAGAGGAAGGAGAAGGAATTGCGATTCGTATTCTTCTATCTATGGGAGTAGATTTAGATAAACTCTATCAAGATTTTGTCATGAAAAGTTCTAAAAAAAGTAGAAAGAAAAAACTATTGATTGAAGAGGTAGGAATCGATTTTACAAAGAAAGCAAGAAATGGGGAGTTTGACCCAGTCATCGGAAGGGAGAAAGAACTTCATCAACTGCTAGAGGTATTAACGAGAAGAAATAAGAATAATCCTCTTTTAATTGGAGAAGCAGGAGTAGGCAAGACTGCCATTGTCGAAGAACTAAGCAGAAGAATTGTTTGTGGGGAAGTCCCTAATAAGTTATTAAATAAACGAGTCATGAGTGTCGATATGGCTTCTTTGGTGGCGGGAACAAAGTATCGTGGAGAATTTGAAGATAAAATGAATAAATTGATTAAAGAAGTAGAGGAGTATGATGAATTTATTCTTTTTATTGATGAGATTCATACGCTCGTAGGAGCGGGAGGAGCCGAAGGAGCCATTGATGCTTCTAATATTTTAAAGCCTGCGTTAGCTAGAAATAAGATTCATTGTATTGGCGCTACTACAATCCAAGAATATAAAAAATATATGGCAATGGATAAAGCCTTAGATAGACGGTTTCAAACAGTCCTAGTTTCTGAACCTTCTTTAGAAGAGGTGCGTAAGATCGTTTTTGGACTAAAACCTATCTATGAAAAATATCATAAAGTTCTTTTTAGTGAATCCTTACTAGATACTTTAATAGAACTAACAGGAAAGTATCTTTATCAACGAAAGAATCCAGATAAAACGATTGATATTCTAGATGAGGTATGTTCTCATGCCACCTTAAAAGAAAATCGAAAAATTAAGAAATATCGCCTTTTATCTCTTCGTTTAAAAGAGATTATTGATCATAAGAAAGAGGCTATTTTAGCGCAGCAGTTTGAACAGGCTATGAAAGATAGAGAACTAGAAAAACAAATCCAAGATGAGATGAATCGTCTAGAGGTAGAAATCTCTACGAATGCTTATCGGAAGGTAACGAAGAAGGATTTAGAAGAAGTCTTAGAGGAAAAAGTAGAAGTTCCTATCTATGAATTATCTTCTAAGAAGAAACGAAAAAATCAACTCTTAAGACCTTTAAAAGAATCTGTTTTAGGACAAGAAGAAGCGATAGAGGAATTAGTAGATACTTATTTAGAAAATCAAGGAAGACATGAGTGTTATGGCATCTTATTTTCGGGAGGAAGTGGTGTCGGAAAGACTTTACTAGCTGAAACTTTTGGGAAACTCCTTTCTTATCATGTCATTCGTCTAGATATGAGTGAATATGGGGAATCTCATACTGTCAGTAAACTATTAGGGTCTCCTGCTGGGTATGTTGGGTATCGGGATGGAAACCATCTTTTTGATGAAATTCGTACCAATCCTTTTAGTATCTTGATATTAGATGAGATAGAACGAGCTCATCCTAAGGTATGGAATTTGTTCTTACAAATCTTAGATCGTAGTGAAATCAAGGATTCGGAAGGAAATGTAATTGATTTTCACAATGTAATTATCTTAATGACTTCTAATATCTCTCAAAAGCAAGAAGTAGGATTTCAAAAGAAAAATTCTTCTCTACAGGAATTAAATGATACCTTTGGGATTCCTTTTATCAATCGCTTAGAAAAAGTTATCTTTTTCGCATCGATGAATGAAATGGTTTTAGAAAAAGTCATTGATAAAGAATGGAAGAAGAAAAGTGGAAAAAAGAGTCTAAGTGCTTTAGAAAAGAAAAAAATTATAGAAAAAAGTAACTATTTAGAATATGGGGCAAGACAGATACCAAGCCTTTTAAGGAAAAGGGAAAAGGAGAAATTGCTGCCAAATTCCTAGAGACAAAAAACGAAAAAATTTTTTAAAATACTATTCCAAAGGTTAAATTTATGATATAATGAACTTAAGATGAAGGTGATAGGATGGATATCATAGAGGAAGTACGAAATAATCTAGCTACCAATCAAAATCTTACAGATGAGGTCAAGGATAAGATGCTTGAACTTACTACACTCTTTCATCAAAAGTTTCCAGATGTTAGTTTGGATCGACTTAAAGAGAAGATAAAAGATGTAAAATTGGGAAAAATGGGAGTCTTTGAAAGAAAAGGTCCTGTCATATATGACTCTTTAAAAAATGAAATTTGTTTCAGTAGTAAGAAATTAGGAGAGGACTACGATATTGATCATTTGATGATGAAAGGTATCCTAGGAATGATTTCTTCTTATGAAGACTACTATGGATTTAATAAAAACGGAAGCTTACGAGCTTTAAATATTGGATATACAGAGATGTTAGCCAATTTCTTAGTAGGTAATGAAGGTGTTTGTGACTATGAGGAGGAGTTGTTAGCAACGAATTTAATTAGTCAAATTATTGGTGAGGATATTCTTTTCCAAGCATATTTTAACAATGATTCTGACATTATCTATAAGAAAATGTTAGAAGCGGAGGTTGGTTAATGGCAACGAAAACAGAAACTGCTTTTGATTACATGGACTACCTAGTAACAGCGAAAGAAACAAATCCACATCAACAAACCGATGCGTTTGCAATTGTGTTAGAAAGTCTCAGTGATATTCGCGTTTCACAGATTCAAAGAGGATTATGTAGTGAAGAGGATATCGAAAAATTTGGAGATTTTCTTCCTACGACAACGGAAATGTTTACAAACAAAGAAATGCATCCTGATAGAGTGGCTCATGCTCATCAAAAGTATCAGGAAAGTGTGAAAATCGCACTTTTAACATCGAGTATGGAAGATAAAGATTTATCGAATGGAAAGAGTTTATAAAACTAAAGATTTTCTTTAGTTTTTTTCTTTCCTTTTCAAGGCTTTTCTCTTTTCAAGAGTAGGAATTTATGATAGAATGAATATGTCGGAGGTGTCTTTATGACCAATAAAGAATTAGCAGATTTATTATTACCGGGAGTAGATTCTGATATTCAAAAGTATGAAGAGATGTATCCTAAAAGACAATTAGGGGAAAAGGCTGTAGTTACTCGTTTTGCGCCTTCTCCAACAGGATTTGTTCATATGGGTTCTCTTTTTCAATCTTTTATTTCTAGAAAAGTAGCTAGTGATACAAACGGTGTTTTCTTTTTAAGAGTAGAAGATACGGATCAAAAAAGATTAGTAGAAAATAGTGTAAAAGGAATTGTTGATGACCTTAAAAACTTTGAAATTGAAATTGATGAAGGAATGATCAACGAAGAAGAGGAAAAAGGACTTTACGGTCCCTATATTCAAAGTAAACGTAAAGATATCTATCAATCTTATGTAAAATATTTGTTAGAACAAGGAAAGGCTTATCCATGCTTTTGTTCGGCAGAGGAAATAGAAGAGACAAGATTATTACAGGAGAAGAAAAAACAAAGAATAGGATATTATGGTAGATTTGCCAAATGTAGAAGATTAACTCCAGAACAAATTCAAGAGAAAGTAGAAAAGGGAGAATCTTTTATCATTCGATTAAAATCTCATGGTGATTTTGAACATAAAATCAAGGCTCATGATCTTATCAAAGGTACTTTGGAGTTTCCAGAAAATGACTTAGATATTGTTATTTTAAAGTCTGATGGACTTCCTACTTACCATTTTGCTCATTTAGTAGACGATCATTTAATGAGAACAACTCATGTTATTCGTGGTGATGAATGGTTAAGTTCTTTACCTCTTCATCTTCAATTGTTTGAAACTTTTGGATTTGAAGCTCCTAAGTATGCCCATATTTCTCCTATCATGAAGGAAGAAAATGGTATTAAAAGAAAATTAAGTAAGAGAAAAGATCCAGAAGCAGCAGTTAGTTATTATCATGAAAAAGGAATTCCTGTTGAAGCTGTTAAACTCTATTTAATGACATTAGCGAATACCAATTTCGAACAATGGTATGATTGTAATAAAGATAAGTCTTTAGCGGATTTTCCTTTCGATTTTAAGAAAATGTCTACTAGTGGTGGACTATTTGATGTAGAAAAACTTTTAAACATTTCTAGAAACTATATTAGTCGTTTAAGCGCGAAAGAAGTTTATGATGGATTAACGAATTGGGCACAGGTTCACGATACAGAGTTTTATCAAGTATTAGTTGACCACAAAGATTATGCCATTTCTGTTTTCAATGTTGAAAGGGAACAAAAGAAACCTAGAAAAGATTATGGATGTTATTCCGATATCAAAGAACAGACTTGGTATATGTTTGATGAACTTTATGAGAAACATGAGAAAGAATATGTTTTCCAAACTATTTCTGATAAAGAAGAAATCGCTAATATCCTAGAAGCTTATATGGAAAAGTATTATCATGAAACAGATTCTAAAGAAGAATGGTTTGATCATATGAAGGATTTAGCGGATGAATTTGGATATGCTAGGGAAGTAAAAGAGTATAAAGAAAATCCAGAAGCTTATAAGGGACATATCGGGGATATTAGTTTAGTTCTTCGAATTGTTTTAACAACTCGTTCTATGACTCCAGATTTATACGATATTATGACCATTTTAGGAAAAGATAGAATTTTTGAAAGATATTCTGCTTGGATAAAAGGAAATCAATAAAAAAGAAATAATAATGTAGTAGAGGTGATTTATGCAACTATTTACTACATTATTTTTTTTGTCTTGGAAAATTTCCGTGAAAGTATATCAATATCAAGTTCAAGAAGAAGTTCGTTATTTAGAAATAGAAGGTGGAAAGCAAGTTGAAATTGTATTAGGAGAAGAGGTTATTTATCCTAGTTCTTCTAGAATCGATTTAAATAATTATTATCCTATTGATGCTTTTCAAATCTCTGGTGATTTTCGAGAAATTCGCTTTTATCATGATCAAGACTTAGTCGCTACTCTCTTTCCTAAAAAGAAGGATATCTATCAAGCAGAGGATATGGTTTTGGAAGATGCTACCTATGATTTTTATACCTTACAAGAACAGGTCGAACGAATTGGTTTTCGGCTTGTTAAGATGAAAGAGGAAGAAGTACCACTACTAAATTTATCTAGTTTTGTCGAATCGCTAGTACGATTTCCAAAAAGGTGTTAGAGTGAATATGGAGAGTGATAGTGTGCTAGAGATTCAAACAGAATATAGGGAGGGAATTTTGTTTGTACGGCTAGAGGGAAAACTTGTTTCTAAGACAGTACCTATTTTTCAGAAGGAATTTGAGGGATTGATACATTCCGGAATTACGAATATCGTGTTCAATCTTCAAGATTTACGGATGATTGATATGTATGGAATTGAAGCCTTATTTCAACTATACGAGACGATTCATGATAAATCTGGTCATAGTTTGATTTGTGGTATGAATCATCGCGTTAATAAGAATTTAAAACAATCAAAGATTTTGAATTACATTTATGAAATCTCTGATGAATTGAATGCTATTAAGGTGATGAAATGGAGCAATCAGAATTAGAAACAATTCTTTTACAACATGAAAAATTAATCTATGCAATTATGAAGTATTTTCCAAATTATTCTAACAAAGAGGATTTATTTCAAGTAGGATGTATCGGGTTGATAGAGGCGTATTATCGTTATCGCGATGATTATCATACCAAGTTTTCTACTTATGCCTATAGTTACATTTTAGGAGAAATGAAAAAACTAGTACGCGAGGATCGAGGTATTAAAATTAGTAGACAACAACACGCTCTTCATTTAAAGATTGAAAAAGCAAGTATTCTTTTATCTCAACGGTTTATGAGAGAACCGACCATAAAAGAAATCGCCGACTTTTTAGAAGTAGGGGAGGAATATGTTGTAGAGGCCTTTTACTGCAATCGTGCTTTACTCAATGTGGATGAAATTCCAGTCGGGATGACAAAAGATATCGATGAGGAAATTTATTTAAGGGAAGAATTGAAAGAATTAAGTAAAGAAGAAATGGATATCTTACATAAGCGATATATGGAAGATTGTACACAACAGGAAACAGCGAATATCCTAGGTATCAGTCAAGTTCAAGTTTCTAGAAAAGAAAGTAAGGCATTACAAAAATTAAAAAACAAATTAGTTGCTTAAAAAATATTGAAAAAGCTATCTATTTATGTTAAAATCAATATGTAGCTTATTTTGGAGTAGTACTCAAGAGGCTGAAGAGGCGCCCCTGCTAAGGGTGTAGGTCGGGTTAACTGGCGCGAGGGTTCAAATCCCTCCTGCTCCGCCATTGGCAGTTTAAAGACTAACAGTTGTTAGTCTTTTTATTTTATAAAAATGATGGTATACTTAGAATGGTGAGAATATGAAAAAATATTTATATGATTATATCCATACCGTAGATAAGTTATTGGCGGAGCAGGAGATAGAGGAAGAGACAATTGCAAACCATCTCTTAAAAATAGAATTCTTTCAACATGAAAGAGAAATTCATTTGTTGGTAACATTAGCGTATGCTTTATTTGCTATTATCAGTTTTGCAATTTCGACATTCGCGCCGATGTTTGTCTTTATTGGAATTATTTTAGTTCTCTTTTTACTTCCATATGTCATTCATTATTTTCATTTAGAAAATGGTGTTCAATATCTTTATAAGCAATATGATGAAATGGTAAAAAGGAGAAAAAAATGAAAAAAATAATTTTGTTTTTTTGTCTTTTCTTCCTTTCTTTTCCCGTCTATGCGATTCCTAGTATCAGTTCTACCAATGTCTATTTTTATGAAATAGATAGAGAGGAAGTTCTCTATGAAAAAGGTGCGAAAGAAAAGATTTCCATTGCTAGTTTAACGAAATTAATGACAGCTTTAGTTGCTTTGGATGAGATAAAAGATTTAGATGCCAAAGTGACTTTAACGGCGAATGATTTTAAAGGACTTGTCGAGGCTCATGCTTCTCAAGCAGGATTTCGGATAGGAGAAGTGGTTACTTATCGGGATCTTCTCTATGGACTTCTTCTTCCTAGTGGTGCAGAATGTGCTTTAGCGCTTTCGAATCATCTTGTCGGAAGTGAAAATGCCATGGTACAGAAGATGAATGAGAAAGCTAGTACTTTAGGTCTTCAAAATACGCATTTTGTAAATACGACAGGATTAGATGAAGAGGGACATTATTCTACGCTAGAAGAAGTCGCTATCATTCTAAGAGAAGGACTAAAGAACCCTGATTTTGAAAAGATTTTCTCTTCTAGAAAGTATACGACGAGTAATAAGAATCATACTTTTGAAAGTACTTTAGAAAAGAATTCGCGGATTGCGAAGATAGATACTTCCTATATTCAGGGAAGTAAAACTGGATATACCTATGATGCGGGATTATGCTTAGCGAGTGTTGCTTCTCATGATGGAGAACAATATCTATTAATTACAGCTGGGGCAGATTATAAGAGTGGAAAACCAAATCAAGTAATTGATAGTGATAAACTTTATCAATACTTTTTTACGAATTATGAATATAAGACGATTTTAAAAAAAGGGGATGTCTTAAAAGAGATTCCTGATGAGAATGGTAAGATACATACTTATCAATCTGATACGGAAATAATAAAATATTTACCAAAATCTACGGAAATTTCTTATGAATATGAAGGAGCAGAAAAGTTACTTTATACGATGAAAGCAGGAGATAAGATAGGGGAATATCGTATTTCTATCGGGGAAGAAGTTCTCTTTGAAGAACCATTTTATTTAGAATATAGAATCTTAAAACCTCTTCCTGAACAGCAGATTCTTTTGGGAATTGTTTTGATTTTATTAGGAATTTTATTTCTTACAGTCTTCTTTATTCATCGGAAAAGAAAGAAAAGGAAAAGAAAAAGAACTCAAAAATGAGTTCTTTTCTTTTTAAAATCTTCCGCGTTCTCTTTCTAACCAAATTAGAAAGGCTCCAATGATTCCAGGAAGAGAACAAACAAAGAAGGCAGGAATAGAAAAACCGCCACCTCTTTTTAAGGCAACCATATAGATAATCGCTTGAACGATTATCAATCCAACACCTACTAATACTTTTTGATTCCAACTATGCATAAACATAACCAACACCTACCTATATAATTCTTTCTTTAAAGCTTCTAAGTTATTTCTCATTAAACTTAAATAATCTAGATCTTGACTTGCTTCTTCTTCACTACGAGCATATAAATTATGAAGTTCTAAGAAGGTTACTTCTTGATTTTGGGTAATTCTTTTTACAGTATCGCTTACTTCTTCGTTAGGAAGAGTATAGATATAGAGAATTTCTTTGTTCTTAATTTTTTCTTCTGCGGTATGAATTGTTTTCTCTGTTAGGTTTTCATTTTCTTCTAGCGAGATAACTTCAATACCATATTTTTCTAAATATTGAAAAGCATCTCTTGTTACAATAATCGTTTTTTTATTTGCCCGGGATGCCATATCACTATAGTCTGCATCTAATTGAATTAAATCTTGTTTTAATACTTGATAATTTTCTTCAATATCATTGATGAGGTAAGCACTGCTTGTATATTCTTCAAATCCTTTTTTGATATCATTTGCCATCGTTAGTAAATTCATAGGATCTAACCATAAAGATTCCATATTTTGAAGATTGATTGTTTCTTTACTCATAGAGATAGAAGCATCAATCATTTTTAATTTTTTATTGTGTTCTAACATCTTAGATAGATAATCTTGTTCTTTTTTATTCGCACCTACAAAAATAAATAAGTCATTCGCACTATAATCTTCTAAAAGCTTATCCGAAACAGTCTCTTCTTTGGTACTACCATTAGGATAAATACTTTTAATATTTCCGTGTTCTTGATAGAGTCGTTCGGTGACATATTGAATGGGATAAGCAGTCGTTTCAATATCGATATCTTCCATAGAATCATTTTGTAGACAACCTGTCAAACTAAATAAAAGAATGAGAAGTAAATATTTCCATTTTTTCATTTTTTCCTCCTTATTTTTTAGGGGGTACCGGATCATATCCATATCCTCCCCATGGATTGCATCGTAAAATTCTTTTTAGTGTTAAAATACTACCTTTCCAAGCACCATATGTCTCTAAGGCTTCAATTCCATAATTCGAACAAGTGGGAAGAAATCGACATTGATTGTGCCATGGACCAGGAATTTTTTGATAGATTTTGATGATACCAATTAAGATATGTTTCATAGTAAACACCAAAAACATTATACTAAAAAACCTTAAAAAAGTAAAACATAATTCACTTTTTTTGGTATAATGAAATAGAGGATGAGAAAGGACGGAAAGATGTATGGAAATTCTAGAGAAATTAAATATTCCTTATACCAATGAAAAACTTTATCGAAAAGCATTTACGCATACTTCTTATGCTCATGAAGCGGGAGTAGAAAGTTATGAACGCTTAGAATATTTGGGAGATGCTGTATTAGAACTTATTATGAGTGAATATTTATATAAAAATACAGATGAACCAGAAGGAAAAATGACGAAATTAAGAAGTTATTATGTCTGTGAAAACGCGTTATATGAATATTCTATCCTATTAGGTTTTAATGAAGAACTTCTTTTGGGAAAGGGAGAATTAGAAAGAGATGGAAAGCATAATCGAGCGATTGTAGCGGACATCTTTGAATCTTTTATTGGCGCATTATTCTTAGATTGTGGTATCGAAGAAGTTAGAAAGTTTATCTATACGCATATTATTCCTTTAATCGAAAATAAGAGTATTGACTTTATTAACGATTATAAGTCTGTTCTTCAAGAATTGGTACAGACGGATAAGAAAAGCCTAGAATATGAAGTTGTGGAAGAAAAGGGCCCAGCGCATGATAAAGAGTTTAGTGTCGTTGTCAAAATCGATGAAATTGTCTATGGAGCTGGAACGGCGCATAGTAAGAAAGAAGCAGAACAATTGGCCGCGAAAGATGCCTTACAAAAGGCCCAAAATGGACTTTAGAATGGTTGTGTCAAAAGAAAGAATATGTTAAAATAGTGTGAGAAAGGGAGTGTAACATGGGAAGATTTCCAAATATTGCAGCTGCGAAAGCAAAATCAGGCGCTGCGAGAGGTAAGTTATATGGAATGTATGCAAAAGAAATTTATCAAACAGCCAAGACAGGTGGTGTTACTCCAGAGGGGAATCCTAGTTTAAAAAGATTGATTGAAAAAGCAAAGAAGGAACAAGTTCCTGCCGATATTATTAAAAGAGCAATCGATAAGGTAAGTAGTGGAGTTGGAGAAGATTATCAAACTCTTACTTATGAAATTTTTGGACCAGCAGGATCTACTTTGATGGTAAAGTGTTTAACAGATAATGTAAATCGAAGTGTTAGTGATTTACGTGCTGTTATCAACAAATGTCATGTGAAAATGGGAGCAATGGGAAGTGTTGCTTACATGTATGATAATTTATGTGTTGTCGGTTTTGAAGGAATTTCAGAAGAAGAGACGATGGAAGCATTAATTGCGGCAGATGTCGATTTTGTTGATTTAGAAGCGGATGGAAATACGATTATGATTTATGGAAATCCACAAGATTTATTTAAAATTAAAACTGCCATTAGCGATGCTTATCCAAAAGTAGAATTTACAGTGGATGATATTTCTCTTTTACCAAAGGAAAGAATTACTTTGGAAGGGGAAGCACTAGAAGAGTTCAATCGACTACTTTCTTTATTAGATGAAGTAGACGATGTTCAAAATGTATATCATAATGTCGAACTATAGAGTATTCTATAGTTTTTCTTTTGCCTATCAAAGTTAGAGAAAGTTCTTCGCAAAGAGGACTTGGGGAAGAAAAGTCTTCCAACAGAAATAATTACCTTAGAAATAAGGTGTTTTTTCATATGTTTTTTATTTTCAAACGACATAAATCATGTTATAATGGTTAATAGGGAGGATAGATAATATGGAACTTAATGAATTAATCAGTGCTTATCAGTCCTATCAGGAAGAAGTAGATGAATTATGGAGGTCTCTTTGACCCTGAAAAAAAAGAAAAACAAATACAAGAACTAGAAGAATGTATTTCTTCTCCTTCTTTTTGGACACGGGAAGATACGAATGAAATCATTGCCAAATGTAATTCTTTAAAAGAAGAGTATGAGGGAGTAAAAAAACTAAAAGAAGAGATTACTTCTCATTTAGAACTTGCTCAATATTTGAAAGAAGAACCAGATGTAGAGATGTCCCGTTCTTTAGAAGAAGAATTATCTACCGTTGAAAAGGAAGTAGAAAAATATCATCTTCAACTTCTTTTAAATGGTCCTTACGATGATTGTGATGTCATTTTAGAAATTCACCCAGGAGCGGGAGGAACCGAGTCTTGTGATTGGGCGAACATGTTATATCGTATGTATACTAGATATTTTGAAAAGAAAAATTATAAAGTGGAATTAATAGATTATCAAGATGGGGAAGAAGCCGGAATCAAAAGTGTTTCTCTTTTAGTACATGGTGAGAAATGTTATGGTTATTTAAAGAGTGAAAAAGGGGTTCATCGGTTAATTCGAATTTCTCCTTTTGATTCCAATAGTAGGCGGCATACTTCTTTTGCTTCGGTGGATATTACGCCACTTTATCAAGAAGAAGATGTCAATGTAGAAATCAAGGATACCGATATTCGTATCGATGTTTATCGCAGTAGTGGTAAAGGGGGACAAGGTGTCAATACGACCGATAGTGCCGTTCGTATTACCCATTTTCCAACCGGAATTGTCGTTACTTGCCAAAATGAAAGAAGTCAAATTCGAAATAAAGAAATTGCGATGACGGTTTTAAAAAATAAAATTTATCAACGCGAGGTAGAAAAAAGGGAACAAGAATTGAGAGCCATTAAAGGAGAAGCAACAGAAATTAACTTTGGTTCCCAAATTCGTACTTATACGATGCATCCTTATTCTTTAGTGAAAGATCATCGTACTAATGAAGAAACAGGAAATGTTCAAAAAGTATTAGATGGGGACTTAGATTTATTTATCGAAGCCTATCTTAAGAAAGGTGTGGAAGCATGACAAAGAAAAAGCAAATCAAGTTTTTTCCAATCGTGATTCGCTATGGCGAGTTTGTCCTAGGCGTTCTATTAGCCGCTCTTGCTTATAACTATTTTTTCATTCCTAACAATATTGCGTATGGGATTGGTGGAGCCGGAATCATCCTTAAAAAATTGTATGGATTAGATCCTTCTCTTGTTATTTTTGTCCTAGATGCGATTCTATTGCTTTTTAGTTTTGCGCTCTTAGGACTAGAAAATACGAAAAGAACTATCTTAGGATCGTTACTTTATCCCTTATTTGTGAAATTAACAGCGACCTTACCTAGCATGTATCCTCTAGGAGAGATGGAAATTTTACTAGAAGTATTATGCGGGGCAACCGTTGCTGGATTAGGATTAGGACTTGTCTTTAAAGCGGGATTTACTACTGGAGGTACAGATATTTTAAATCATATTGTCAGTAAATATGGAAAGATGAATGTTGGAAAGTCTATGCTTTATACGGATGGCATTATCATTCTTCTTTCATCTATCGTCTTTGATTTTGCGACCCTTATCTACTCTGTTATCAATCTCGCTGTTATTAGTACTTTAACAGATAAAGTAGTACTAGGAATCTCTCAGTCCAAAGCTTTCTTTATTATTACGAAGGAAGAGACGAGTGTAAAAAAATATATTATGAATTCAATGGCTCATGGGGTAACCGTCTTAGAAGGACGGGGAGGATATACCGGAGACTTTAAAAAAGTGATTATGTGTATTATTCCAACGAGTCAGTATTATGCTTTAAAAGAGGGAATTAAAAAGATTGACAAAGATGCCTTCTTTGTTATCACAGATGCTTATGAAGTATCTGGTGGGGCATAGAGAAAGGAGTTTGCTATGGATTTAATAACGATGCGACATGTTCACAAAGTTTATAAAAATGGTGTGACTGCGATTCATGATTTAGATTTATCCATTAAAAAGGGAGAATTTGTCTTCATTATTGGCGCAACAGGATGTGGAAAATCTACTTTGATAAAAATGCTCTATCGAGAAGAAAGGCCAACGGATGGTCAAATTCTCGTAGGAGGAATTGATGTTGCTAAAATCAAGAATCGAAAAATTTATAAGATTAGAAGAAAATTAGGAGTTGTTTTCCAAGATTTCAAATTGTTACCAAAGTTAACAGTATATGAAAATGTGGCTTTTGCTTTAGAGATTTTTGGACTTCCTAAAGCAGAAATCTATAATAAAGTAGTAAAGGTTCTAGAACTTGTAGGGCTTAAAAATAAAGCTAAACAGTATCCTACGCAACTATCTGGGGGAGAACAACAACGTGTTGCGATAGCGCGTGCGATTGTCAATGGACCTAAGATTTTAATCTGTGATGAGCCAACCGGAAACTTGGATGAAAAGACTAGTATGGAAATTATGAATGTTCTAGAAGCTATCAATAAACTAGGAACGACAATTATTATGGTTACTCACGATACAGAGATTGTTGGAAAGATGAAGAAGAGGGTCATTGAACTAGACTCTGGAAGAATATTGAAGGAGTATCAAGAAGGGGAGTATGTTCATGAAGTTAATTAGAATTTTATTTCGAAACATTCGGGACTCTTTTAAGAGTATTATTCGTAACTTTTCTCTTTCTTTAGCGTCTATTAGTTGTATTACGATTACCTTAATTGTGGTAGCGCTTTCAATTACTTTATCTGCTAATGTGAACAATATGACAAAGAAAATTGAAGAAGATGTGACGATTGTGGCGTTTCTAGATGTCGATATTACCGAGGAAAGAATTCAAGAAATCGGGGAAGAAATTAGGAAACTTCCTAATATTCAAGAAGGAAAAGAAGCAATTGTTCTAGATGATAAAGAAAGTATTCGTAAGGAAATGATGGAATCTTCTGATACCTATAAAGAGATTATGCAAAATTGGGAAGATCGAAAAGACAATCCTTTAAAGGATGCTTATCATATTAAAGTCGTAGATATCAATGAAATGAATAAGACATCTGATGCGATTCGTAAGATTGAGGGTGTCTCTGTTGTCAAAGATAGTGAAGAGATGGTAGATCAATTAATTACTGTCTTTGATGGGATTACGAAAGGTACCTATGCGATTGTTATCGCCCTTATTTTAGTAACGGCTTTCTTGATTGCCAATACGATTAAAATTACTATCTTCTCTAGAAAAAGAGAAATCGATATTATGCGTTTAGTAGGAGCATCTAACATGAATATTAAGATTCCTTTCGTTTTTGAAGGATTACTTCTTGGTGTTTTAGGGGCAGTTCTTCCTATTGTCATGATTACATATGGATATTCTGCTCTTTATACGAAGTTTGATGGACAACTATTTGGTAAGTTTGTAACATTAGTAAAACCAGAACCATTTATCTTTATCGTTTCTGGAATTCTTCTCTTAATTGGAGTAGTAGTAGGTATGTTTGGTTCTTGGCGAGCAGTCAAGAAACACTTAAAAATATAAAGAAAAGGATGTCTTTAAAAAAAAGGCATCCTTTTATAATTCAAACTCATCTACTTCTGCTTCTTTGATAGCAATTTCATCGGTCATTGAAATCTCTTCGACAGGTTGAAAAATCTTTTCAATCATCTCTAAAGTATAGGTATCATCCTTTCTCTTTTCTAAAATATCAGAAAGGGAAAGAAGACCGATAATTTTCTCTTTTTCTTCGACTAAAAGTCGTTTTACTTTTTCTTCCGCCATTCTTTCTAAGGCATCTTCTAAGGTAGTTTCTTTATCGACACAAATTAGATAAGTAGTCATATAAGGTTCTACGGAATCTTTACTATTTTTTCCTAAAGCGATAGCTCTAATGACAATATCTCTATCAGTAATGACACCTACCACATCATCTTCTTCCACAACTGGAAGAAATCCAATATCATAATTTCTCATGATACTACTTGCATCTTCCAGTGTATCTTGAGGAGAAATGATAATCATATCTTTTGTCATAATCTCTTTTACTTTCATTGTATCACCATTCTTAGTATGCGAAGATGATGAATCCTCTATACATTTTCTTTCAAAAAAAAAATAAACTAAAGTATGAGAAAAAATTGGACAAAGAGATTAACACTCGCTCTTCTTTTCTTTTTCTTTTCTTTCCTTCTTTCCTTTTCTTTTTTGAATCGCAAGATCATGCCATTTCTACTAGCATATGCTTCTAAAAAGGCAGAGACTTTAGCGACTTTTCTCATCAATGATGCGATTGGAAAAAAAGTGGTAGAGGAGTTAACCATAGAAAACTTATTTTTTACGACGAAAGATACGAATGGGAATATTGTAAGTATCGATTTTAATTCTGCCATTGTCAATAAAATATTATCGACTTCCACTAAAGAAGTAGAACAAAATCTTCGCTATATTGAAGAGGGGAGATTAGAGGAATTAGAACTTTCTGACCATCTTTTGTTAGAATATCAAAAAAAGAAAGGCCTTTTTTATGCCATTCCTCTAGGTGTCGTCTTTGAAAATCCCATTCTTTCTAATTTTGGACCGAAAATTCCTTTTCAGTTTCATTTCGTAGGTTCTATTACCAGTACGATTGAAACGAAAATTACCAATTATGGAATCAATAATGCGATGATTGAAGTATATGTTCATCTCTTCGTTCAGTTAGAAGTTCTTCTTCCTTTTTTATCGAAACAGGTAGAGGTAGATACTTTAGTACCTATCGCTTTAAAACTAATGCCAGGAAATATTCCAGAATATTATGCCGGAAATCTTTCTAGTCCACTTTTTTCCCTTCCACTTTCTTAAGAAGACTTGCTAGAAATAAAATAGAAAGGTATAATACTACTAGGAAGTGATAAAATGACAATTCAATTAGAAGGAACAGAATGGGTACTAGAAGAACAATATAAAGATGGCTTTGATTTAGAAGCCTTAAAGAGTCGTTATACCGATTATTTTGAACCTTACGATTATATTTTAGGGGATTGGTCTTATGGAAAACTTAGATTAAAAGGATTCTGTAAAAAGATTAATAAAATTTGTAACAAAGGAAACGATATTAAATTTAAAGAGGACTATATTCAAAATTTTTGTAGTTATGAATGTAAATGGTTTTTGATTAGTAAAGTAAAAAAAGAGAAGACAGAAAAAAAGGAAAAAATCCAAGCTTGAGGAATTGCAAACCAATCATTTTAATGTTATAATGTTGACAGAGTGTAGGAGGATAAAAATGGAGAAAGAAATGATTAAAATCATTGACGTTGACGGTGTGGAAAGAGAAGTAGAACTCGTTTCTATTTTACAAGGGGAATCAGAAAAGAATAAATATTTGGTATATACCAAAGGGGAAACTCAAAAAAGTGGAAATAAGGTATTATACATTTCCAAATTGACGGTTGGTGAAAAAGGGTACGAATTAGAAAATATAACGGATGAAGAAGAATGGATGAACGCGAAAAAATTAATGAGCGAGATTGTGAGTAAGTAGCGATGAATTATAGTAATCCTATGGTCACATATGATGAAATTATTCAAGCGTTAAAAGCCATTCTAGATTGTTCGAAGGCGAATGGATATTTAGATGACTATAGTGTCTTAAATGCAAAATACGATACAATAGAAAAAAGTCCATTACAAGAAGAACAAGAACAAGCCCTTAGAAAAGCCATTGAGGCTCTTGAAAGAGTAGTCGATGAAGGTAATAAAGTAATTCGTGAAGAATTAGAAAAAGAATTAAAAGAAATTGCTGCGTCAAACATTTTTAAGATTTCTACTAGGTATTTAGATGGAGAAGAAAAAAGAAAGTTAGCAGCGCAAGAAGAGTTTGTAAAGAAATTGGGAGAAGTCTCTCTACCTCTTTCTTCTATTAAAGTAGCGCCTGTCAAAGTGGAGGAAGAAGTTCCACTCTTTGAACAAAAAGGATTCGACTTATTTGAAGAAATTATCGATGATGAGGAAGAGGAAAAGCCTAAGGAAGAAGAACCAAAAGAAGAGCCTAAAAAAGAGTTTGACTTTGATTTTGCCGTTCCAAGATTTGAAGAAAGTATGCCATCTTTATCTTCTAAAGAGGAAACTCCAGAGACCAAAGAAGTTCCTGCCATCCTTCCCAAAGAAGAACTTTTATCTCAAGAAAGTTATCCAAGTAATATTCATTGGGAGGATACCAGTAGAGCGCTTTCTGTAAATGAAGAACAGTATCAAAAATTACAAAGTTTAGATACGAAAGCAATGGATCCGATTGAGAATGCTTCGATGGCCGAAGAGAAGGTAATAGAGCCTTCTAAACGACCAGTCGGAAGACCAAAATCTACAGAGAAAGCAAAAGTAGCAGAGAAGAAGGCTCCAAAAAAGAAAGAGGAACCAACGAAGAAAGTAGATTTAAGTAGAATTCAATTGATTAAGAAAGCCTTAGATAAAGCAAAAGAAGTAAATAATGAACAATTAGTCCAAATTCTAGAACAACAACTTATTAAAGAAGTAGAAGCTTTAAAGGATACGAAATAGATATTTCTAACATAGAAATATCTTTTTTTCATATCTTTATGATATAATAAAAAAGAATAGAGATGGTAAAATGAAGAATGCTACACTAGATCATAAATGTCCGAATTGTGATGCCATTTTAAAATTTCAACCGCATGGTCAAAATTGGCAATGTGAATATTGTAGAAGCGTTTTTACAAGAGAAGAAATAGAAGCTGTCGAAGCGAAAAAAGGACATACTATTAATGAAGAAACGAAACCTGTCGAAGTAGAAAAGAATGAAGAGGGAATCGATATCTATACTTGTCCTAACTGTGGAGCAGAAATAGTTGCTGATGAAGAAACTTCTGCTACTTTTTGTGTCTACTGTGGAAGTACGGCTATTTTAAAGAACCGGTTAGTAGGAGAGTTTAATCCTTCCAAAGTAATTCCTTTTCATAAAACGAAAGAAGATGCTCAAGAAGCATTTATAAAGGTAGGAAAGGGAAAACCATTTCTTCCCAAAAGTTTTACTGCGAAAGAAAATATTGCGAAAATGAAAGGTGTTTATATTCCTTTTTGGCTCTATGATATCGAAGTTTCTAGTTCTATTACTGCGGAAGGAAAAAAGATTCGAACTTGGCGTAGTGGGGACTATCAATATACCAAAACAGATACTTATGATATTTATCGGGATGGAAATATGCAATTTGAAAAAATCCCTGTGGATGGGTCGACGCGGTTTTATGATGAGCTAATGAATTCTATTGAACCCTTCGATTATCAAGAATTACAAACTTTTTCGCCTTCCTATCTTTCTGGTTTTTATGCCGAAAAATATGATGTAGAAAGTTCTGTTGCGGAAAAAGATGCCCGCGAAAGAGCAGAAAATTCAACGGTAGATACCTTACGAGAGTCCATTCATGGGTTTCAAAGTGTCGATATTGAGAAAAAAGAAAATCAAGTATCTGTTACGAAGCAAGAATATGTTTTATTACCAGTTTGGATGCTTAATATTGAATATCATGGAAAAAGATATATGTTTGCGATGAATGGACAAACCGGAGAAATGATAGGAGATCTTCCTATTGATAAGAAAAAAGCGGCCTTAACAGCCATTCTTCTTTTTGTTGGAATCTTCCTTGGACTTTGTCTCCTTTGGTTTTTTATGGGAGGTGGAGGTAGATGAAAAAAAGATATTTCTTCTTTCTTTTCCTTTCTTTCTTCTTCCTATTTTCTAAGGTAGAAGCGATAGATACCTCTTTAAAAGTCTATGATGATGCGGATTTATTAACAGATGCCGAAGAGATTAGCCTTCAAGAAAAAGTGAAAGACTTTATCAATACTTATGAAATGGATATGATTTTGGTATCTACGCGTGACAATGATTTTTCTACTCCAAGAGAATATGCGATTTGGTTTTTTACTACTTATCACTTTGGAATTGGTGATAAAGAAGATGGCATCCTTTTCTTGATTGATCGAAGTAGTGGTTATAACGATGTATATATATTGACGCATGGAGAAGCTATTCGTGTCTATGATGATGCTAGAATCGATGGTATGTTAGATGATGTAGAAGTCTATAAAGGAAACTATGGAAAAATGTATGAAGCCTTTGTAGAGAGTGCTTCTTCTTATGCAGCGTTAGGAGTTGCTCCTAGCAATCGAGATACTTATGTGAATGAAGAGGGGAATTTATCACCTATTCGAAAAATGCCATGGCTAGGTTATTTGTTCTTTTCTCTTGTTCTTACCATTGTTATCATGATCTTTTTACTATCGAAACATAAAATGGTAAAAAAAGAGACACGAGCGAAAGAATATATCGTTCAAAATAGTATTCATATTACAAGACAAACACAGAACTTTAGACATACGCATACGACTAGTCACTATATTGGGTCTAGTAGTTCATCTGGTGGTCATGTTGGTGGAAGTAGCCATAGTGGTGGTTTTGGTGGCGGCGGTAGAAGAATGTAGTTTAGTTGTCAAAGAAGGGTATATTTGATATAATATGACTAGTAAATAAGATAAATCCTAGAAGAATAGAGGAAGGTTATGAAAAAAAATATTTCGACAATATTCATTATCCTTATTTTTGGTATAGGGGTATCTTTATTACTTTATCCAACCGTCAGTAATTTTTGGAATGAGAGACATCAATCGAAAGTAATTGCGAATTATGTAAAAGCAGTCGAAAAACTAGATTCTAAAAATTACGAAGAAATATTACAAGAAGCGAAAACTTTTAATCAGTCTTTAGAGGAAACAGGACTTCATTTTCCTCTAACAGAGGAGGAAGATATCGCTTATCAAAAAGCATTAAATCCAACTCAAGATGGCATTATGGGATATATTGAAATTCCTAAAATTCATGTAAAATTAGCGATTTATCATGGCACGAGTGATGCAATTTTACAAATTGCGGCCGGACATTTAGAAGGTTCTTCTCTTCCAATTGGGGGAGAAAGTACACATGCTGTTTTATTAGGACATCGTGGATTACCATCCGCTAAACTCTTTACTAGTTTAGACAAGTTGGTATTAGGAGATTTATTCTATCTTTCTTATCTAAATCAAAAGATTGCTTATGAAGTAGATGAAATTAAAGTAGTGGAGCCAGAAGAACTAAATCAACTTCAAATTGAAGAAGGAAAAGATTTAGTTACACTAGTTACTTGTACTCCTTATGGAATTAACAGTCATCGTCTCCTCGTTCGCGGCCACCAAGTACCAATCAGTCAAGAGATGCAAGAAGAATTAGAACAATCTACCAAGAAAAAATCAATCTGGATTCTCTTCTTAGTTCTTTTCCTCTTCCTTCTCTTGTTAGGACTTTTTCTCTACTGGAGAAAAAAGAAAGGAAGGAAAAAACATGAAAAAAAATAAAATATGGATTTCTCTTTTGTTTCTTGGAATGATTAGTTTTCTTTTCCTTCCAACAACTCAGGCGAAAGAATTTAATCCTGAGAAGAAAAGTAGCTTGACGCTTTTCTATGAGATAGAAGAGGTAGATACTTCAGATGTCTCTTTTTCCCTCTATCAGGTAGCGTATAGAAAAGATTCAAAAACTTATGAAATAACGAAAGATTTTCAAAAGTATCCGATTGTGTTAAAGGAAGAAAATTTTAAAGATTTAGCGTTTACTTTAGAAGGATATGTTTTTCGTGATGATATAAAACCATATCAGGAAGCTAAAGTGAAAAATCAAAAAGTAACATTCTCTTCTTTAGAACCTGGGGTTTATCTAGTGATTGGAACTGCGAAAAAAGAAAAGGGAATGATTTATACTCCTGAAAGTATTTTAGTTTCTCTTCCTAATTTAGAAGAGGATTGGAATTATCAAGTAGAAGCCAATTTGAAATATGAAAGTAGAGAAGAAACGGATCAGAAACTTTCAAAAACGGTCTTAAAGATTTGGAAAGATGAAGAATCTAAAGACCGTCCTAATCAGATTACAGTAGAACTTTTAAAGGATGGCGAAGTCGTAGAAAGCGTAGAACTTTCCAAAGAGAATGATTGGCGTTATACTTTTTCTGAGTTAGAGGCAAATGCACGATATCAAGTTGTAGAAAAAGAAGTAGAAAAGGGATATACGGTTTGGGTAAGTGAAGAAAAAAATACCTATATGATAACGAATCTTCAAGAAGAAAAGAAAGAATCTACAGGAACCCTTCCAAATACAGGAACAACTTGGATTTATGCAGTTCTATTTCTAGGAATGGGTGGCATATTCCTTCTTTTAGGACTTCTTACAAGGAAGAAACATGAAACAAAAGAGTAATATTTTTCTTCTTTTAGGACTTCTCTTTTTAGGACTTGGTCTTTTCTTGGCAGGGTATAATCTCTATGAGGAAGAAAAAGCAAGTTTGGTGGCGGAAGAGGCATTAATGGATTTAAAAGAAGAGATAGAAGATAATCCTTCAAAAGAGGAATATGTAAAAAATCCTGATATGGAAATGCCTACGAAAAAGATTCGTGGGAAAAGATATATTGGATGGATAGCGATTCCTAGTTTAGGAATTGAACTTCCTGTCTTAGATGAATATAGTGAAAGTAATTTAAAACTAGGACCAAATCGTTATGAAGGCTCTCTTTATCAAGACAACATGATTTTAATCGCGCATGCTTATCGAAATTATTTTGGAAGAATTGGACAGTTAAAAAAACAAGATCAAGTCATCTTTACCGATGTTGATGGACATGTCTTTGTGTATGAAGTGATTCAAAAAGAAACGATTCGAAAAGAAGATTTTGAAAAAATGAGAGAGGGAGATTGGGATTTAACACTATTTACTTGTACATTCGATAATCAATCCCGTACGACGATTCGTTTACGAAGAATAGAAATGATTTAAAGGCTTTATAGAAAGCCTTTTTCTTTTTTCCAAGAAAGTGGCGCAATAGGCCAGTATTTTTTGTTACAATTTATGTTATGATGGTACTGAAGGAGGGAACTTATGAATCCAGTGAAAATGGGAAAATTTATCACAGAACTTCGAAAAGAAAAGGGACTTAGTCAGAAGGATATTGCCAATCACTTTGGAATTAATGATAGTTCAGTATCCAAATGGGAAAGAGGAATTAATGCTCCAGATATCTATTATTTAGGACCTCTATCAGAACTTCTAGGAGTGAGTATTAAAGAACTTTTAAACGGCGAAAGAAAGAAACCGAAAAAAACAAAATTAAAACATCAAAAAAAGGTGTTAGAGTTAAAAGGAGTCGAGAAAAAATTTCAAAAAAAAGTTATTTTAAAGGATATATCTATGACGATTTATGAAGGTGAAATTGTTGGGTTAGTAGGACCAAATGGAGCAGGCAAAACAACTCTCTTAAAATCTATTTTAAATCTTTATTCTATTTCTAAAGGAGAAGTTTTTGTGATGGGACGAAATATGCAACAGAACTTTGAAGAAGCCATTTCCCAAATAGGAAGTTTAATAGATGGACCTAGTTCTTATTCCGATTTAACAGGGATGGAAAATATCAAGGTGGTAGCGCTTATGAATCATATGAAAGATTTAGGAGATTCGAAAATACTTGTTGAAAAATTAAAATTAAATCATGTTATCCATAAGAAAGTAAAAACCTATTCTTTAGGAATGAAACAGCGACTTGGACTTGTTTTAGCGCTCATGAAGAAGCCTAAAATCTTATTATTAGATGAACCTATGAATGGATTAGATCCACTCGGTATAAAAGAATTAAGAGAACTTTTAAAAGAAATTAGTCAAAAGGAGAAGATATCTATTTTAATGAGTAGTCATATTTTATCCGAGATGGAAAATGTCTGTGATCGAATTATCATTTTAGATAATGGCTATATCATTGATGATATAGAAATGGAAGAAATTCAAAATCAAGAAAAGACATTGGAGGAAGAATTCTTTACTTTGACAAGTGGTTCTCATCATCAAATTGGAGGAGAAGTATGAAAATTTGGGATTTAATCAAAGCTGAAAATATCAAAAATAGAAGTTGGTTCAAAAGCATTTTTGGAATTGTCATTTTATTCTTGGCAAGTAGTGCGATAATTGGTTGGACTGCTCTAAACAATAACCCCACTCTTCAGGTAAGCGACACTCTATTTGAACTAGATCTTTTTTTGGATATTCAAAGAGAAGAATATCAAAGACTTCAAAAAGATTTGAAAGAAAATACACTTGATTTGAATACGGAACTTGAAAAGGAATTAGTCGCTCTTCATTCTCAGTATTTAGAGGAATTTGTTGGCGAAATAGATTCCTTAAAAAAAGAAATTCCTTCTATTTCTAGTTGGCAGTATTTTGTAAGAGAAGAACTGATTGCGGTCAAAGAAGAAATCTATATATTAGAGAGATATTCCCATCATAGAGAGGATAAAGAACTTCAAGATTTTCTTTCTGAGGATAGTGATTTAAGCTATGGAAAAGATACTTTTTATCAAACTTTAAAAGAGTATTATCAAAAACCATCTTCCGAAATAGAAAGTGCGATTAACGCCAAAAAAGAGTATTTAAAGAATGTTGAACAACTTTTAGAAGAGGGGATTTATTATCGCTATTTAGAGTACATGTTAAAAGTAATCAAATCAGGATATGATATCCATCAAGATACTGGAAGAACAAAAGATACGGACTACTTTATCCAAACTTTTCTTACTTATCCAGAATTAGCGGATTCGATTATAGAACAAAAGATAGAAGATGAACAAGATTATCGTGTTCAAAATGTGTATCGTATCCAAACAATTCCTAGTTGTGATCCTTCTGAGCAACTGAATATCGGAAGTATTCCTAATTATGAAGGAATACAAAGAGCATGTAAGCGCCAAGAAGAATGGGCGAATGAGAAAAAAGAAATTTTAAAGTATAGTACTATGCATGCCATTTTATCTGCGATTCCAGTCGAAAAGACCGAAGAGGACGGTTTAGAGCATACGACACTTTCTTCTAAAACAATAGTCGATGGTGTAAAACACTTAGGAATTGTTATTTTCATTTTGATTCTTTTAACGAGTGGGGATATTCTCACCAAAGAACAAGCAAGTGGGGAAGAAAATATCATTCTTACTAGTCCTAATAAAAGAGGAAAGATTTTTTTAGCGAAGTTTCTTTATGTGACACTGAAATGTTATTTCTTATGGTTGATTGGTCTTATTTTCTTTGTTATCATTTCTGGTAGTCTTTTTGGATTCCATGAAATCTTTACTCCAGCCTTAGTTTATAGGGGAGGTAGAGTAGTAGAGAACTTTTATCTACTTACCATTCTCAAAGATATTTTCCTTGCTAGTATTCCTGTTTTATCCTTTTTATCCATTTACTTTTTATTATCTCTTTTTAGTCGAAAAACATTTGTTGTTGCAGGAATCTCCTTACTTGGAGTTGCCTTATCAACTGTTTCTTGGTCAATTATTTTAAAATCTAAAACGAGTATTTTAGCGTATACGATTTTCCCATATTTAGATTATACGACGATTTTAAATCATACGATGGATTATCAAAATGCTTTAACGATTGTTGATATCAAAGATAGTACGGGTATTATTATTTCTATTATGACATTTTTGATTTGCTATGGTATGGGACATTGGATATATTCTAAAAGAGAAGCAAAAAATAACTGAAAAAGAAGAAATTAATTTTCTTCTTTTTGAATTGGTTTATGAGAAATTTCTTCTTTTAGGAAGGCTTCTCCTTTTTTTAGACTTAGTATTTTTGCTACTCTAAGTTCTAATGTTAACAGATTTTCTTTATCACTTGCGTAGTTAGAGAGAATGGTCGTCTTTTTTTTCTTTTCATGAAGATATTGTTTTCCTTTTTTACTAAATCCTAAAATTCGTAGATATCTTTTTTCTTGATAGTATTGATTCTCTTCTTTGGTAAAGGAAAAAAGGAGATGACTACACATTCTCATCAATCGATTATAGGTATAATATTTGGTTTTTACTTTGGTAAGAAATTCTTCTAAAGTAGAAGAAGATAAAGCCATCTTTTTTAGTCGATGCGCAATTCTTTCATCGACGGTTTGATATTTTTCTAAATGTTCTTCCGTGATAATTTTATAACGAATAAGAGGGTAGAAATCACTTAAGAAGATGGGTTCCTTTAACAGTTCTACTTCTTCTTTCAAAACAGCAGAAGAAATATCTTCTTTTTTCTTTAAACTTTCGCGGATACTTGTGGCACTACTATTTTTGCCCTCTAACTTTTGATGATGGTAGGAATTGGTTCTTCTAATCGTTACTGGTTTTATCTTTGCGTGCTGCGCTAAAATTTCTTTGACATAACTATATCCTAGTAAATCATTCGGCTGTGAGATAGAAATATGACATTCCTCTTCTAAGGCTTTAGAAAGGCTAGTAGGATAGTTCCATCCTTGTTCTAAATAAGTTTTTAATTTTTGCTGATAGCTTTCTTGTTGAGAGGTTTCGGCGCTTTTTAAAAAAGGTTCGATTTCTCCCATTTCGGAACCAAAAACAAGAGCTTCTACTTCTAAATCTTTTAATATTGAAATCGCACCTTTCGCAAAAATATCGGCAGCTTGACTTGCAAATACAAAAGGAAGTTCGACGACTAAATCGACACCATAAGAAAGCGCTAAAGCGGTTTTTTCCCACTTTGTTAAAACACTTAATTCGCCTCGTTGGGTAACATTTCCAGAAAGCACAAGAACAATTACCGCATCGGGGAAAAGTTCCTTTACTTTTTCAATATGATAGAGATGTCCATAATGAAATGGATTATACTCACAAATAATTCCTACCGATTTCATCCAATCACCTTTTAATATCATATCATATTTTCTTGCATTTTTAGAAAATATTCTGTATAATGTTTGAGTCGGGTGATACTATGAATATCGATATAACAAGACTAAGAAGTGGAATAGAGAAAGAAATTGTAGTACACGAGAAGTATTCTGTTCCCAAAGAAGATTTAGAACATACGGGAGTTACTTCTATCGATGATGTTTTGATAGAGGGAACGATTACGAAGGATGCTTTAGACGAACTCTATTTAGATCTTTCTGTCGAAGGGGTTATGGTTATTCCTTGTGCGATTACTTTAAAACCAGTAGATTATCCTTTTTCTATCGAAATTTCTGGTACCTTAGGGGAATTGTTAGAAGAAACCGAAGAAAATAAGATAAATTGTCAAAATAGTCTTGATATTTTACCGATAATATGGGAAAATATATTAATGGAAATTCCCATGCGGGTTGTTAGTGAAGGAGCCGAAGATGTAGAATTAAAAGGCGACGGATGGAGACTAATAACTGGCAGAGAAGAAAGTGAAAATTCGGAACTATCCAAATTAAAAGATTTACTATAAGATCGTGAGGTGAGTAGGATGGCTGTACCATTTAGAAAAGTAAGTAATACAAGAACAAGAAAAAGAAGAACTCATTATAAAATTAGTGAGAATGGAACAACAAAATGTCCAAAGTGTGGAGCTGATATTAGACCACATAGAGTATGTTTAAATTGTGGAACATACAAAGGAAAAGAAGTTGTTAAACAAGAAGAAGAGAAATAGTCTTCTTTTTTTTTCTAAAAAATGATATACTTTAGAAAAGATAGGACGGGTGAATTATGGAAGAAGAAAAAGAGAAATTAGAAGAAAAAGAAGGCCAAACCAAAGTTTTTGAGACGATGCCTCCTAAAGCCGATTTATTAAATTCGATTGAAGAAGATGAAAAGGCCTTAGAAGAATTAAAAGAACAAATGGCTTCTCATGAAGAAGCTCCTAAAGAAGAACAGCCTACACGAAGTGACCTTTTAGAAGAAAATAGAGAAAAGGAAAAGAAAGAAAAGAACAAAAAAATTCTTTGGATTGTAGGGGGAGTTATTCTCTTATTACTACTTATACTGGTAATTGTTCTCCTTGTTTTCAAGAAGGATAAAAAAGAGCCAACAGAGCGAGAGAAACCAGATTCTCCATCGACTCCAGTAGAGGAGAAAACGAAGGAAGAAATTATGCAGGAATATGGTCAAAAGATAGAAGAGTTAGTGGCTACTAGTGCGGCAGAAACAAAGAAATTACCAAAGTATAGTGAAATTTCTCCTTATGCGAAAGTAGCAGATCATGAGATTGTCTGTGAGAAAGCAGATATTTATCCAACAGGAAAAGTCTATTTAGCAGATTGTACTATTGATGGGTCTACAGAAAAATATACTTATGGTGAAAAAGTAGAAGATGTTACGTCTAGGACTTTAACTATCTATAAGACAAAAGAAGAATATGGAGATAGTTATTCTTTTACGAAAGGAGATAAATCTGAAGAAGTAGGAAAAATCGTTTGTGAAAAAGATGGATGTACAGGACTTTCTGCTTATCATGGATATGCCTTTATCAAAGAAGTAGGTTCTAATTCTGTTCTTCTTTATGATTATACGACAAATACCAAATTATTAGATGATTTAATAGAATATGAATATATGGAGATTTCTTCTGGAGCAGAGCTATATGCTGTTTATTCTATTCCAGAAAAATCTACAACCAATTATCTTTATAGTATTGCTAGTAAAAAGAAAATTCGAAATGTAGAGGGAGACTTAATAGAACCAGGACCTTACATTCCGGCAGAGTATGCGTATGAAGCCGGAAGTGTATGTTATCAAACAAGTAAGAATGTAAATTGTTTCGATTTAAAGACTTCTTCTTTAGCGTTTTCTCTTCCTGGCCAATTTTACAATTTCTTTAAGGGTGAAAACAGTAAAGATGTTTATATTGGTATTGGAAGTGATGATTCTTTTAAAATCTATAATCAAAGTGGTAAAGCCGTATTTGGAGGAGAGAATGTTACTTTATTTTCTATTTTTGATAAGAATTTTGTGACAGCTACCAAGACGGGATTTAAAGTTTATGATGCCAATCAAAAACTACTTTATACGAGTAAAGAATATACGAGTGTCGAATTACTAGTACAAGATTATGTGGTAGTAAGTGAAGGAACTAGTTTAAACTTAGTGGATTATGCAGGCAATACGGTTCATACTTTCCTTGAAAATTGGGATAGAGAAAAAGAATATTTCCATACGATGTTATCTGGATGGTATGAAGAAAAGGGAAAGAATGGTATTTATTTAATTATTCAAAGTGATTCCGTACCTATCGAAGATGTTCATAAAGAAAATCCAGATATGAGTATAGAAGAGTTAAAGGATTATGATTTAGGATATGAGTACTACTATATTCCATCTACGAAGGAATCTGGAAAGATAGCTACTTATATAGGAGGATATGCGAAACCTATTCTCTATCTTTATCCAACTGTTCCCACAGTAGTTACAGTAACCTTCCAACATCCCGAAAGATTGACAACGACCTATCCAAAATATCAAGAATCATGGAAGGTATTGGCGAGTCCTAATGGAAATTTATTAGATGAGAATCAAAAATCTTACTATGCTCTTTATTGGGAAGAGTTAGCGAGTCATCCAATTGATTTTAAAGAAGGATTCTATGTAGAAAAAGAAGATGCGATTCCCTTCTTAGAAGAGAAGTTAACACAACTAGGATTTAACGATAGAGAAAGAAATGAATTTATCATGTACTGGCTTCCTATTTTAGAGAAGAATGAGAAGAGTCTAGTTTATTTTGAACTTACACAAGAGAGAAATCTCTTTAGTCCAATTCATATTTCTCCAGCTCCAGATTCTCTTTTAAGAGTAGCGATTCATGTGAAAAAAGTAGATAAAAAAGTATCTCTTCCACCACAGACTTTAAAGCCATTTCAGAGAACTGGATTTACGGTAGTAGAATGGGGCGGAGTCGTTTACTAAAAGAGTTGACTTTCCTTTGAATTATGATATAATGGGGATAGTTTTCAATTGACGAAGAAAGATGTTAGTACAAGGGAAGTGGAAATTAGAAATCTAGTGGAGGATGAAAACTAGACAAGCTTTCTTAGGAAGTTACCGTTGGGAGTCAAATCGTAGATCGCGTTAAGATAAAAGAGCATAAAGAAATATTATGAAATAGGATGGTACCGCGGGGAAACTCGTTCCTATACTTCATAATATTTTTTTGTGGAGGGAGGTTATATGATAAAGAAAATTGTTTTTGATTTAGATAATACCCTCATTATGAATCGAGAGGAATATCTAGAAAGTTATCAAGAAGTACTCCAAAAGTATGGTTATGAAGGAACTAAGGAAGAAGCTTTCAAGATTTATCGTTATATTGATGAAGTAGAAAAAAAGACATATCTTTTTAGTGTCGATTCTCTTTATCAATACTTTTTAGAGAAGAAGGAAAATTATTCCAAAGAACTGGTTATCGATATTATTGACTCTACTTCTTCTTGGGCCGAACCTGCTTCTTTAGAACTCCTTCAAATGCTAGAATACTTATCTTCAAAATATGAATTAGAAGTATTGACGAATTGGTTCACGGATTGTCAAAGAAAACGATTAGAAAAGGCCGGAATTGCCTTTTACTTTCAAAGAATTGAGGGAGGAGATATTCATCCGGTAAAACCACATCCAGAAGCATATCAAAAGATATTCGATAATGTACTACCATCCGAATGTCTCATGATAGGGGACTCTTTGAAAGTAGATATAAAGGGCGCTAAAGAGGTAGGAATGCAAACCCTATTATTTGATTATGAAAAGAAATACGAACAAGAACCAGATAGAGTATGTTCTTGGAAAGAAATTCAAGAAAGATTATAGGAGGATATATGGAATTAAATAGTTATATTGATCATACCAATTTAAAAGCAACCGCTACGATAGAAGAGATTCAAAAACTTTGCGAGGAAGCTAGTAAGTATCATTTTGCTAGTGTCTGTGTTCATCCTTATTATGTTCGGTTAGCGAAAGAGTTATTAAAGGGAACACCTGTTGAAATTGGCACCGTAGTAGGATTTCCATTAGGCGCTAATACGATAGAGACTAAAGCCTTTGAAGCCATTAATGCGATTGAAAATGGTGCTACAGAAATTGATATGGTCATCAATTTAGGAGCTTTAAAAAATAAAGATTTTGATTATGTCAAAGAAGAAATTGAAGAGATAAGGGATTCGATTGATGGACATGTTTTGAAAGTGATTATTGAAACTTGTTATTTAACAGAAGAAGAAATTATTAAAATGACGGAAATTTGTAATGAAACCTTTGTCAACTTTATTAAAACTTCGACTGGATTTGGTTCTCGAGGAGCCACCGTAGAAGATATAAAATTAATCGCTAGTCATAAAAATGATGTGTTAGAAATTAAAGCCTCTGGAGGAATTCGGGATCTACAAACAGCAGAAGCAATGATTGAAGCGGGTGCCACTAGATTAGGAACTAGTAGTGCGATATCTTTCTTACAAAAGGAAGAGGAGAATTGTGATGGTCACCATGGATCCTAGATGGCAAGAAGTTTATGAAGAAAATAAAAGGATAGATGATTTATTTATCGAACGATATGGCCAAGAAGAGTTTTATTTTGAAAAGAATGTATTAGAGTTTCTAGTGGAATTAGGAGAGTTTACGAACGAGACAAAATGTTTTAAATATTGGACTGTGAAAAAAAGTGACAAAGAAAAAGTCTTAGATGAATTTGCAGATTGTATTACGATGATTCTTCTCTTTTTCCATCTTCAAAATCTTTCTATAGAACCGCTTCTTCCTTCTACCGAAGAAAGAAATCCTTTAAAAGTAATTCACTATCTTTATGTCGAAGGAACAAAATTGATGGATTCTCAAGAAGAAACCCTTCTTCGCAACATTTTTAGCAATCTACTTTATGTAGCTACTTTATTTGGATATTCTATGGAAGAGATATTGGAAGCGATTTATCAAAAACAAAAAATTACCAAAGAACGATTAAATACAAATTATTAGGAGGGATAATATGACATTATATGAAGATTTAAAATGGAGAGGACTTATTAAAGATATTAGTAGTCCAGAATTAGAGAAAAAATTAAATGAGGAGAAACTAACTTTCTATATTGGGACAGATCCAACCGCGGATTCTATGCATATTGGACACTTTTCTTCCTTTTTAATTGCTACTCGTTTAGCGCGTTATGGACATCGTCCTATTTTACTAGTAGGGGGTGCGACTGGACTAATTGGTGATCCTAAACCAAGTCAAGAAAGACAAATGATTAGTAAGGAAGAAGTATTAAAAAATGTGGAAGGACTTACTCGTCAAGCAGAGAGAATTTTTGGTTTTGAAGTTGTCAATAATTATGATTGGACAAAGGATATTACCATTTTGGATTTCTTAAGAGATTATGGAAAATATATTAATGTTAATTACATGTTAGATAAAGATATTATTAGTAGAAGATTAGATTCTGGAATTACTTTCTGTGAGTTTGCCTATACTTTATTACAAGGAATGGATTTTGTTCATCTTTATGAAGATAAAGGCGTTACTTTACAGGTAGCAGGTTCTGATCAATGGGGAAATATTACGACTGGAATTGAACTTGCTAGAAAGATGAAAGATGTAGAACTTTTTGGAATGACGATGCCTCTCGTGTTAGATGCTAATGGAGTAAAATTTGGAAAGACAGAAGGAAATGCTCTATGGTTAGATAAAGAAAAAACTTCTAGTTATGAATTATATCAATACTTGATTAATACAGATGATCGTTGTGTCATTGACTATTTAAAAAAATTAACTTTCTTAACCAAAGAAGAAATTCTCGAAATTGAAAAAAAGCATACAGAACATCCAGAAGATCGTCTTGCTCAAAAATCTCTAGCGAAAGAAGTTATTACTTTCTTACATGGAGAGGAAGAATATCTTCATGCGGTTCATATTAGTGAAGCACTCTTTAGTGAGAATATCAAAGATTTAACATTAGCGGAAATAGAAGATGGCTTTAAATCAGTACCAAACTTTTCAGCGAAACCACTCCCTTTAATTGATTTACTTGTAGAAAATGGAATTGCAACTAGTAGAAGAGAAGCCAGAGAATTTTTAAATGCTGGATCTATCAGTATTAATGGAGATAAGATGACTGATGAAAATCAAATGATTGATTCTTCCATGGCGAAAGAAGGAAAGGTTATCATTGTCAGAAAAGGAAAGAAAAAGTACTATATGGGAATTTTTGAATAAAAAAAGAACTTTCACAGTTCTTTTTTTGAGCCAGAAAAAAACTTAGAAATCTAAGTTTTTTATCTGTTGTAGTATTCAACGATTAATGATTCATTAATATCAGCGTTAAGTTCGCTTCTTTCTGGATATCTTACATAAGTACCAGTCATTTTTGTATCATCAAAAGTAACAAAGTCTACTCTTCTTGTTAAGGCTTCTAAAGAAGCTTTGACAACTTTTAATTCTTTTGCATTTTCTTTTAATGCAATGACATCTCCTGGCTTACAAGTATAAGAAGGAATATTAACATTCTTTCCATTTACTGTAACATGTCCATGGTTCACAAGTTGTCTAGCGCCTTTTCTAGTAGTAGAAAGACCCATACGATAACAAACATTATCTAAACGGCTCTCTAATAATTTAAGAAGGTTTTCACCATGAACACCTTTCATCTTACCAGCTAGTAAAAAAGTTTTATGGAATTGTTTTTCATTTAATCCATACATAAATCTAACTTTTTGCTTTTCTTGTAATTGAACACCGTAGTCAGATAATTTCTTACCTCTCTTGCTTCCATGTTGTCCTGGAGCGTAAGGTTTTCTTCCTAATTCTTCTCCTGTTTCAAGAATAGAGAAACCTAAACGACGAGACTTTCTGTAACTTGAGTCAGTATATCTTGACATCTTCATTCTCCTTTCTGTTGATGAATGAAGCTATTTTACCCAAAAGATAGGGTGTCCTATTCAAATATATTCACCTGCAGCAAGATTACAAATAACCCCTATAGGTAATAGACACATTATCTTTGTTAAAATGCGCTGCTAATTCATCGCAGTTATAATTATATTATGGATTCTAAGGAAAGTCAAGAAAAAACTGCGAAAAGAAAGGGAATTCGGGAAAAGTGATGAGAAATATCGAAAAATCATAAAAAATATGATATACTTAATAATAGGTGATGATATGGAGAATAGTTTAACATTAGTTATCGCTACCATTGTGATTGTTGCAATCCTATTAATCGTTAGTGTTATCTACTTTCTTCGCAGCAGCAAGACGAAACGCATCAAAAAAGTTTTAGAGCAGTTAGAGATAGAAAAAAACAAGATAGATTCTTCTCCTATCGTTCCAGAACTTGCGAAAGTAGAAGCTATTTTAAATAACGAAAAATTAGAAGCAATGTATAAAGAGTGGAGTGAACGTCTCCAAAATATCAAAGATGTACAGATTCCAAAATTGACAGATATGATTTTGGATACCGAGTATTCTCTTTCTCAAAAGAGTTATAAAAATACACTTTGTAAATTAGCAAAACTAGAAATGGAAGTATATAAAGTTCGTACGAATTCTGAATTTTTATTAGGAGAAATTAAAGAAATTACTTCTAGTGAAGAAAGAAGTAGAGAGATTATTACGGAGTTTAAAGTCCGTTTTCGTGAACTCCATGAAAAATTTCAAAGTACAAAATCTGAATATGGACCTATGACAGAAGCTGTTCAAAAACAGTTTGAAGTGATTTCTAAGCGGTTTGAAGATTTTGAAACCATCATGGATAATAATGAGTATACCGAGGTTAATGAGATTATTCGTATCATCAATGATTTATTAAAACATATGGCCATTGTGATAGAAGAAGTTCCATCGATTGTCTTACTTGCTTATAATGTTCTTCCTAAGAGAATTCAAGAAGTAAGTGAAGTTTATAATCAAATGGTAAAATCAGGGTATCCATTAGATTATTTAAATGTGGAATATAATATCGATGAAGCGAATAAGAAAATTGGGGATATCATTGTTCGAACTCAAAATTTAAACTTAGAGGAAGGACTTTTTGAATTAAAAGTATTACTAGATTATTTTGATTCTCTTTTCAATGACTTTGAAAAAGAGAAAGTAGCGCGTGCTAATTACGAAGATAGTAATGTTGCTTTCCGTAATAAATTAAATAAGATTAGTTCTGTAGTAGAAAATATCTTTAATCAATTAGAAGATATTAAAAACTTATACAATTTATCAGAAGAAGATATTGAAGTCTTAAAAGGACTCTATGAAGAACTAAAAGAGGTAGGATCTAACTATCAAATTCTAGTAGAACATACTGTGAATAATACGACTTTTGCGTATTCTAAATTATTAAAAGAATTAGAAGGATTAGGCGTATCTCTCGCTAAGATAGAGGATAAACTAGATAATTCTTTAGACGCTATTGGAAGTATGAGAGATGATGAGTTACGAGCTCGTCAACAACTAGATGAAATTAAAATTATTTTAAAAGATTCGAAGTTAAAGATGAGGGAATATAACTTACCATTTATTCCACAAAGTTATTATGTAGAATTAAAAGAGGCGATGGGAGCAATTCGAGAAATTGTTCGGGAACTGGATAAAAAACCAATTACGATTAGTGTTTTAAATACGAGAGTAGATACAGCTCGTGACTTGGTTTTAAAACTTTATACGAGAACCAAAGAATTAATCCGTATTGCTACTTTTGCTGAGACAGCACTTGTCTATAGTAATCGTTATCGTAGTAGTTATGAAGGACTTAGTAATAAACTAAATCTTTCAGAACAATTATTTTTAAAAGGAGAATATCAAAAGTCTTTAGAACTTACTATTAGCCTTTTAAATAAAATAGAACCAAATGTTTATGAGAAATTAGTATTCTTATATAGCAATACAAATAAGTAGGTGAGAAAATGAACGAAGAGAAAGAAATGACTACTCCTACAAGAGAAAGTAGGAAAGCCAAAAGAAAACGACTTCGGGAAGAAAGAAGACGGGAAAAAGAGTTATTAGAACAGCAACAGAATGCGGAAACGCCTGTTCAAAATGAGATGCCCTCAGAACCGGTTACCCAAGAAGAAACTTCTGTTCAAAATACGATGTCTTTAAAACCTGTTTCGCAAGAAGAGACTCCTTCTATAGAACCTATCGCTACGATAGAAAAAGGAGAAGAACCAAAGAAAGAAGAACAAACAACGACAAGTCATACACAATTATTAGATGATTTAGTCAAAGAAGTGCAAATCTTTTCAGATGATGAAGATTTTGCGCCTATGAAAAAAGGAAGGACTTGGATTTGGATTCTCATTTTAATTCTTCTTGCTGGAGTAGGTGCTTTTACTTACTATTATTTCTTCTATCAAAAGGAGGAGAAAAAGCCTTCTCAAGAAGAAGAGACGAAAGAAGAAGTAAATCCATCGACGGAATATCACTATGAACCAGGGGAAGGAGAAATTATTTTCTATCAAGGTGATGAAGAAATTGATCGATATTCTTGCTCTTCCAAAAAATGTTCTGTTTATTCGGTAGGACGATATGAGTACCATAAAGATTCTATAATTGCCCTTCAAGATGGCGATGATATTTTCCTTTATGACTTTGTCAAGCAAAAGAGAATTACGAATTCTTATCTTACTCTTAAAAATCTTTTAAAAGATGGTGAAACAGTTGCGTTTATCGCCCAAGATGAAGAAGGAATGGTAGGAATTATCAATGTCGAAGGAGAAGAAATGATTCCTTTCCAATATGACGAATTAGGATACTCTTTTGGTGGAGGAGAAGTTAGTGATTACTCTTATGAAAAAGATTTAATTACCGCTTCTAAAGATGGTAAATGGGGCTTGATTTCTCTTTCTAATGGGAAAGAATTAATACCTTTTCAATATGAAGATATGTATTATAGCGGATATGATGCGATAGCGGTTTTAGAAGATTCTTCATGGAAACTTTTTGACTTAGAAGGAAAACCATATTTCAAAGATACTTACGATATGATTGTTCCATTAAAAAGTTATATTTTAGTTGCTAAGGATCAAGAATTTAACATTTTAAATTATGAAGGAGAAAAACAACTTCATGATAAAATTCCAGCTCCTGTAAAAGGATTTCGAGGAAGACAAAATGTCGAAGTTCCTACTTTTAAATATGAAATAGATGGTACGATTATCGTTATTCAAATTATGGAATCAGAAGAAGATTTAGAAAACTATAGTACTTATCGTTTCAACACTGTCAATGGAGAATTTACGAAAGTAATTTCATAGGACTATCTTTGGATAGTCTTTTTTGTTTTCAAAAGGAAAAAAATATGATAAAATGGTACATGTCAGTTAGGGAGAAAATATGAAAAAGTTATTATTAATTAAGTATGGAGAACTTACTACCAAAAAAGGAAATCGAAAAACATTTATTAAATTATTAGTAAAAAATATTCAATCCATTTTAATGGGCGAAGAATATCAAATTCATTATGATCGGGTTAGAATGTATATTGAAAGTGAATCTTTAGAAGCCATTGAAGAAAAATTAGTTCATGTTTTTGGAATTCATAGTATTGTCGAATGTTACCAAGTTCATACTAATATGGAAGAGATTTCTTCCTCTTTGGTCGAACTATTAAAGAAAGTACCTTTTCAAACTTTTAAAGTAGAAACGAAAAGAGCAGATAAGAGTTTTCCTATCGAAAACCTAGAATGTAGTCGTCAATTAGGAGGAGTCATTTTAAAAAATATTCCTTGTAAGGTGGATGTTCATCATCCTGATCTTACGGTTAAAGTAGAGATTCGTAGGGAAGGAACTTTTCTCTATGTGAGAGAAATTCCTGGAATTGGTGGATATCCTGTTGGAATTCAAGGAAAAGGACTTCTTATGTTAAGTGGAGGAATCGATTCTCCGGTTGCTGGATACTTATCTTTAAAGCGTGGAGTTGATTTAGAATGTCTTTATTTTGAATCTCCTCCGCATACTAGTTTAGAAGCGAAAAATAAAGTTGTGAAATTAGCGTCTATCATCAATGCCTATTCTGGAAACTTAAAAGTATTAGTAGTTCCTTTTACGAAATTACAAGAAGCTATTTATAAAAATGTTCCAGAAAGTTATGTTATTACGATTATGCGAAGAATGATGTATCGGATTGCGACGGAAGTAGTTAAAAGAAGAAAACTAAAAATTATTTTAAATGGGGAATCGATTGGACAAGTAGCGAGTCAAACCTTAGATAGTATGAGAGTTATTAATAGTGTAACCACAATTCCAGTGATCAGACCTGTTGCTTGTATGGATAAATTAGAAATTATTGAAATTTCTAAAAAAATCGGTACTTATGAAACTAGTATTTTACCATATGAAGATTGTTGTACTATCTTTTTACCAAAACATCCTGTCATTAATCCTGAATTAGAAAAATGTATCGAATATGAATCTCGTTTTGATTATGAAACCCTTTTAGAAGAATGTGTTTCCAATATCGAAGTCATCTCTTTAAAAGAACAAAAGAAAGACGAAGACGATTTATTATAACCAATAATTACCAGGTATGAAAGCCTTCTTTGTACACATGATAGTAATGTACAGGAGGTGAGAATATGAAAAACAGTAATACAAATAAATTTGTAGTTCCAGGAGCAAAACAAGCTATCGAAAAGATGAAATATGAAATCGCTTCTGAATTAGGTGTTGCTATGGGTCCTGATGCTACTTCTAGAGCTAATGGTTCTGTAGGTGGTGAAATCACTAAGAGATTAGTTAAAATGGGAGAGCAACAATTAGGAATGAATAACTTCCAAAAATAGTGAAAAAGATAGATATCTATCTTTTTTCTTTTTCTTGTAGAATTGAAAAAACTATGGTATCATGAATTAGTGGAAGTGATTGTATGAATTTACCAAATCTAGAAGAAGCCAGAAAAAGAACACAACAAAAAATAACTTTTATCGAAGAACCTTACGAACTAAGTGAAGAATTAAAAACATTAGGTCGTGGTAAAAAGTATTATATTCGAACTTATGGATGTCAGATGAATGTTCATGATTCGGAAAATATCAAAGCGATTTTAGAAAAAATGTCTTTTACAGAAACAGAAGAATTAGAAGATGCCGATCTCATTTTATTAAATACTTGTGCGATTCGGGAAAATGCACATCATAAAATGTTTGGCTTTTTAGGACGAATTAAACATTTAAAAGAAGATCATCCTCATATCATTACCGCTATTTGTGGTTGTATGGCCCAAGAAGAGAGTGTTGTGGAAGAATTACAGAAAAAATATAAATGGGTAGATCTTGTCTTTGGAACTCATAATATTCATCGTCTTCCTACTATCTTAGAAAGAGCTATGTCTAGAAGAGAACAAGAAATAGAGGTCTATAGTAAAGAAGGGGAAGTTATTGAGAATATTCCTGTCAAAAGAGATTCTAAGTATAAAGCATGGGTAAATATCATGTTTGGATGTGATAAATTCTGTACTTACTGTATTGTTCCTTATACGCGTGGAAAACAAAGAAGTAGAAAACCAGAATGGATTGTTCATGAAGTAGAAGATTTAGTGAAACAAGGATATCAAGAAGTTACCTTATTAGGACAAAATGTAAATGCGTATGGTAAAGATTTAGAAGAACCTTGCAATATGGGAAACTTACTAGAATTAGTTGCTAAAACAGGAATTCCAAGAATTCGTTTTATGACGAGTCATCCTTGGGACTTCAATGATGAAATGATTGAAATCATTGGAAAATATGAGAATATTATGCCTTATGTTCATCTTCCTTTACAAAGTGGATCTGATCGTATTTTAAAATTAATGGGAAGAAGATATACAAAACAAGAATATTTAGAACTTGTCTCTAAATTGAAAAAAAGAATTCCTTCTTTAGCGCTTACGACTGATATTATTGTCGGTTTCCCGGGCGAGACAAGAGAAGATTTTGAAGAAACCTTAGAAGTAGTAAAAACTTGTGAATATGATTCCGCTTTTACCTTTATCTTTTCTCCTCGTGAAGGAACACCTGCTGCAAAAATGAAAGATGAAACACCTATCGAAGAAAAAAATAAACGCCTCTATGAATTAAATGATTTAATCAATGAATATGCCAATTTAAAAAATCAACAATATCTAGGTAAGAAAGTGAAAGTACTGTTAGAAGGACCTTCCGAAAAAGAAGGAAAATTGATGGGATATACAGAAACGATGAAATTAGTAAATGTCGATGCGAAGGAAGAACTTTTGGGAAAAATTGTCGATGTGGAAATTACGGATATTAAAACATGGAGTTTAGATGGAAAGGTAGTCTAACTCCTTTTTTTATGATATAATGAAGATGGTGATAAAATGAAAGTAGTAAAACAAATGAGTATTTTCTTCTTCTGCCTTTTCTTTTTGGCAGGATGTGGAAATAATACTAAAGAATTAGACAAAGCATTAGAAAACATGCAAAATCTAGAAAGCGCTAAAATTAGTGTTCAAATGGAAGTTGGAAATGAAGAGTATTCTATGATTACTTCTTCTACTTCGGAAATGGTTCGAAATGGAGAAGTGATGCATTCTACAACCGTCCTTTCTCTTGGTGGAACTTCCATGGCTTCGGAAAGTTATGCCGAGAAAAAAGATGATAAAGTATATCAATATATCACTCAAGATGGTGGAAAAACATGGGCATACACGATTGAAGAATCTATCGATACGGATGCTAATCTAGATACGGTTCATAATTTAGCAGGAGAGTATAAGAAAGCTAAAAAAGTAACTTCAGATATTGATGGACATGAAAAATATGAATTAACTATCGATAAAGATACGATGAATGAAGCATTGGAAAAAGAGAATGCTGGTGGCATGAAGTTAACTAGTGATTTAACCATCGATGTTTATGTTAAGTCTGGATATATTGTTCGTATGGTCCTAGATTTAGGAAAATCTGTAGATACCACTGAATTAGGAGGAGTCAATAAGATTATTATGACAATTCTTGTTTCTAATCCAAATGAGGTAGAAGAAATAGAAATTCCTAATGAAGTAAAAGAAAATGCTGTTTTAAGAACGGACGAAGAGGAATAAAGAAAAAGTCAAAAAAATTGACTTTTTTCTTTTTTTCTATATAATAGTACAAAAAAACATGAAGGGGGAGTATCATGAAGGGGTTTTCCAGAGTATTAAAAATCTTATTAGTTGCCATTTTTATTGTCGATATGGCACTTCTTGTCCAAATCCGGACATCTAAAACTAGTCAAAAAGAAGAAGAAAAGGAAGAAAAAAATTATTGGAGCACGGAAAATGCTGCTATTTTCTATGGAACAATAGAAATAAAAGTACCTATCGAAACGGAAGTAGATTATCATCATGATGCGGCCTTCCGTCTTTTTGCGTTCGATCATGAAGATGGCGATTTAACTAGCAAGATGGTAGTCTATGACAATATTGACTCTACCAAAGCAGGAAAATATTCTATTTTTTATAGTGTCGTAGATAGTGATGGAAATGAAACTAAATTGACAGTACCTGTCGAAGTGGTAGAAAATACTACTGAAATCTGGTTAAAAAAAGAAGTTTATTCGCTACCTTCTTATGAGGAACAAACCGCTTTAGGATATTATCGAGGAAACAATATGGACCGTCAAATGGTTGGACTTTTCCTCCAAGCGGGTGGTTCTTTTGAAATGAGAAAGACTTCGGGAACTTCTCCTTTGACAGTAAAACTTCAAAACAATGATGAACAAAAAGAAACTGAAAAAGAAGTGGATGATTCTTGGATAACTATTCAAAATGAATATTCGGTAGGAGATATAAAAACGACTTATTTAAGTGTTCCTACGATTAAAACACCAGTACAAGAAGAAACTTCTACTTATGAAATAAAATATGATAGTGCGGATACGAGAATTCAAAGTTTACCTTATTATCATCAAGGAGATACGGATTATCAAGAAGAATTTTTAAAGACATGGAAAGAACAAATTGGATCTTATGCTATTGTCGAAGGAAATTCTATGATGGTATTACTTCCTTATGAAGATTCTTCTGCTCTACAATTTGGAAAAGCAGAAAATAAAAAGAACTATGATTCCTTAGAAGATTTCTTTTCTTGGTGGGATTCTGTGATAGAAGAATATAATGCCATGATAGGAATTTCTTACGATGCAAAGAATCCTTATGAACAAGCGCTTCGTACGAAATACTTTATTAAAGCGAATCGAAGTGGCAAAGGAAGTGCTTATTATGATTATTCTGATCATATCGCGATTCAAGGAGAGTCTGTTGCGTCTTTCTTCCAAATGGATTGGAGTAACCTTCATGAGGTAGCGCATGGTTATCAAGGACTAATAGGAATTGGCAAAGAAGGCTTTGATATTACCGAGACATCTGCGAACCTTTTTGCTTATAAAATTCAAGAAAAGAGTGACCTTTATCGCTACTCTGATAGTTGGTTAGATATTCCTGGTAAAGAAGCAGAGTACAATAAAAAAAGACTTCAAAATCTTGCTTATCAAGAAAGTGGTAAAAATACTCTCGGTATCAAAACGATGAGTTATTCTCTTATCAATCTATTCAATTACTTTGATAATTATGAAGATGCCATTGCTACTGTTCACAAGTATTATCGTTCTTACTATGAAAAAACAGGAAAAAAATTATTAACCCAAGACGCTATTGCTTTAGCGTTAGAAGAAACCTATCATATCAATGTCATTCCTTATCTAGAATCATGGGGCATAGAAGTATCTGAAGAAGTAGAAGAAAAATTGATGCAAAGTAATGCAGTTGCTATCTACTATTTAAAAGATTTAGTAGGAGAAAAAGATGCTAAAACCGTTCAAGAAGAACTTTCTAAAGAAGGAATTTATGATTTAGTTTCTACGAGTCAATTAGCGAAACAAAAATGGACAGGAACCGTTACTTTCCAAATCGAGATTGATGATTTTTCTGATATTCAAGGAAAGAGTTTAAAAATTCAAGATGGTAGTCAAGTAGTCGCAACTCTTCCTATTACTGGAAAAGAAATAAAAGTAACCCTTCCTGTAGGAGAGTATCGGGTAGCTTTACCACTTCCTAATCGTGCTTTGGATTATGAACATACTTATCTTACCGTTGTCAAAGGAAAAAATACGAAGAAAACCCTTTCTTATCGAGAGATAGAAGACCTTTCTTATGGAAATGATATCTCTATTTCTATGAAGGGATATTGGAATCCTTTTGATGATATTCTTAGATTAGAAATCAATCAGAAAAAAGTAAAACTTACTTATTATCCACAATATCCAAATAGTGGAAACATCGATAATCAAACGACTTTCTCTAAAATTTCTATCTTAGATAGAGATAACAATACTATTTATGAGAAGAGTGTTCAAGGTGGATATTATTCTACTTGGACAGAAAAAGAGAAAGAGATTGTAGAAGTACCTGTCGATTTAGGCTATAAAATTAAACTCTATTATTTAGGAGATCCAAAAGATATTCAATTTATCAGTACTTTAACAAAGGAAAAAGTAACCGGATATGAAATGGGTGATACAAAGGAAAGGACCTATATTTTAACAGAATATGGTTTAGTCCCAGAAGAAATCTACTTAGAAGAAGAAACGATGTATCAAGCTTTTAAAACAAGAATAGATACTTATGTAACTACACAACTAGAACTTATGGAACCTACCTTACCAACCTTCTATAGTCCTAAAAAGATTAATGCTTTTAAAGATTCTATCTTAAAGTTAAAAGAAGAAGATCAAAAATCATATCTTCAAAAAATTCAAAATATGACAACAGGAGAATTCCCAGTAATTACTTCTGAGAATAATTACTATATGTTTGAATTACAAGAAGATCATGACTTAGAATCTATTAAAAAATTAGTAACGATTACAGATAAAGAAGATGGAACGATTGATATCAATAGTGATAAAGTAAGTATTGAATCTTCTATCAATTGGAAGAAGGTAGGCACTTATCCAATTATCATTAAAGTAACAGATAGTGATGCTAATACAACTACTTATCAAATTCAAGTAGAAATCGTAGATAATGGTAATACGAATAGTAACACTAACACAAATAGCAATACCAATATGAATAGTAATACTAACACGAATAGTAACACCAATACGAATAGTAACACCAATACGAATAGTAACACCAATACGAATAGTAACACCAATACGAATAGTAACACTCACACGAATAGTAACACCAATACGAATAGTAACACCAATACGAATAGTAACACTAACACGAATAGCAATACCAACACAAATATTAACACTAACACGAATAGTAACACTAATACGAATATTAACACTAACACGAATAGCAATACCAACACGAATAGTAACACTAACACGAATAGTAACACTAATACGAATAGTAACACTAACACGAATAGCAATACTAATACGAATAGTAACACTAACACGAATAGCAATACTAATACGAATAGTAACACTAACACAAATAGTAATACTAATACGAATAGTAACACTAATACGAATAGCAATACCAATATGAATAGCAACACTAATATCATTGAGGAGCCAGAAGAAGAGATTCCATTTGAAGAGACAGAGGAATATAAAAAGGCAGAACGTTATATGAAAAGAGAAGATTTCTTATCCTTCTTTGGAATTATTGTGACAAGTATTTTAATTATTGGATTAGAAATTGCTTGGGGTACTAAGAAAGGTAGATAGAAAGACTTATTTAATAAGTCTTTTCTTTATGTAGAATCACTTTTTAGCACTTTTTTAGGATATTCGCATACATTAAAGTGAGGAGTGATGATATGGCAGCATATAAAGAAATTGTGACCAAAGCAATTATTGGAAAAGGGAAGAAGAGTTTTAAAAATAATTATGATATTGAGGTAGAACAATCTCCCTCTACGGTGTTAGGTTGCTGGGTTATCAATCATAAATTTAAAGGGTATAAAACGGGAGAACAAATAGGAGTATCAGGAAGTTATGATGTCAATATCTGGTATTCTTATGAGAATGATAGTAAGACGATGGTAGTGAATAAGAAAGTAGAATACAATGATACTTTTCATGTTCGTCTTCGTAATAATGCCGATTTATCCGAAGATACAGATATCATCGTAAGAACCCTATATCAACCAAATTGTTCTGATGTTAGAATTGAAGGAAATAAGATTTTATTTACGATTGAAAAAGAACTAGGAGTAGAGATTGTAGGGGAAACAAAGATGAAGATTGCGATTGAAGAGGATGAAGATCCTTGGGATGTCATTGAGGATGAGGTAAGCGAAGAAGAGTTAAATACCATCGATGAAGAAGTAAAAGAAGAATATTTATAACATGTCAACCTAAAATAGTTGACATGTTTTTCCTTTTGTGATAAGATTAACAACAGAACGGAGGAGAATTATGGCAGTTAAATTAAGATTGAGAAGAATGGGCGCTAAAAAAAGACCATTTTATCGTATCGTAGCAGCTGATGTTAGAAGTCCAAGAGACGGAAGATTTATTGAAGAAATTGGTTACTATAATCCAATTGAAACTCCAGCTGTAGTAAAAATTGATGAAGAAAAAGCTTTAACTTGGTTACACAATGGAGCTACTCCAACTGATACTGTAAGAGATTTATTCAGTAGAGCTGGAATTATGAAAAAGTTCCATGAGTCAAAATCTAAGAAAGAAGACAAATAATGAGTTTGGTAGAATTAACAGAGTTTTTAGTAAAGAACATCGTTAGTGATCCAGAAAGTGTTGCAGTAAGTACTAAAGAAGATGATGAATCTATGATTGAAGTACTTGTTGCTTCAGATGATTTAGGAGCTGTCATTGGAAAGGGTGGAAAAACAGCAAATGCTATTCGTACTCTTGTTCAAGCAGCAGCTTATACAAATAATCAAGGAAGAGTAAGAGTCAATATTGATGCCAAAAAGTAGTAGAACTACTTTTTTTATTTTCGTCTTTTCCCTTAGTAGGAATTATGTTATAATGATTATAGAATACATTAGAAAGTGGAGGCAATATGAATTATGAAGGCTTAAAGATTCCATTTCATGTAGGAATTATCATGGATGGAAATGGTAGATGGGCCAAAGAAAGAGGTATGACACGAAGTCAAGGACATGAAGCAGGATTTGAAAACTTAAAGAAATTAAGTGAGTATATTTATGCGAAAGGTGTCAAAGTTCTAAGTGTGTATGCTTTTTCTACAGAAAATTTTAAACGAAGTAAACAAGAAGTAGATTTTTTAATGAATCTTTTTGAAAAGAAGTTTAAAGAATATTCAGAATTAATGAAAAAGAGAAATGTCAAAATTGTTTTTTCTGGAAAAAAGGCTGATCCACTTCCAAAATCTGTCATTCGTATTATGAAAGAAATTGAAGAAGATACGAAAACAAATACGAATGGGATTTTAAATATTTGTATCAATTATGGAGGACATCTAGAAATTGTTGAAGCAACGAAAAAAATTAGTTCTCTCGTTCAAGAAGGAAAATTAAAAATAGAAGATATTACAGAAGAAAGTTTTTCTCACTATCTCTTTCAAGATTTACCACCGATAGATTTTTTAATTCGAACGAGTGGGGAAGTAAGAATCAGTAACTTTATGTTATATCAGTTAAGTTATGCGGAAATGTATTTTCCAAGTATTTATTTTCCTGCTTTTGATGAGAACTGTTTTGATGAGGCAATGCTAGTTTATAATAAAAGAGATCGTAGGTTTGGAGGAGTGAAAGATGAAGACAAGAATCATTAGTGCAATAGTCGCACTTATTATTGTAATCCCTTTATTTCTTAGTGGAGGATTAGTATATTCTTTAGGTGTATTAGTAGTTTCTATGTTAGCGTTAAAGGAATATTTAGATATGAAGGAGACAAAAAAGGAAATTCCAATGTTTATTAAACTTCTAGCGTATCTTTTAATTCCTCTTATTTTACTTACTATCAAGGTAGATGAAAATACTTTATTAACGATAGATTTTCGAATTTTAAGTGGATTGTTTTTGGTTCTTTTGTTGCCAATGGTATTGTTCCATGAACGAAAATTATATAGCATTAATGATGCTTGTTATGTCACAGCAGGAGTGTTATTTATTGGCTTTTCAATGTCTTATTTAATCACTTATTACAATCTTAATAAATGGTTATTAGTCTATCTCTTTTTAATTACGACTATAACGGATTCTTATGCGTTATTTACGGGAATGTTAATTGGCCGTCATAAGTTATTAGAGGTGGTTTCTCCAAAGAAAACTTGGGAAGGTTTTGTCGGTGGAAGCCTCGTTGGAACCTTTATCGCTGTCTTATTCTATCGGACTATTATTAATCCAGAAGTAGAGATGATACCTCTTATTTTAATTACGCTTTTCTTAAGTATTATTGGACAGTTAGGAGATCTATTCTTCTCTGCTATTAAAAGATATTACGATAAAAAAGATTTTTCTAATATTATGCCAGGTCATGGGGGTATTTTAGACCGATTAGACAGTATTATCTTTGTTATGTTAGCGTTTAGTCTATTCATATCATTATTATAGGAGGCAACAATGACTTTAATATATTTTATCTTGATTCTTGGAATCGTTGTTTTAGTTCATGAATTTGGACATTTTATCTTTGCTAAAAAAGCAGGCGTTTATGTATATGAATTTTCCATTGGAATGGGACCTCGATTATTTAAATTTAATCGTAAGAAAAAAGTAAAAGATAAAAAGGGAAAAGTTACTTATGTTAAAGATGAAACAGATTATTGTATCCGTCTTCTACCAATTGGTGGATATGTGCAAATGGCAGGAGAAGAAGTAGAAGTTGATGAAAATATTCCGGAAGAAAAAAGACTTCAATCAAAACCATGGCATAATCGTTTTTTAGTAATGGTAGCTGGAGTTATGAATAACTTTCTTCTTGCCATTCTTCTTTTGTTCTTTATTGGAATGACAAATGAGATTACTTTAAATAGTACGAAATTAACAGAAATTGATACAGAAAAGTATCCTACTTTACAAGAGGGCGATAGAATCTTGGAAGTTGCTAATAAAAAGATTAATAATTATGATAAATTAGCGCTTGAACTTACTGTAGAAAAAGATCATCCTTTCGAGATGACGGTAAGACATCCTGATAAGACGAAAGAAACTGTTACCATTACTCCTGTCGAGGTAAAAGATGAAAATGGCGAATTATTAGGTTATGAATACGGTTTTGGATTAGATGGAGATCACTACCATCATGATTTTTTTGCAGCGATTCGTTATGCTTTTGGAAAGTTCTTTAGTATGGTAGAGCAGATGTTCTTTACAATCCTTTATCTATGTACTGGAAAACTTAGTTTGAATATGCTTTCTGGTCCAGTCGGTATCTATACGGTCGTAGGAGAGGCTGGAAAGCAAGGAATCATGACCTTAATTTCACTTTTAGCAATGATTAGTGTCAATGTTGGATTTATCAATTTATTACCACTTCCAGCATTTGATGGAGGACATGCACTCTTCTTAATTATTGAAAAAATAAAAGGAAGTCCAGTGAATCCAAAAGTAGAAAATACGGTTCATAATATTGGCTTTATTCTTTTGATGATTTTAATGATTTATATTACATTCCAGGATATTGTAAGGATTTTTTAGGTGGTGTTGGATGTTAAAAGTAGAACATATCACAAAATATTATGGTGATTTTAAAGCCGTAGATGATCTATCGTTTGAAGTAAACGAAGGAGAAATCTTCGGCCTTCTTGGTGTGAATGGGGCTGGAAAAACAACGACTTTCCGAATGATTATGGGACTATTAGAGTATGGTGAAGGAAAAATTACTCTCAATGGCGAACCTATCGATTACTCCAAAACAGATAAAATCGGCTTTTTAACAGAAGAGAGAAGTCTTCTTACCAAATTGACAGTCAAAGAACAAGCTATCTTTTTTGGAGCCTTAAAGGGAATGAAGAATAAAGAAATTTTAAAACGATTAGACGAACTTTTAGAGCGTTTTGGAATTTCGGAATATAAAGAGAAAAAAATTAAAGAGTTATCAAAAGGAAATCAACAAAAAGTTCAATTCATTATGGCAATTTTAAATCATCCTCAACTCTTAATCTTAGATGAACCATTCTCTGGACTAGATCCTTTTAATATCGAATTATTTAAAGAAGAAATTCTTCGGTTATCAGAAGAAGGAAGTATGATTATTTTCTCTTCCCATCGAATGGATCATGTAGAACTTTTCTGTAAGAAGTTAGTAATTTTAGTTCATGGAAAAGCTGTGATTTCTGGATATATCAAAGATATTAAAAGAGATTATCGCAAGAAAAATATCTTTGTTAAAGGAGATGTCTCTAAAGAAGACCTTCTAAAAGTAGGTGGGGTTTTAGAGGTGGTCGAACATGCCGATGAATTAGAAGTGAAAATAGAATCGGAAGAAGTGGTAGAAAAGGTATTTGATCTTGTTAAGACAAAGAAAAATATTACGAAGTTTATGGTAGAAGAACCAACTTTAAATGAAATCTTTGTAGCTAAAGTAGGTGAATCTTATGAGAAGTAAGTTGAATTTTTTAATTGGCGTTAGTTTAGCTAGAAAAGTAAAAACAAAGTGGTTCTTGATTGCCCAAATTCTTCTTTGTCTATTAGTGGTTGGTATCTTTAACCTAGATATATTAATTAAACATTTTGGTGGAGACTTTGAGAAAGCAACGACCATTTATGTCGTAGATGAAACCGGAGTCTCTTATGAGGTGTTTAAAGAAGCTCTTTTACTAAATGAGAAAAATCTTTATGGCGAAGATTCCCATCTTTATGATATTGAACAAATTGATAGTGTAGATGCGAAAAAAGAAGAAGTAGGAGAAGAAGGGGGGATTATTGTCTATATGAAGCCTTCTTCTGAGAATACGCTAGAGGCTGAGTTGATATCGAAAGTGACAGTAGATACTTATGATTATTCTCTTATCAGTAGTGCGTTAAACAGTTCGAAAGTTGTTTTAGTCATGAATGAATTAGGACTTACCGCGGAAGATTATAGTAAGATTATGTCGGATGTTACTATTACTACTTCTTTAGTAAATGAAAATTCCAAGACGGAAGAAGAAGGAACAGAAATGATTATGACAACTGTTTTTCCAATTCTTATTCTCCCAATTTTTATTTTAACTTTATTCTTAGTACAGATGATTGGTGCGGAAGTCAATGATGAGAAAACGACTAAAGCCATGGAGATTATTATTTCTAATGTCTCTCCAACGACACACTTCTTTGCCAAAGTTATTGCTGGAAACTTATTTGTCATTGGACAAGCAATTCTTGCTTGTTGTTATGGAGGACTTGCTATTTTTGTAAGACATCTTCTTGGTAGTGGAGGAGCTGCTTTCTTTGATGAGATTGGACCAATGTTTTCTTCTTTATTAGAAAGTTCTATTGGAAGTCATATGACGATTATTGTTCCTCTAGTCATAATCCTTATCCTTCTTACTTTTGTTGCATATGCTTTAGTAGCAGGAGTGTTGGCATCTATGACGACAACAACCGAAGATTATCAACAAGTTCAGGTACCTATTATTGTTCTTTCTTTATTAGGATACTATTTGGGAATTATGGCAGGAATGTTTAAAGGATCCTTAGTGATTAAGATTTTCTCTTTTGTTCCTTTTATCTCTTCTATTTTAGCGCCTTCTTTATTGGTGTTAGGACAGATGGGAATTGGTGAATTAATTCTTTCTATTGGAATTATGGTTCTTACGAATTTCCTTTTAATCAGATATGGATTAAGAATCTATAAAGTAGGTATTTTGAACTATTCTTCTAGCGGTTTATGGAAGAAAATGGTAAAAGCCTTAAAAAATGATTCCATTAGATAGGAGTATATGATTTCTAAAATTACTTTGGGGGAATTAGAAAAGTATTTGCGTTTAGGAGGCGTCTTAATTGATGTTAGAGATACTTCAGAATATCAAAGTGGACATCTTCTAGAAGCACATTCTATTCCTCTTTCTAGTCTTTTAGAAAAGACTAGAAACTTTCCTAAAGATCAAATTTTAATTGTTTATTGTTCGACGGGAAGTAGGAGTCGATTAGCAGCCCATCTTTTAGCAAGTATGGGACATACGAAAATTTATGATTTAGGAGCTGTGCGAGTTAACGAAAGTTAACTCCTTTTCTTTATCGAATATGGTATAATGGATTTGGTGAATAGTATGGAAGAAACTCTTATTTTAACAAATCATAGTAATAAAAAAAGATATGTTGAAGAGCATAGTATCTCTCTCTCTCCTAGAAAAGTGATGACATTTCAAGAACTTGCTAGAAAAAAATATGGAGATTATGATGAAAGAGCTATCTATGCTTTAATGAAGAAGGAACATATCTCTTATTCCATCGCTTCTCTTTATCTTCAAAATCTATTTGATTTAAAGGAGATTCCAAATGAAAAAGTAGAGTATTTAAAGAGTTTAGAAATCTATTTAAAAGAGCAAGGACTCCTTTCTTCGAATCCTTTATTTGACTCTTTTTTAAAACGTCAAAAAGTTTTTATCTATGGTAAGGATACTCTTTCTATGGAAGAAAAAAAATTATTAGAAGGAGTCTCTTATGAGTTTCTAAAGACTCCTACTTATGAGGAGAAAAAGCCTCTTTATGTCTTTGAACAAGAAGAGGAAGAAGTTTACTTTTTAGCGCAGTCTATTGCGAAAAAGATAAAAGAGGGTATTCCTGTTACAAAAATCAAGATTTTAAATCTAGATGATAATTATCGAATGTTGATTGAAAAGGTTTTTGCGTGGTACCATATTCCCACTTCGATAGGAATCGAAAAAACCATCTATGGAACACCATGGGTAAAGAAAATTTTAAAGATGCCTCTTTCTCAAGTAGAAGATGCATTGAAAGAAATAGAACCTACCGAAATTGTCGAAAAGGTGATTTCTATCTTTCAAAAATATGCTTCTTTTCCAGAAGATGAAATTACAAGGCAAATGATAGAAGAAGAATTGAAAAGATGTACCATAAAGAAAAAAGAAGAAGGAGTGGAAGAAGGGGATATTTATACTTTATATCCAGAAGATACCATTCTTTTCCTGGTGGGATGTAATCAAGGAAAACTACCAGTCATTCATAAAGAAGAAGACTATTTTAGTGACGCTATGAAAAAAGAACTAGGTCGTTTGACCTCGCTAGATCAAAACCAAGAAGAAAAAGATGCCCTTCGTTACTTTTTAAAACATCATCCTAATGTATTTTTAAGTTATAAAAAGAAAACTTTAGAAGAAACTTTATATCCGTCTTCTTATTTAGAAGAAATGAAGATAACAGAGCCTGCTACTTTTGAATGGGAATATGAAGATAGTCATTTTGTCAATACCTTTTTATTAGGAAAGATGTTAGATAATTATTATCAATATAATGTTCATCATCCGAAGTTAGAATATCTTTATACGAAATATTCAGATATTCCTTATGGAACCTATCAAAATCAATATCAAAAAATTTCTAAAGAAACTTTAGAACAAGCACGGAATCAAAAACTTTTACTATCATATTCTAGTTTAGATACCTATTATCGTTGTGGATTCCGTTATTATGTAGAGAAAATTTTAAAATTAAATAAGCAAGAAAGTACATTTCAACAAAATATCGGAACTCTTTATCACTATGTCTTATCTAAAGCCTTTTTAGAAGATTTCAATTTTGACAAAGAATGGGATTTCTCTATCCAAGAAAATGAGATGGGAAAGAACAAAAAAGAAAAATTCTTCCTGGAAAAATTAAAAGAAGAATTAAAATTTATCATCGCAGAAATCCAAAGACAATATGAGTTTATCGGACTCAAAGATGCTTTCTATGAAGAAGCAATTTATACTCATCCTACTGAGGAAGAGAATGTTACTTTTATGGGAATTATCGATAAACTTCTCTATGACAAAGAGACAAATGTAGTTGCGGTAATTGATTATAAAACAGGAAATCCAAACTTAGAACTTCGAAATTTACCTTACGGATTAGAGATGCAACTACCGATCTATTTATATTTAGTAAATCATTTTTCCAAAATCAAAGAGCCGAAGATTGCAGGATTTTATCTACAAAAAATTCTTCATAATGAAATTGCTAGAGATTTTAAAAAGACTTATGAAGAGGGAAAAAGAGAAAATCTTCGTCTTCAGGGTTACAGTACTTCCCAAGAAGATATTCTATCGAAATTTGATTCTACCTATCAAAATAGTACTGTTATCAAAGGTTTAAAAACAACCTCAACGGGTTTTTATAGTAATAGTAAAGTACTATCTTTGAAAGAGATGGAAACGATGTTAAAGATGGTTGAAGAAAAAATAAAAAACGCCATTCAAGAGATGAAAGAAGGAAATTTCACAATCAATCCAAAACGAATTGGTTTTGAGAATCTAGGATGTGAATTCTGTCCTTATCATGATCTTTGTTATCATGAAGAAAAAGATATTGTCAATCTCAAGAAACAAGAAAATATAGATTTTTTAGGTGGTGATACAAATGCCTAAATGGACCAAAGAACAAGAAGAAGCGATTTATCGTACAGGCGAAAATATTATCGTAAGTGCGGGAGCAGGATCTGGAAAAACGGCGGTATTAACGGCGCGAGTTATTGAAAAATTAAAAGCAGGAACTCACATTTATGAATTATTGATTTTAACTTTTACCAAAGCAGCAGCTGCTGAAATGAAAGATCGAATTCGAAAATCCATCGAAAAAAATCCAGAACTAATAGAAGAATTAAAATATCTAGATAGTGCGTATATTACTACTTTTGATAGTTATTCTTTATCTATTTTAAAAAAATATCATTATGTGTTAGGTCTTGATAAAGAGATTGGAGTAACGGAAAGTTCTCTTTTAGAGATGAAGAAAAAAGAACTCTTAGAAGAAGTTTTTGAGGAACTCTATGAAGAAGAGAATCCAGACTTTCAAACTTTGATTTCTACTTTTATGATAAAAGATGACGAGAGTCTAAAGAAGTCTTTATTAGAAATGATTAAAAAGTTAGAACTTCGCTATGAAGTAGAAAGTTACTTAGATAGTTATCTAGATACTTACTATCAAGAAGAAAAAATAGATTTTTTGGTTCAACTTTATGATTCTTTAGTACGAGAAAAACTAGAAGAGATTTTAATTCTTCTAGATGAATTTGAAAACTATGTAGAATCTTCTTATGTCTCTAAAATAGAAACTTATTTTGAACCAATTTTCGCTTGGAAGGATTATTCTTCTTTAAAAAGTTTATTGCAAAGAAAAATGCCAATGCTTCCTCGAAATAGCGAGGAAGAAGCGAAAACGAAAAAAACAGAATTGAGTAAACGATTAGGCGCTTTAGATGATTTATTGGTCTATGGAGACAAAGAAGATATGAAAAAAGATTATCGGAAAACAAAATCTACGGTTACCATTCTTCTTACGATTTTAAAACGCTATTTTCAGAAGATTACGAAATTTAAAAAAGAAAATTCCTTCTACGAATTTAGTGATATTGCGCATTTAGCGATTACGATTCTAAAAGAAAATCCATCGATTCGGGAGGAAATCAAAAATTCTTTTGAAGAGATTTTAGTAGATGAATATCAAGATACGAATGACCTACAAGAAACATTTATTTCTTATATTGCTAAAGAAAATGTTTATATGGTAGGGGATGTAAAGCAATCTATCTATCGATTCCGAAACGCGAATCCTCATATTTTCCGTAAGAAATATAATAATTACGAGAATCATCTCGGGGGTTCTAAAATTGATTTACTATCAAACTTTCGTTCTAGAAGAGAAGTCTTAGAAGACATTAACCAAATCTTTTATCAAATTATGGATGATGAAGTAGGGGGCGCAAACTACGGAGAGAGTCATCGAATGGTTTTTGGACTTACAGACTATGAAGAAAAAGGAGCTACGAAAGTATCTCATCAAAGTGAGATATGGCAGTATACTCCTATCGACAAAGAAGGCTTTAAAAACGAAGAAGTAGAAGCTTTCTTAGTAGCGCGTGATATTGAGAAGAAAGTAAAAGAAGGATATCTTGTCTATGATAAAGATAGTAAGGAACTAAGACCTGCTACTTACCAAGATTTTGTGATCTTAATGGATCGCTCTAGTCAATTTGAACTTTATCGTAAAATCTTTGAGTATTTAAATGTTCCTCTTACGGTATATCGAGATGAACGATTAGAAGATGGGGAAGATTTGTCCCTAACGAAAAACTTAATCGATTTTGTGATTCATCTTTATGAGAAAGAACTGGACCTTTCTTTCGAATACGATTTTGTGAGTATCGCTAGAAGTTTTCTTTATCGAATGGAGGAAGAAGAAATTTTAAAAGTAAAAATGTCTAAAAATTATTCGGAAACAAAGATTTATAAAGACTTAGAGAAGGTTTCTTTTCACTTAGAAGAAAAAGATATTTATCATCTTCTATTAGATATCTTAGAAGCGACTTCTTTCTATGAAAAGTCAATTACTTCTTCGATGATTGAAAAACGCGAAGTACGAATGAGAAAGACATTAGAACTTGCTCATAGTCTAGATCAAAGTGGATATTCTATCTACCAATTTAAAGACTATCTAGAAACTCTATTAGAAGATGGATATAGTATTCGTTATAAGGCAAATACAGATACTGGAAATAGAGTAAAAATTATGACAATTCATACTTCGAAAGGATTAGAATATCCTGTTTGTTATTTTACGGGATTATTTAATCGTTTCAATATTCAAGAGATTAAAGATAAATTTTTATATCAAGAATCTTATGGCTTTGTCGTTCCTTTCTTCGAAGAAGGAATCTCGGAAACTTTTGTCAAAGAATTAGTAAAAGAATCTTATTTAAAAGAAGAAGTATCTGAGAAGATTCGTCTTTTCTATGTTGCGTTAACACGGGCTCGTGAGAAAATGATTTTCTTACTTCCTTATAAAGAAGTAGAATCAAAAGGAGAAGAATTAATTCCTGCGTTGATGCGTAAAAAGTTTCGTACCTTTGCCGACTTTTTAAATGTTTTAGGGGGAAAAATTCTAAATCAATATACAAAGTTAGAGTTAAATAGTAAGGATTTTACAAAGGCTTATCTTTTCCCAAAAGAAATTACAAAACAAAGATTTTCTTCTTCTCAGTTACTAGAAGTAGAAGAATTACACTTAGAAACAAACTCTGTTGAGACAAAACATTTTTCGAAAACTTCTACGCATTTTCCAACTAAGGAAGAACAAGAAAATATGCGATTTGGAACTCTTGTTCATGAATATTTAGAATATTTAGATTTTAAGAATCCTAATTTGGAAGAAATTACGGATCGTTTCCTTCGTAAAAAAATAGAGACCTTCCTAAATCATCCGCTCTTAAAAGAAAAAGAAAACGCCATTATCTATAAAGAACATGAATTTTCTTATCAAGAAAAAGAAGTAGAATATCATGGAATTATCGACTGTATGTTAGAATATTCAGATCATATCGATTTAATTGATTATAAATTAAAACGGGTAGAAGATGCTGCTTATCAAGAACAGTTACATGGATATCAAGCTTATCTCGAAAAGATTACTAGTAAAAAAGTAAACTTATATTTATATTCTATTTTAGATAGTAAGATAGAACCAATTCTTTAGTATAATTCTTTTCTCTTCGGATATTCTAATAACGAGGTGGAGATATGAATGTCAATCAAGAGTTATTAGAATACATTTATCAATCTAGTGAAATGGGAGTGGTTTCTCTTACCAATCTATTAAAAGATTTAAATGAGAAAGAGAATAAACTAAAACCCGTGATTAGTGATGAATTAAGTTTTTATGAAAAGTATCAAAAAAAGAGTAAGAAACTTATTGCACAAGAGAAGATAGACATCAAAGAAAATTCGATGATGACGAAAATGATGTCAAAAATGGGAATTTCAAAAGAAGTAAAAAGTGACAATAGTGATGCCTCCATTGCCCATCTATTAATAGAAGGACTTACGATGGGAGTTGTGGACATGGAAAGCAAAATCAAAAATTATGAGAAAGATGCGGATAAAAAGATTTTGAAACTTGCTTCTGAGTACTTAAAATTTCAACAAAGTGAAATTGAAAAATTAAAAAAATATTTATAAGAAAAAAGCACCATTATTTTGGTGCTTTTTTGCCTATCCTTCTTCGATATGTTCCTAACCCGCACGCACTTTTTAGAAACTTTTATGGTATAGTGAATTTAGGAGGGAAAACCATGGATAAAGAAAAAATGGGATTGTTTATTGCAGAATTAAGAAAAGAGAAAGGATTAACACAGGAGGAATTAGCGCAGCAGTTTTATGTGGATCGAGCAACGATTTCAAAATGGGAGAAAGGATACTATATTCCGACTCCAGAAATGCTTTTAGAATTGAGTAATTTTTTTGGTATTACCGTAAATGAAATCTTACTAGGAGAAAAGAAATCAGAAAAGAATCAAGAAGAAGTAAATAAAGTAACGGTTGAGATTTTAAAGAATCGTGATAGAAAAGTGAAAAAAATTATTCGTACGAGTGCTGCTATGATTCTTTTGATAGTGATGATAGGAATTGGTGTTAGTACCTTTATCAAGTTAGATGCCAATCGAAGAGTAGCTGCGATAGAAAAGAAGAAAACCTGGCTAGAAACTTTAGAAGAAAATCAAGTACCTTACTATCTAGCACGAGAAGATATAGCGAATGACTTTGGGAAAGAACACTTTCAATCAGGAGATAAAGTAGATATTTATATTCAGGGAAATTTGATTTCATCAGAGTATCAAGAAGAGCCATTTATTACGAATATCGTTTTAAAAAAGTTTGGAAATCAGGCAGGGGAACTAAAAGATGAGGGAACGGATTTCTCTTACATTTATTTTGGAATAGATAGTGAAGCTCAAATCTATCTAAAAAAGTTTTCTTTTTTTCAAAGTCCTACCTTTCAAGACGCAAAACTTTATTTTGTAAAAACAAATTCTACAGAGATAAAAAACGAAGTAAATGAAAAAATAAAAAGACAGATTGATAAAGGAGTTGTCCCAGTAGAAATAGAAGAATGAAAAAAGCAGAGAATGTTACCGTATTCTCTGTTTTTTTATTTTTTTATCAAAATAGCTAAATCTTTAGAAGCACTACTCATTCCATAACCAGAATGGTTCGTAGGAACTTCTTCGATTGGAAACTCTTGTTTTAATTCTTGTAGTAGATAGTGATAAGAAACATTTTGACCTGTCCATCCTGTAAAATACTTCTCAATATTATCTAATCCTCCTAGAAAATCAGTACTAGGAGCCCAACCTTTTGGATCTTCTTTTAACTTTCTTTCTATATAAGCATCTACTTCTTCATCATAACGACAAAGATATGCTGCCATTAGGGTTCCACCATCTTGTAATTTAGGAAGTAGCACTTCTTTTAGAAAACGAATATATTTTTTTGCTTTTTTCGGACTTACTTCTTCTCCAAAATTCAAGTATTCATAAATGTTTGATAGAATCATACTATCGTAAGTAACTCCTTTTGGAAGGGTTCTTCCTAAATCATAGAAATCACTTTCGATAAAATGCCATTTCGCACTTTTTACTAACTCTTGTGTGTGATAATAAGTCTCATTGTTTTGATAATAACCATTGACGACCCGCGCTAATTTCGCATGTTTTTTAGGAGAACGGAAAAGTTCTTCTGATAAATAGTAAGAATTATATCTAAAATATTCATAGATAGTATCCCAAAAGATACGAATTGGAAGAGGAAGTTTCTCTTGAATTTTTTGGTAGAGCCGATAATCCATAATATTTCCTTGATTTTCGGCAATCATAAAGTCTAAAAAATCTTTTCTACGAAGATTGGAAATAGCAGCTTTTTTAAGAGCGAGAAAGTAGATATCTGCTTTATTGATATCGAAGAAATAGACATCTTTCGCACCCTTTAAAGTAGCCGCAATTCCTTGATCAGCAGAAGAACCGACCGTTAAAGTCGTATCAAATTTAGAATTCATTGCCTCCGTATAAGTTTTTACATCTTCTGTTGCGATATTATAAAGACGGGAGTATTTTCCAAACTCACTATCCCAACCTTCATGAACGCCTTGAATCATACCAAGAGCGTCTTCTTTCGCTTCTAGAATATTTGGTAAAGTTACCATTCTATTTCCCCCTTCATCGTGCGAAATATTATAATCAGTTTCTTCCCAAAAGTCAAATATGTGCTATAATAGTACTAGGAAGGGGAATATTATGATTCAAACCAAGAAACAAGGTTCTCTCATTATTATTTCGGGAACAACTTGTGCTGGAAAAGGAACCGTTATCAAAAAATTATTAGAACGCCATAATGATATCGTACTATCTATTTCTTATACTTCTCGTCCTAAAAGAGAAAGTGAAAAAGATGGAGTAGATTATTACTTTGTGACGAAGGAAGAATTCGAGAAGAAGATAGAAGCCGGGGACTTTTTAGAATATGCACAAGTTCAATATGGAGCATATTATGGTACTCCCAAAGCAGAAATTATAAAGCAATTAGATACGGGAAAAGATGTTATTTTAGAGATTGATGTACAAGGTGCGAAACAAATTAAGGAACAGTTTCCGGAGACGATTTTAATTTTTATTATGGCACCTAGTATGGAAGAAGTAAAACGAAGAATAAAAATGCGTGGGGATGAAAATCAAGAACAAATTATTTCTCGTTTTAAAAGAGCTTACCAAGAGATTAACCAATATACCAATTATAACTATGTTGTTGTCAATGATGACTTGTTAGAGACAGTAGAGAAAGTAGAAGCTATTTTGGTAAGTGAAAAATTAAGAGTAGATCGAATTGAAGAAATTAAAGTAGAAAATGAGGAAGAGATGATTCATGAACTTTTAATGGAAAAAGAATTTGAAAATAAAGATAAATGGATGGAATAAATAGGTGGAAATGTGGAAAATGAAGAAAAACAAATAGAAATGAAAGAAGAAACGGTAGGAAAAGAAGCAGAGCCTGCTGAAAAAATGGTAGTAACAAAAGCAGAATTTGTTGAAAAAACAGAATCAGTCGTAGAATCTAAAGAGGGAGGAAGAGAAGGCGTATTTTTTTATGTTGCCTTTCTCCTTACTTTACTTTGTCTTCCTGCTCTTTTTGTTCAGCGGATAGAAATGTCAATGGTATTAACTGGAAATTTTTGGGTAGTATTATCTCGTGAAGAAGAAATGATGGTTGCGACTGGAACGCTCCTTTTAAAAGGAATGGCAGTTCTTTTCATTGTTGGATTTTTTTTAGGATACATTTTAAAAAAAACATTTTCTGCTTCTAAGGTCGTATATTTTGTTCTTCTTTTATTAGAAATTTTTTATGCTTTTCCTTTTCATCAAACATTTTTCCCATTTTTCTTTCCATCAGCTTATTTTATTTTTTTATCTACTATCATTTTGCTTTTATATCATCCAAAACATGAAATTATGGAAGAAAAAAAGGTAGAGGAAATAACAGTTAGTGATGAAACGAATGAAGAAGTTATAGCAACGGGGAAAAGGGAAAAACCGCTAGAATCTTTTTTCAGTACTACCTTGCTTTTAACTATTTTGACAAATCTTCTTCTTGTCCTTGAGTGGGTATTTCTACAAACACTACCTGTTGAAATTTCAAGCATAGGAAGAGTTGCCGTAGTTATCATAGGAGTTCTTTCTATCCTTGGTTTCATTTTAGGACTTACTTCAAAAAAGGCAAATTCTGTTTCTAAAGTGATTTATCTAATCCTTTTTCCAATCGAGATTTGGTATATTTTCTTCGTTTATCATGGTCTTTTTCCACAAGTTTTTCCATATATGGTTTATATTGCCATGATGAATGTGATTATGCTTATATATCAGCCAAAATGGGGATTTTCCTCTAAAAAGTAAAGGAGAATGGTATGGGAAAGAAATTCGATAGTCTAAATCGATTAAGAGAAGCGGGAATTAATGTTCATTCCTATCAAAGTCTTTCTACTTTAGAAAAATTAAAAAATTATGCTCAAGAAAATCCACAATTTTCAATTCGTTTTGATCGTGATAAGGATTATCACTCTCTTCCGTTTTATACTTATGAAGAGGGAAAAATTTTGGACAAGGAATCTTTCTTTCAAAAAATTGTAGAACATGCGAAAGAATTAGGATGTACAATGTTAGTATCGAATGGGCATCAATATGATTCTATCGAACTAGCAAATTTCGTTATGAAAATCGAAGAAGATTCTACTTTTCTATTGGAATATTGTACAGAGAAAGTACCTCTGCGCGATATGTATGAGTATGAAACTTCCATTCTAAGTGGAAAGTTAAGTCAGAATATCAAAGAGATGACTTGGTTACGAAAAGATGCTAACCCACTAGAGGAAAAAGAGATAGAAAGAATTTTGGTGTGGGCTATGGGATTAAATATCGTAGGGAAAACGATAGAAGCTACTCTTTATGAAAAAGAAGTAGGAATTCAAAACGAAAGAATTGCCTGTTGGCAAATAGATTAGAAGGGGATTTTATGAAATTTGAAAAATCTTGTGGGGCGGTTGTATTTGATAATGATAAGGTATTGCTAGTAACTCATCTAGCAGGACATACTGATTTTCCGAAAGGGCATATGGAAAAAGGGGAAACGGAACAAGAAACCGCTATACGAGAAGTGATGGAAGAGACGAATATTAAAATTCGTCTTACACCATTTCGTCATGTGGTTCACTATTCTCCTAAGCCAAATGTAGAAAAAGAAGTTGTTTTCTTTCTCGCGTATAAAGAAGAGGGAACTATTCTACCGCAAGAGAAAGAAATTGCTCAAGCTATGTGGGTTTCTCAAGAAGAAGTGGAAAACCTTCTTACCTTTGATACCGCGAAAGAGACATTCCGAAAAATGGTACAAGAAAAAACTGCTAATCAGTAGCAGTTTTATTTTGCCATCATATCGACAATTAAAGAAGTAATTTCAGCCGGATTCTCAAGCGTTAACCCTTCAATTAAACGAGCTTGGGCATATAGAATTTCCGCATATTTTTTTACTTCTTCCGGATTTTCTTGGTAGAGTGTTTTTAATTTTTCAGCAATTGGATGAGAACTATTGATCTCCATCACAGCATTTGCTTTAATTTTCTCTTCGGTTGGCATCGCACTCATAATTTTTTCCATTTCCATCGAAACAGGACCTTCCGTAGTTAAACATACAGGATGATTTTTTAATCGATTCGTAAATTTAACATCCGTTACTTTTTCTTTCAAAGCCTCTTTCATAGAACTTAGAAGATCTTTATTGTCGTCATTTTCTTTCTTAATAGTTTCTTTTTCTTCTTCTGTATCTAAATCTAAAGATTCTGAAGAGACATTCATAAACTCTTTACCATCATAATTCATTAATGTTTGAATGACAAATTCATCGGTATAATCTGTTAAATATAAAATTTCGTATCCTTTTTCTGTTACTTTTTCTACTTGTGGTAAAAGATTAATCTTATCGATAGATTCGCCAGCAGCGTAATAAATCTTATCTTGACCTTCTACCATCTCATCGATATATTCTTTAAATGTAATCATTTTCTTTCTCTTAGAAGAATAGAAAATCATCAAGTCCTGAAGAACATCTTTATGAATACCAAATTGATTGTAGATACCAAATTTTAACTGCATACCGAAAGCTTTAAAAAACTTCTCATAGTCTTCTCTGTTCTCAGCTAACATTGTCTCTAATTCTTTTTTGATTTTCTTTTCAATATTTTTCGCAATTAATTGAAGTTGACGGTCATGTTGAAGCATCTCTCTTGAAATATTTAAAGAAAGATCGCTACTATCGACTAATCCTTTTACAAAACTGAAATAGTCTGGTAATAGATCAGCGCATTTATCCATGATAAGTACACCATTAGAATATAACTCTAATCCTTTTTCATACTCTTTCGTATAAAAGTCGAAAGGAGCATGAGATGGAATATAAAGAAGGGAAGTATAACTAACATTTCCTTCTACACTAGTATGGATTGTCTTAAGAGCATCTTCATAGTCAAAGAATTTTTCATGATAAAAGTTTTGATATTCTTCGTCCTTAATTTCTTTTTTCTCTTTTTTCCAAAGAGGAACCATACTATTTAAAGTTTCTGTCTCTGTATGTCTTTCTTCTTTATCGTCTTTTGTTTCAATATGTTCTACTTCCATTTGAATAGGATAACGAATATAGTCAGAATATTTTTTAACAATTCTTTCAATTGTACTAGAATCTAGATAATCACTATATTTTTCTTCCTCAGTATCCTCTTTTATCTTTAAAGTGATAGTTGTACCAACGGTATCTCTTTTACTTTTTTCAATACTATAGCCATCTATACCACTAGATTCCCAAGTATAGGCATCAGAAGAGTCAATAGAACGACTATTTACCGTAATAGTATCACTTACCATAAAGGCAGAATAGAAACCAACTCCAAATTGTCCAATAATATTGATTTCTTCTTCTTTCTTTAGATTCTCTTTAAAATCAAGAGAACCACTTTTTGCAATCGTACCTAAGTTGTTTTCTAACTCTTCTTCGGTCATACCACAACCATTATCAGAGATAGTAAGAGTACGATTTTCCTTATCGATAGAAATTTCTATTTTAAAGTCATCTCTATCTATTTTTACTTTTTTATCGGTAAGAGAACGATAGTAAAGTTTATCGATTGCATCACTAGCGTTAGAGATAAGTTCTCTTAAAAAAATCTCCTTATTTGTATAAATAGAATTAATCATTAAGTTTAATAGCTTTTGAGATTCTGCTTTAAATTGCTTTTTCTTCATGAAAAAAGCCTTCTTTCTAGTTGACTTATCAACACTATTCATGTTATCACACTTCTTAGCACTTGTCAAGAGCGAGTGCTAAAACAAGATGGGTTTCTGAAACTATTTTTTCATGATATAATGAAACAAGAATAGGAAGATGTTATTTGCAGTTTTTAGAAATTCAATTATTAGGACTGATTGCTTGGTTATGTGTTGTCTTTAGTTATTGGGGAAAAACAAAAAAACAGGTACTTTGGATTCAGATATTAGCGGATATTCTCTATGCTTTTCATTATCTTTTCTTAGGGGCCGTAGTTGGAACATTAACTGTTTTGGTATGCCTTTTTCGAGAGGTAGGTTTTTTCTTTTGTAAGACGAAGGAAGAGGAGAAGAAATTCTTTTGGGTGATTACGCCTCTTTATTTAACAGTCGGTCTTCTTTTTACGAATCGTATTGTAGAAATGTTACCAATCGTATCAGGAATCATTTATGGATATACCTTGACGATGGCTGTTGAATGGATGGTTTTAGGAGGATTAATCGATGCTAGTTACTGGCTTTGTTATGATTTTCTATGTGGTTCTTATGTAGGAATGTTAACGGATATAGTTATGATTATTTCCAATTTCTTTTCTTTTCTTCGTAAATACCGTTTTAAAAAAGAGTAAAAACTGATTTTTTTGTCGATTTTTTAAGAAAACTATGTTATAATTAAAATTGATAATAGGGTAGGAGGGATTGTAGGAATGAATAACGGACAATTTGTTGGATATGATCCACAAACAGGTCAGCCTATCTATACCAATCAGCCAGTCGTATATCCGAATAATAATCCAGTACCGACACCACCACAGCAGGTATTAAATACTTATGGAAATCCAGCCGTAGTGGTCAAAGAAGAAAAGAAGAAAAGCCCACTTGTATGGATTGTTCTATTGATTGTTGCAATTGCTGCATTAATTATAGTAGGAGTTATTTTCTTCCATTCTAAATCAGAAAATAAAGAAAAGTCTAGAACTTTTATGATTTATATGGTAGGATCTAAGAGTTTGGAAACTAGTAAAGGTTTAGCAACCTTAGATTTGGAAGCTATTGATTATAATACAACGAGTAGTAAAAATATTAATGTTGTTGTGGTTGCTGGTGGAACACCACAATGGAAAAACAACTATATTGATAGTTCCGAGACATCGATTTATGAACTGACAGCGAATGGATATCAAAAAGTGAAAACACAAGAACTGAAGAACATGGGAGATAGCCAAGTTTTATCAGATTTCTTGAAATATGTATATGAAAATTATAAAACCGATGAATATGATTTAGTCTTTTGGGATCATGGAGGAGCGATTGGAGGGGCAGAATTTGATGACCTATCCAATGACAATCTAGAATTACCAGAAATTGCAAATGCCTTATCGAATTCTCCATTTAGTTCTAAAAATAAATTGGAAGCTGTTGTCTTTCGAACTTGTCTAAATGGAACCTTAGAGGTAGCAGGAACATTAGATGAATATGCAGACTATTTAGTAGCTTCCGAAGAGACTACTATCGGTCATGTATATTCTGATGCTTTAGGATTTATTAATGATGTAGAAATGACCGATGATGGATATGCGATAGGAGAGAAGTTTATTGCTTCTTATCGAGAATTAGTAGATACTTATAAATCGATTGTTAATTCTTCTTTTAATTATCAATATTTATATTCTACTTATTCGATTGTAGATTTATCTCATGTCAAAGAATTAGAGACATCTGTCAATGATTTCTTTACTTCTATTAATCTTACGAATAATTATGGAGAGATTGCGAAAGTAAGAAGTAATCTATATCAGTATGGAGTCAGTGATGGTGTTAACTACTATGATATGGTAGACCTTTATAAATTAGTAGATGGTTTAAAAGAATTAAATCCAGACAAAGCACAAGTCGTTTTGGATAACTTAGGAAAAGTAGTACTATTTAACTTTGCAACGAACGATTCTTCTAGAGGAATGAGTATTTACTTCCCATTCAATTGTTCAGATGCTTATTCACAAGCTTATCTACGAATGTATAATGGATTTAGTAATTTGGATGGATATCGAAAGTTTATTGCGACATTCTATCAAATGAAGAATGCTACATCGAGTGGAAATTACTTCGCACAGACACCACCAAAGGTAGAAACGTCTGCGGATGCTGATTTCACACTTCAATTAACAGATGAAGAAAAAGAAGTATTTGCGAAAGCAAGTTACATTGTATTTAGAGATAATAAAGATGGTTATTATTTGCCAGTCTATCGTGGAAATCAAGTTACTTTAGATGGAAATACTTTAAAAGCAAACATTCAAGATCGTCAATTAAAGATTGTTTCTGATGAAGAGGACAAATTAGAATACATTATTGTCTTACGAGAACAAGATGAAACAAATGAATACATCACTTATACAACTTCTGTTTTATTGGAAGATTTCTCAGTGGAAGAAATCGCTGATTGGAAGATGGATAATGCAACTCTTTCTTTAGTTTATGATAAAGTATCCGGCAATATTGGAATTGGTAGTGCTGTCTTAAATGAAGATGGAAAAGCTAGTACCGTTGCTGTCGATGTTCATGACTATTCAACAATTGCTTTTGCAAGTAGTAAATATAAAATTTTAGATGCGAATGGAAAATATACGGAAAATTGGGAAAGTAATGGAATTATTGAAGGATTAGAAGTATCCCCTGATAAATTCCACTTCGCTCTTCAAAATTTTGATGATGGAAACGATTATTATTGTGTATTTATTATATGGGATATTTATAATCACAGTTATTATTCAAAGTTAGTAAAAATGAATTAGAAAGAAGGAAATAATATGAATGAAAATAATTTTAACCCAATGAATAATCAACCCGCTGCTCCAGTTCAACCAACTCCAGCAGCACCAGTTACCCCAGTAGCACCAGCGGCACCTGTTGCTCCTGCTGCTCCCGTAACTCCAGTAACTCCGGTAGCACCAGTTACTCCACAAGCTCCAGCCGCTCCTGCAGCGCCTGCAGCCCCAGTAACGCCAGCTGCACCGGTAACACCACAACCTGTTCCACCAGCACCACAACCTGTAGCGCCAACTCCAGTGCCACCAGTAACACCTGTTACGCCAGTGCCACCAGTTCAACCAACACCTGTTCCTCCAATGGGACAAGTACCTCCAATGATGGGAGCTGTTCCTGGTTATCCAGCACCACAACCACAAAAAGATAATAAGAAATTTATTATTGCTGGTGTTGTGATTGCTATCGTTGCTGTTGTAGCCGTTGTTGTTATCTTATTTGTTTTCAATAAGAAAGATGAGAAAGAAGAACCTAAAACTAGTACTTCTAATCAATATGAAGAACCAAGCGGATCTAATTCTAATACCAATAATCCGACAAATATAACTAGTAATTCTAACACAAACTCTACTACTTTTGATTACAATGGATTTGTATTTACAAAAGTAGCAGGATATGATTATAGTATTAGTGAAGGATACTTAATTGTACAAAATACATCAGAGATGTTCCAAATTGGATCAGTAGCTCGTTCTTTAACAGATTTAGCAGCACAATCTGCTTCTATTCAATCTTTACTTGAAAATAATGGTTATATTGTAAGTAATATGAGAACTACTACTTATAGTGGAAAACAAATGCTTACTTGTAATGTAACAGCAGATAATTTAAATCTTATATACGCTATTGTAGATACTCCATCTCAAGGATATGCTTTTGAAGTATTTATGCTTGCTAAATCTAATACTTTTGATACGGCTTTATATGATAAGTTGGTAACGATTATTAATAATGCTGCAATTAGTGGAAATGTTAGTGGTTTCTCTAGTACTCCAGCAGTCAATGTAGAAGAATAATAGATAGTAAAGAAAGTGTATACTCTCTTTTCTTTTTGTTTACACACATGATATAATGCTTTCAGAAGGTGAGATTATGCAATTAGAAGATCAAGTAGAGTTAGAAAAAAAAATTGCAAAAGTCTATGAACAACTAACTACCTATACTTCTTATCAATGGAATCTAGGAGTTAAAAAAGTAGATGCCTTAGATGCAAAACATTATTTAGCGTATAATGAAAAAGGTGTACCTACCTATTTTGAAGTAAAGAAGAAAGTAAAAAATAAAATTTATGAACTTTATTTTACGAATCAAGTAGGAGAAGGAACTTTAACATATCAGTTTCAATCGAGTGCGGAAGGAACGACCATCCTTCAAATTGGATTGACATTACAAATCGAAGGACATGCTTATCTTTGGTTTCAAAATAAGGTAAAAAGAAAGTGGAAAAGATTTTTAGAAAATGTCAAACAGATAGAAAAAGACTAGGGATACTTGTCTTTTTTTAGAGGGACTAGTATAATTTGAAATAGAAATAATACGGCGAGGTGAAACATGAATTTTTATAGTGAAGAAAAAGAAAAAGTATTAGAAACTTTACAAACGAGAGAAAGTGGACTTACTACTTCAGAAGTCAAAGAAAATTTAGCGAAGTATGGAAAGAATGAACTTCCGAAAGGAAAAAAGGAAAGTCTTATCAAATTGTTCTTTTCCCAATTTCAAAATCCAATCGAAATCATTCTTGTCATTACGGTTATCCTTTCTTTTATTGCGGGAGAAGTCATTGATGCTGTTGCGCTTATTTTTATCATTCTTGCGGATGTCATTATTGGAACGATAGAGGAATGGCGAGCTAGAAAAGACGCAGAAAGCTTAATTAATATGATTAAAGTAATGACCAAAGTGATTCGAAATGGGGTTACTAAAAATATTGATTCTAGTGAAGTCGTTCCTGGAGATATTATCGCTTTAGAAAGTGGTGATAAGATTAGTGCGGATGCTAGAATCTTAGAATGTCATAACTTTCAAGTAGATGAATCTGCCCTAACAGGTGAAAGTGTTGGAGTTGTCAAAACCAGTGAAAAATTAGGCGAAGAAATCTCTTTAGCAGAGAGAAAAAATATGGTCTATGCAGGAACTGCTGTTATTACCGGAAGAGCCATTGCGGTTGTAACAGCGACGGCAATTCATACAGAGATTGGTCATATTGCTGATAAAGTAACGAATACCAAAGAAGAAAAATCACCTCTTACTATCCGGATTGAAAAATTTTCAAAACAAATTAGTATTATTATCATTTTTGTAGCGATTATCACAGCTTGTGTTTTACTTGCGAAAAACTATCCGATGAATGAAATCTTTCTATGCGTAATAGCGCTTTCCGTATCTGCTATGCCAGAAGGATTACCTCTTGCTCTTACCATGGCTTTAACCATTGCTTCTAAAAGAATGGCAAAGAAAAATGTCATTGTAAAAAAATTAAATTCGGTAGAATCTTTAGGAAGTTGTACAGTCATTGCTTCTGATAAAACAGGAACATTAACTGTCAATGAACAAACTGCAAAAGAAATTGTTTTACCAACCGGAGAAATCTATGAAATTAGTGGGACAGGATATAATGATTCAGGAGAAGTTACTTCTTTCAATGGTGGGGATTTATCCCTTGCTAGAGAAATTGCTTTGTTAGGATTTATCAATAATGAGGCACATTTAGAAAAGGGAAAAGATGGATTTCAATTCTTTGGGGATTCCATTGATATTGCCTTCTTGAGTTTAGCAGCCAAAATGAAAATTACGGAGAAAGTAACGATTGTGGAAAGAATTCCTTATGAATCAGAAAACCAGTATTCTGCGGTTTTCTATGAAAAAGAAGGAGAACTTTATTGTACAGTCAAAGGTTCCTTAGAAAAGATTATGGATTTTTCTTCTCATCAATCTCTTTTTAGTGAACAAAATGAAGAATTGACAGGAAAAGGATATCGGGTCATCGCCTTAGCGGATGGAAAAGTTTCAGGAACGAAAAAAGAAGATATTCAAAATTTAACTTTTAAAGGAATGGTTGCTTTTATTGACCCAATTCGTGAAGAAGTAAAAGATTCCTTAATAGAATGTAGGGAAGCAGGAATTAAAGTCGTCATGGTAACAGGAGATCATCCTCTAACGGCGTATGCGATTGCCTCTGATTTAGGTCTATGTCAAGAAAAAAGCGAGGTAGCAACGGGAAAAGAAGTAGCCTATTATCGGGAACAAGGAGAAGAAGTTTTTGATAAGTTTATTCGAAAAATTAGAGTGTTTGCTCGTGTTACTCCAATGGATAAATTAGATATTGTAAATTCTTTTAAACGACAAGGAGAATTTGTGGCAGTTACGGGAGATGGAGTAAATGATGCTCCGGCAATTAAGGCTGCTAATATTGGAATTGCGATGGGAAGTGGAACGGATGTTGCTAAAGAAACTGCTTCTATGATTGTTTCAGATGATAACTTCACTTCGATTGTATCTGGTGTCAAAGAGGGAAGAACTGCTTATAGTAATATTCGTAAAATTACTTTATTCTTACTAGGCTGTGGATTTGCAGAAGTTTGTTTCTTCTTACTTTCTATTGCCTTTGGTTTTGATATCCCATTAGTAGCGATTCAACTTCTTTGGTTAAATATTGTAACGGATGGTTTACAAGATATCGCCCTTTCTTTTGAACAGAGTGAAGATAGTGTCATGCGTGAAAAACCTAGAAATACAAAAGAATCTCTATTCTCTAAAGATTTGATGATAGAAGTTCTCATTCTTGGTGTTACCATTAGTGCTGTCGTATTTGGAACATGGAAATATATGATGGATAAGAAAGTAGATATCATTGTGGCTCGTTCTGTCATCATGATGTTAATGGTATTTATTCAAAATATTAATGTATTAAATTGTCGTAGTGAGAAGCGTTCTGTCTTTAGGGAAACACTTTTAGATAATCCATTAGTAATGATTACGGTAGTGGGATCGATTGGTCTACAAATCATCATGGCAGAAATTCCAATTACGGCTACCTTCTTAAAAGTACAGCCACTTTCTTGGGCGACGATTGGCATTCTTTTCCTATTATCTTTCAGTATCATTCTTGTCTTTGAAATCTATAAAGTTTTCTATCGACTTCATCATAGGAAATAAGCATGAAAGAAGATTCTATCGATAATATTTTAAATGCCTTAAATCGTTCTGCTTTTCGAAGAAGATTTCATCTTTCTTCTAAGGAACTTTCTTATATTGAGGAAAAAGGAATTTCGAAAATAGAAGAACATGCTCACGATTTTATCCGTAAGAGACTAGGGGATTCCTATCCTCTCAAAGACGGAAAACAAACACCGATGAGAGGACATCCTGTTTTTCTAGCGCAACATGCCACAGCGACTTGTTGTCGTGGATGTCTATCGAAATGGCATCATATCCCACCCGGAAGAGAATTGACAAAAGAGGAAGAAAACTATATCGTAGAAATCATTATGCGATGGATTAGAAGGGAGATTACTCATGCTAAAGTATGTGGAACCAGATAGTTCTTGGAAAGAGAAAGCAATCGATTATATACAAGAATTTTATCAGTATCAGTCACCTATTAATGGGACAGGAGGATTACAAAGATACTTAGAAGATTATGAGGGATGGCTTCACAAATTAGAAGCAGAGAAAAAAATCATTGCGGGAGAAGATAAAGTCCCTGCTAGAACTTATTTCTTAGTTCGGGAAGAAGATGAACGCATTGTTGGAATAGTCAATATTCGTCTTGCTTTAAATGAACGGTTACAAAAACATGGTGGCAATATTGGATATTCTATTCGTCCTACCGAACGGAGAAAGGGATATAATAAAGTAAATCTCTATCTTGCTTTAAAAGTATGCCAAGAACATGGATTAAAAGAAGCATTATTACATTGTCATATCCAAAATCCAGCCTCTCGTCGAACAATGCTTGCTTTAGGCGCTAAAAAAGTACAAGAGTACTGTCGCGAAGAAGGAGGAGAAATTATCGAAGGATATCTGATTGATGTAAACCGCTCCTTATTAGAATATCAAGAAGTTTACGAACCACAAGTGAAAAGTCCTACCCGTTAGGACTTTTTTACTTGACTGTAAAGTAGACTCTTTTTTTAAGACAGAAGAGAGAAAACATGATATAATAGGCTTAAGAATACTAGGAGAGAAGAAAAATGAAAAAAAAGTTCATAAAATTTACTTTATTGGTACTGATTCTAACTGTAGTGATAACAGGATGTGGAAAAAAGAAAAAAGAAGTAGAAGATACTGGTCCAAAAGTAGTTGAAATTACTAGAGTAGGAGATTTTGACGGGGATATTGCTGTTGTTTCTAACAATCAAACTTACTATGTCGTTGATCAAAATCTAAGAGTATTATCTACTCATACTTCTAATGTTACTTATCTTGATGGATATACCATTTCAAAAGATCCAGAAGATCGTAAAAAATTTCGTGTATTAAATACGAAAGGGGAAGAAGTTTTCTCTTATACTTCAGAAGATTTTATTTCCGTTACTTTAGTAGATAATGGATGTTTAATTACCCAAAGAAAAGATGATAAATGGGATTCTTCTAAGACCGTTTATGGCGTTTATAGTCTAGAACAAAAGAAATATGTTTTAGAGGAAAGTGATGCTTATAGCGCTATTACCCCATACGGGGATAATATGATTGCGTTAGATAGTAAAAAGACACAGTTCTTTAATACCCAAACACTTCAGAAAGTAACTTATAAAGTAGCGGTTTCTATGCCATTTCAAGATGGCTATGCCACAGCTACTTATGTCGATTCTAAAAAAAGAACTTATTTAGATATCTTCGCTGATACAGGAGCTTATGAGAGAGTTAAAATCCCTTATTTAGATGATGAAAATAAACAATTAAAAGAAAGAGTAAATAATCAAGTATTCCTTCAATCTTGTACCGTAAAAGGAGAAACTAAGACCTGTCAAAGTGCGATTGTTGATTTACCTACTAAGAAAGTAATTGATTTAGGAACTGCTTATCATGAAGTAACAAATATCGTTCATTTTACCAAAGAAGGATATGCCTTATTAGTATTTACGAATGAGGGAGGAACTTATTATTATACAGTTATTAATTCTTTAGGGAATCAGGCCTTTGAACCGGTAAAATGTAGTACAGAAAATCGTTATTTAAGTTCTTATGATGCTACTTTACCACAAGTCGTAGAAGGAAACTACTATGAAGGAAATTACTTTATTACTCGTCAAAATGGAGAATATAAAGTCATAGATAAAGAAAATAAAGTAGTTACTACTTCTTCAGAATATGAAAGTTTTGATGGCATTACGAATGGATATATTAAAGTAAAATCTACCGAGCCTGGAAGATCTGTACGATTCTACTATAAAAATATGAGTGGTGAACAGGTAGAGGTAACACAAGAATGAAAAAAGCAGTTTTAAAAGTTTTATTAACTACTTTTGTGATGATTGCTGCCTTTAGCATTATCATTATATTCTTTGAAATTTGGAATTTATGGACCGTTCGAATCTTACTTACTATGATTGATGTGTTTAGTTTTAGTTGTCCAGGAATTTGTTGTGCGATGGTTTATGATAAAGAGAAACATAAAACAATTTCTACGATAGGAATTTTAATATGCGTTCTTAGTTGTCTATTCTATTTAGCATTAATATGGAATTTTATGCCACTAGATTTTGATGCCGATTTCTTTATGAACTGTATTGTGACAACTATCCTTCTTCCATCTGCTTTTGCGCATGTTAGTTTACTACTTTTAATAGATTCTAAGAAAGATTCTGTTTGTCTCTTACAAAAAGGTACCGTTTGTCTTATCTTACTGGTTTCGGCTATCTTCCTATCTGCCTTTTATCTACATACAAGCATAAATCCTACGCTGATGACTATTTTGATGATTTTAGCACTAACAGGAACCATCATTACACCATTAGCTCATGTCATTACGAAAGATTCTAAACCGGAAGTAGTGGTACCAAGTTCTAATAAGTATGAGGATTTAGCGCGTTTACAAAGTTTATTACAAAGTCAAGCATTGACGCCAGAAGAGTTTGAGATAGAAAAGCAGAAAATATTAAGTAGACCATAAAAAGCCACGAAAGTGACTTTTTTGTTTCCTGATTTTAATCCATAATATTTGGGCTATCAATTTGACATTCCTATTTATTTATGATAAAGTAGCCTTCGATTTTGAGGGGGAAAAAATCATGATAACAACTTTCTTATTGATAAAGGTCGTTACTTTCTTAATTAAAATCATTATCCTATCTAGTTTTTTAAAGAATAAAGGGGCAATTTCAAAAAGATGATAGAATCATCTTTTTTCTTTTCTTCCTAGTTACTTATAGATTGACAGAATGTGGTAAATGAGGTACAATGATACCAGTTGGAGGGATAGACCATGAAAAATAATACTGTTCAAAAAATCTTATTATTAGACTTATTATGCAACCGATTATGTAGTAATGGGTCTATTTTGCGTGCGTTATAAAATAAAAAGATGTGTAAGGAAATAGAGTCAATACTACAAGAAAAGTATTGACTCTATTTTTTTTGATTAAGAAAGAAGGAAAGAAAATGTACCATTTTAAAGAGGTGGAAAAAAAGTGGCAAGATAAATGGTATAACGAAAAGAGTTTTCAAGCCATTGATTTTCACCCAACGAAACCAAAATACTATGTTCTATATGAATTTTATAATATTAGTGGGAACCTTCATATGGGACATCTAAAAGGAACTATCCCTGCTGATGCGCTAGCGCGTATGAAAAGATTGCAAGGATATAATGTATTGTTCCCAATCGGTGGAGATTCTTTTGGACTACCAGCCGAGAATGCCGCCATGAAAACAGGAATTGATCCAGAAGATTTTGTCAAAGAAGGAATGCAAAAAGTAATGGAGCAATCAAAGAGATTAGGACTTTCTTTTGATTGGGATAGAACTTTTGCAACCAGTAATCCAGAATATTATAAATGGACCCAATGGATATTTCTTCAATTTTTGAAAGAAGGAAAAGCTTACAAAGAAAAAGGAATTGTAAATTATTGCCCGAATTGTAAAACCGTTCTTTCTAATGAAGATAGTCAAGGTGGTATTTGTGATAGATGCCATGGTCAAGTAGTTCAAGAAGAAAGATGGGTTTGGTTCCTAAAGATGAAAGATTATTCTGAAAAACTTCTTGGAAATATCGATAGAATACAAATGAATGAAAATCTTAAGGAACTTCAAAGAAATTGGATTGGTAAAAGTGAAGGAATCGAAGTAACTTTAGAAATTGTGGATGAAAAGAATGAAAAAGTAGATGATGTCAAGATTTTTACAACTTGTATCGAAACGATTTATGGAATTACTTTCCTTGTCATGGCACCCGAACATAACTTTATAAATCAACATCAAGATAAAATAAAAAATATGGAAGAGATAAAAGAATATCAGAAAATGACTTCTTATCGAAGTGAACTAGATAGAATGGCTAATCAAAAAGAAAAAACAGGTTGTCTTATCAAAGGACTTTTCGCTATTAATCCTGTCAATCAGAAAAAAGTTCCTATCTATCTTGCTGATTTTGTTCTTGCAAATTATGGAACAGGCATTGTTATGGCAGTACCTACTCATGATGAGAGAGACTATGAATTTGCGCGTAAGTTTGCTATTCCTATGATTCAAGTAATTGAAGGGGATGTGTCAGTCCATGCTCTAGAGAAACAGGAGTATTTGGCTGAGAATAGAAAACTTATGAATTCTTCCGAATTTTCAGGAATGCCTGTAGTGGAAGCAAAGAAAAAAATTAGTGAGAAACTAATCTGTATGGGAATTGCTAAGAAGAAAGTAAACTATAAGATGCAAGATTGGTCTTTTAATCGACAGAGATATTGGGGAGAACCTTTTCCTGTCGTGTTCTGTGAGAAATGTGGAATTGTTGGTGTTCCCGAAGAAGAACTTCCTGTTCTTCTTCCCAAAACAGAAGATTATATGCCTAGTGGAAAAGGGGATTCTCCTCTTTCTAAGATAGAAGAATGGGTCAATTGTAAATGTCCAAACTGTGGTGGTCCAGCGAAAAGAGAAACTGATACGATGCCAAACTGGGCAGGTTCTTCTTGGTACTGGTTAAGATACTGTGATCCTCATAATGATAAGGCATTGGCGGATTATGAAAAACTAAAATATTGGGGAAGTGTAGATTGTTATACGGGAGGAACAGAACATATCACAAGACATGTCCTTTATGCTTTCTTTTGGCAAAACTTTCTCTATGAGATAGGAGTTGTCCCAACGAGAGATCCATTCCTTCGTAAGATGGGTAGTGGACTTATTCTCGATGATACTGGTAAAAAGATGAGTAAAAGTTCTAAGAATGGAGTTTCTCCACTCGAGGTTATTGAAAAATATGGGACAGATGTTGCTAGACTTCATGTTCACTTTCTATCTGCTTATGAGGATAATACACCATGGACTTATCAAGGAATTCAAGGAATTACTAATTTTATAGAGAAAGTTTGGAATTTGCAAACTATTATCAAGGGAGAAGAAATCTCCGAAGAACATATTTTTGAAATCCATTCTCTCATGAAAAAAGTAACGGAAGATATTGAAAATTTGAAATTGAATACTTGTATATCTGCTTTCATGACCTTTCTAAAGAAAATTAAAGAAGATAAATTTATTACGAAAGAAGAACTTAGAATATTCTTAATTCTTCTAAACCCTTTAGCGCCCCATATCACTAGTGAAATGTATGAAATTCTTTTTGGAAAAAACATCATCGACGAAAAGTGGGTAGATTATGATCCTAAGTATTTGGTCAAAGAGGAGATTTCTCTTCCTATTCAAATCAATGGTAAAATGAAAAAAACAATATCTGTTTCTAAAGAGATAGAAGAATCAGAATTGATTTCTAAAATACAAGAACAATATCCAAATCTAATGGTTGGAAACATAAGAAAAGTAATTTATATTCCCGGAAAAATTATAAATATCATATGTAAATAAAGGAGGTAATGTGAGATATGAATTATTTAGGAAGTAGAGAAATAAAAACAGAAAGACTGATTTTAAAAGCCCAAACGATGGAAGAACAAAAACACTTATGGGAGATTTTAATGATTCCTGAAGTGAATCGATACTTTTTAGTAGTAAATCCAAAGTTTCGAGAGAAACTGTTAGATTGGAAGAAACAGGAAGAATACTACCAAGAGGTGATGAGGCATGGGAATGATTCCGATATATTTAAATGGAGTGTTTTTCTAAAAGAAACAGGAGAATGTATTGGAAGAGTTTCTTGTCATGAAGGACATGAGGAAGATGATACCGTGACAGATCCTACGATAAGAGGAGTAGGTTGGGTCATTGATCCTGCATTTCAAAGACAAGGATATGGTACAGAAGCAGCTTTTGCGATGATAGATTATATGTTTCATCAAGTGGGTATCAATGAAATTAGAACGGGAGCAGCCATAGCGAATCCTGCTTCTTGGAAGATAATGGATAAACTAGGATTTATTAGACAAGAAGAAACTAAAATGGTTCAATATACTTTTTTAGAGGAACCAGTAGAAGATTATTCTTATATTGTTACCAAAGAACAATGGAATTCTTTCCATTCCTAGATGTTTACAAAGTTTTGGTAATAAGCTATAATGACAATTAAGGTGATATCATGAAGGTAAAGAATAATTACGAAGAATGCTTGACTAATGTTGCTTGTTCTATTCGAAAGTATTTTGGTTTAGATTACTCTCATAAAACATTCGCATTGATAGATCAAATATTAGAGGAAAAACAACCAGAAAATGTTATCGTTATGCTTTTTGATGGGATGGGTTCGCGGATACTAGAAAGAGTCTTGGATGATAATTCTTTTTTCCGAAGAAATATGGTAAAAGAAATCACTACAGTATTTCCTGCGACGACAACAGCTGCAACTACTTCGATTCGAACAGGATTAAATCCGGTAGAACATGGTTGGCTTGGTTGGAATACTTATATCAAACCGATTGATAAAACCATTACCTTATTTCTAAATTCAGAAAAGGGAAAAAACGAAGTATGTAAGGAATTCTTAGAAGTTAAAAACAAACTAGTAACTACGACTATAGTGGATGAAATACTAGAAAAAGGAAAGTATCAAGCCAAAGAATTTTTCCCATTTAAAACGGGGAATGCTACGGTATACTCTAACTTAGAAGATATGTTCCATTTAATAGGGGAAGAAACCAAAAGAAAAGGGAAGAAATTCTTATATGTTTATGATGATGAACCAGATCATACAATGCATGAATATGGAGCAGATAGTGATATTGTTAAAAAGTTAATAGAAGAAAGAGATAGAAAAGTATTTGAATTCAGTCAAAAACTAGAAAATTCCTTACTGATTGTTCTGGCAGATCATGGACATATTCAAGTAGAAAATATCTTTTTAAAGAATTATCCAGAATTTTTAAAGATGTTAGAAAGAACAACCTCTATAGAACAAAGAGCTGTTTCTTTTAAAGTAAAGGAAGAATACTTAACTGTTTTTATCGAAAAGTTTAATGAACTTTTTGGACATGATTTTGATATTTATCGTAAGTCAGAAATTTTAGAAAGCAAAATTTTTGGTGATGGTATTCCCAATGAATTATTTGAGGATGCCATAGGCGATTTTATCGCTATCGCTCATTCCAATAAATGCTTAGTAACAGACGGAGATGATGTATTGTTTTCACAACATGCTGGATATACCGATGATGAAATTTTTATTCCACTCATTCTAATTCAAAAATAAGGCATCAAATGCCTTCTTTCTTTTTTAAGACAAAATAAAAAACTCTGTTTCTTTCATCCTTTCACATATTTTATGCGATTCTTTGGATGAATCAGAGTTTTTTATATGAGACTTTTTATTCAGCCCATTCTGGAATTGTCATGTTCTCTGTATAATTAGATACATGTATACTAAACATATTACTATATTCATGGGTTTCATAGATACCACCACACTCTATTCTAACATAAAAGTCTGGAGTATATAGAGAAACAGTCTTACTTCCATTTTGACTTAAATTAAAATAATTATTTACTTCGGTTTTCGTTGTATTTTCATCGATAATAAAGTCACTTATTTTCCAAAAATACTTACTTGCTGATCCGCTCGCAAATTTTATATCTATATCACTTACAATACAATCCTCAACGGCTGTTTCTGTTCTATAATCTGCGGTATGAAACTCCAGTGTGATAGTGACATCCTTATTATCTTGGAAATATCCTCTCACTTGTTTAGAGTTTTTAATGGTGGGTTCATAATCACTTTCAATCACAAAGCCATGATTTAAGAAATCTCTTAATTTGGACACTCCAATCTCAAAAGTCCTTCCATTTAAAACAATTTTGTTTACGGCTTCATTTGTCTTGTATCTTTTAGAGGATGTGGATGGAGTCTTTTCTGGAATTAATGTTTTATTCGTCGTAGTAGATGGTTTACGAGTATCTTCTACAACGGTTATGGTTGAATCGATTTCCGCTACATAATAAGAGAAAGCTTCTTCTACTGTGATTTTTCCATCGGAATTAAGATCCATGATATCTTGATTGATATCACAGTACCAACTACCATATAAATTACATAAATCATCATTTCTATTTTGTGATTTTTCAAGTGTTGACAATAATAAACTTCCAGAATCATCCATACTACGATCAGAACTACGCTCTTTATCCCAAGTCTTTAATACTTGTTTTAATGGTTCTACAAAAAAACTATCACTTATTGTAAATTCATTACTTTCTTTTGGACTTGGTCCATCTAATAATTCTGGATGAGTTACTTGATTGACATATTTTACTTCGATTTTTGCTCCCTTCGCAGTGATATCATATGTTGTAACGGTTTCGGCTGCATCATTTGCTTCTACGACAAAATGGTAGGTTACCTCTTCTTCTGTATTATTACTTTCCTTAAGTAAAGGTTGAATAAACAAGATAGCCAATATCATTACCACGGTAACAATAGATCCCACTTTAATTAAGAAACCAAAACCTATCTTTTTAGGGACAATTGGTTGATTTTGAGATTGGTTCATATTATTCTGATAATTTTGATTGTTATTAAAATTTTGATTCATTTTAACACTCCTTACTATTCTGCTTTTATTATATCATACTTTATTTTTCCTTTACAACGGTACTTGTCATTTTGTTGGTTTTTATGTGACAACAAAAAATCAACCTTATAAATTCGTTTGAGGGATTGTCAAGGAAGTGAATATAGATAATGTCTAAAGGATAAATATTCATTATTGTATGATATAATGAATTTATCAATGTTTAAGATATTCTAAAGGAGGTTAATATGGTACATGTATTTGAAAAAACTTGTAAAACTCAAGATAATCCATTTGGAATCAGGGAAATAGCAGATGAAAATCCATTGCAGAAAGGGCCATGTATTATTACGATTTTAGCGCTTCCAATTCTTTTAAAACAGGTTAATGGATCATTAAGACAAGTAGCAGAACTTGTGAATCCAGATATCGACAATCACTATGACCCTGATAGAAGAATATTAGGATTGGGATTTGGAGACTATATTGAACAATATGGAAAGTTTACGAGAATTAGTCCATCAAAAGAGGAAGTAGAAGACTTTTTAAATCGATATTTCCGTCCATTATTTATAGAAAACGATAAAAAAACAGAGGTTTTAAAAGCTATGAAAAATTTTAGAAATATAACTTTTCTAACCTATTGTAATGGCGCGAAAGTGTTTCAAATGATGGAAGAAACATTGAAACAAAAAATGGAAGAGGTAGGTTATTCTAAAGATGAAGTGGGAATGATTCTTTCTCAAGTTTGCCTAGCCGCCATTAGTGGGGATGTGATTAGTAGAACAGGTACCTCCACTCTAGCATTCTCTTTTGGGGATGTTAATGATTATGATTATGAACAAAATGTAAACATTAAAAAAAGTATTAGGGATATGAATCAAGGTTTTATCCATTATGGCTCTTCTATTGGGTTTGCTATAGCAGGGGATGGAGAACATTCTTTGAAAAGCATATGACTGAAAACCCTGTTTTATCTTCTATGATTTCTTGCTTCTTAAATACATCTATTGATAATGCCCTAGAGAATAGAAATCAGGATATAATGAACCCTATATCCTACGAAAAAATGCAAAATGCATTTGATAGTTTGAATGATTCCAATCATAAAACATTATGAGAATCAGGTTTTGATAAGGATAAAAATAAACTAGAAGGAAATGGGAGTGAAAGAGTGAATTTTTCAGAATTAATAGAGAAAGTAAATCATCTTCATCCAGAAGATAAAAATAGTATTATTGAAATTGTGAATGAGATTGCAATTGATGAGGATAACTTTAGTCAATGGGTAGATAATATTTTTAGTGATAAAATAAATTTATTTGATATGGGAAAATTACCTTATATCATTGATGAATTATATCAAAGTACTGACAAGTTAAAATTTATGCTCTGTTGTATGCTTTTAGAATCTACTTGTGATAAATTGGAATTCATAACGAATTTAGAGAATTATCCTTTATTTGTTGCGAAATTTGAAACTTTAGTGAATACTTTAACAACGGTATATGAAAGTGTTGATAATGGAATTGCGAATTGTGTAGCGCTCATTATCCTTCATAATGATCCTAAATTTCATTATTTCGATGCTGAAATGAAGGATAGAATTCTAAATGCCACAAAAAGAAAGTTAAAAGATATATTCCATTATTTAAAAACACAAAATATAAATCCATTAGTTTATGAGGATTTAGAAGTCATTGTAGATTTATCTTGCTATTTAAATGATGAAGAAATTAGTAATCTCATTGAGAAAATCGATAACTTAGGTAAAAATGAAAATGCTGATATCTTTATTATCAAATATAAAACTATTAATCATAGGAAAGTTTCTTTAGAAAAATTAAATATATTAAAACAAGATTCAGAAAGATTATGGTTATTATATAGTGTAATGGAAAAACTGAATATGAATAGTATGTATTTGAGTGATGTATCGCAAGAAAGTATTGCTAAATCTAATATGGTAACTTGGTTAAAATATCCAACAGAACTAGATGGGGTTCCAGATCAAATCGAATTACTAGGAGAATTTATCTATCATGATACGAGATGTTTTGCATATAAATTCTCAAAAAAAGATTTTAAAATCAGCGGGGACTTATTAGGGGTATCAGGAGGGTTCCCTATGGATAAAACAAGTTCTGTTAGTAGTGGATATACTTTTTCAAAATTTGAAAAGGTATCCGAGGATTGGAAAAAACAATCTATAGAATTAGTAGAATTTATTAGTAATTGTTGGAAGAATAGGGCAAAAGATAATAAATCATAAAAATAGAAAGGTAGGAAATAAAATGATTCAAGAACAGAATAATTTAAATCCCAATAACTTTACTGCTCCAAGGAACAATGGAGGTACTAGCCAAAATCTCAATAGTAACCCCCCAAAGAAAAGAAACTTAGGTCTCATTATTGGAATTGTAATTTTTATGATTGCTGTGGTATTAATTATTGTAATTGTTATCACATCTAGTAAAAAAGAAGAGAAACCAAAAGAGGAAGTTTCAAAAGAAGAAGCACCAAAGGTTGAACAAACACCAATTACGAAAGAAGAATTTTTAGAGATTGAAAATCAATATTTGCAAAGTGAAAATATATTTAATATAGAGGAAGGAGATACGGGAGTTCAAGTTATATCTGAAAATGGGATTGTTATAGTTGGAACAGGAAAAAAAGGAACTTTTACTCGAAATGATATAGTTGAGTTTGTAGATCAATATGGAGAGTTAAGAAAGGCTCCTATTATCGCCACAGAGGCTTTCCGAACTGAAGATGAATTTGTGAGGGAGGGAAGTTCTGCTGCTGTGATGCTTCCACCTACCGATAAAGATGACTTCGTTTATACTTCGATTATATTTAAAAATGAAATTTATAATGGAATCGAGGTATCAATTAGTGATAGTTCATTAGAATTTGAAGAAATAGAAAAATACCTTAATTCAAATCCTAAATTTGATATAACAATAAATGGTACTGTTGAAAATGCTACCATAGTAACTTATTATCATAATAGAAATGTTAATGATACTCGGCTATATTTAATACTAAATAGTAACAATGTATATTCAGTTAATGATGAGGTTAAAATAAACAATCTAAATATATCCGGAGAAATAGAAAATTTATTGAGGTAGATTACTTTATAAGTAAGAAGAAATTCTTTAGAAATAGTTTATCCCCTATAAATTTTGACAAGTTTATCAAAATTTATAAGGGATTTTTTAATGCAAAATAAAATATGATGGAATGAATTATAAATTATCTTGCAATAAAAAATCGAACTAAAAAGTTCGACTTAAAATACAAAATGGAGCAAGTGACCAGAATCGAACTGGCATCCCAGCCTTGGCAAGGCCGTGTACTAACCATTGTACTACACCTGCAAACAAATACATATCCATTATATCATAAAATAGGGAAATGTCTATAGGAAAGTAGAAAAAAATGATATAATGAAGAAGAGGTGGATTATGGAATATAGAAAAATGGACGATACTCATTATGTCGTTAGAATTTTAAAAGGGGAGGAAGTCATGGAGCAACTCTCTTTACTCGCACAACTAGAAAATATGGAGTGTGGAGAGATTACTGGATTAGGTGCTAGTAATAAAGTGGAGATTGGTCTTTTTAATACAGAGACGAAGGAATATAAGACAACTGTAAAAGAGGGGATGTTTGAAGTTACTTCGATTATTGGAAACATTAGTCGTAAAGAGGGCGAGGTTTATCTACATTGCCATATCAATTTTAGTGATGCTTCTCTTTCTACTTATGGAGGTCATTTAGTAAAGTGTTATATTTCTGCGACAGGAGAATTTATTGTTACTAAAATAGATGGAAAAGTAGAAAGAAAGTTTGATCCAGAGATTGGTTTAAATTTATTTTCTTTTGAAAACGAAAAGAAGCTTTAAGCTTCTTTATTTTTGATTGGAATAGCACCATTTTCACAACGGTTACCCCAAGAATCAATCATTTGATTATTTTTATAAACACAAATAATTTCGCAGTGGTTAGCGCATTTTTGACATTCTATACCAATCGTTTTAAATTCCATGTCAGTAATATTGAAAGAGAATTCTTTCTCTTTTTTAGATTTTCTTGCTAGAATAGCAACTCCTAAAGCACCCATTAAATGGCTATTAGGATCGACGATAACATCACATCCAGTAGCTTCCTCAAAGGCTTTAGTAACGCCAATATTTTTAGATACTCCTCCTTGAAAGACAACAGGAGCAACAATCTTTTTTCCTTTTCCTACATTATTTAAATAGTTTGTAACGACAGCTTTACAAAGTCCAGCAATAATATCTTCTTTCCGATGTCCAATCTGTGCTTTATGAACTAAATCAGATTCCGCAAAGACAGTACATCTAGCAGCAATATTGGTAGGTTTTTTACTTTTTAAGGCAATCTTTCCAAATTCTTCTACTTCCACCCCTAATCTTCTTGCTTGACTAGATAGAAAGGATCCTGTTCCCGCTGCGCATAAGGTATTCATAGCATAGTCTACAACAACGCCATCTTCTATTAAGATAATCTTAGAATCTTGACCACCAATTTCTAGAATCGTTCTAACATCAGGATAAAGAGAAGTAGTACCTATCGCATGGGCGGTAATTTCATTTTTTACAACGGAAGCTCCCACCATTGCGCCAATTAATTTTCGAGCAGAACCTGTCGTTCCAACACTGACAATTTGATAGGTCTTCTTTTTGAATTGCGGTTCTAGAGAACGCAATACTTTTTTGACAGCTTCCATTGGGTTTCCTTCTGTCCAAAGATATTCACTAGCTAGAATTTTATTTTTTTCATCTATGATAACAGCTTTGGTAGAGATAGAACCAATATCAATTCCAAGGTATGCTTTTTTCATTTTCTTTTCTCCTTTCTCATCATAATCATATCGTAGAAAGCTTCTAGTCTGGTTTGAATTCCTGTCTCACTTGTCTGCGAATCAAAACTGAAGTAGAGGATAGGAATTTTATAATCTGCACTAATTTTTTGAAGAACTGGCATGGCATCAATTTCCGGAGTACATCCAAAAGATTTTACATGGACGATTCCATCAAATCCCGCTTTTGCCCATTCTAGGGTTTTATAGACAGTAGACATACTGGTCGCCCCCATATAATATTTGACATAGTTTTTAATCACTTTTTTCTGTTCTTTACCATCATAATGAAGAATCGAATTGGTAACATTCATCCAACGATAGATGACGATTCCTTTCTTCGCTAATTCTTTTTCAATAAAGTGATTACTAAATGGTTCCATAATCGTATAGTATTCTCCTACAATTCCTACACGGATTAGTTTCTTTGGCTTTTTCGTTTTCACATCTTTTAATTTTTTCATGTAAGTCTTCGTTGTCTTGATGACATCTTTTTTGGTTTCTACTTGTTTTAAAGCCTCTAGATAAGCTTCATGAATTTTCTCCATTTCGCCATCATGGACTTCAAATCCTACATTCTGTCTTACATAATCATCGACATTATCAATACATTCTACCATCTTTAACATGGTAAGTAAAGCAGAAGATACCTTCGCTAAATTCAAATTGGGATTTACTTTTTTAAATTCATTATAAAAGGTTAGGGGATTGCGATAATTGGCTTTGGACATATTGACAAACTTTACATCGTATCCTAAATCTTTTAAAATTTGTTCATGAAGTTCTCCATAGTATCCCAAACGACAAGTTCCCCCCGTTTGAACGAGGGTATTAGCGCCTGCTTCAATGGCTTCAATATAGTTTCCTAGATTAAATTTAAATGGGGAGCAAACATAATCTGGACTATACTTACTTCCTATTTCTAGTGTTTTTTTCGTAGATGGAGGGGGAGTAATATATTCTACTCCTAATCCTTTCGTAAATAGAAATTCTAAGGGAATATGATAATTTCCAAAACGAGGAAACGCTACTCGGCAAGGTTCTTTAGTCTTCATCTTTTTCATCTCTCTTTATTTTTATAATATCGATAAAACTTTCTAGTCTTGTCTCTAGACCAGCGCTCCCGTCCTGTCCATCTAAGACTAGATTTAAAATTGGAATTCCTTTGATTCTCCGTAAAATAATTTCATTTACTAAAGAGTCTGGACCACAAGGAAAGGAACTCATGAGAATGATACCATCAATTTTTTTGCGATAAATTTCAATCGCGCCTACTAGTTCCCGGTTAAAAGCCCAAGGAAGGGTTTCACTGACTTGGAAACTAGCTTCTCGCGCTGCTTTTTTATCACATAGATCGGCAATGATAGGCGTTACTTCTAAACTTTTTAAATATTGAATGATAGGATCTCCAATATATCGATCATAGACATTGTAAGGATGTCCTACTAATAAGATTTTCATTCCATCTTTTTCAAGGAGCGATTCCTGCCTTTTCATATCCATTAATTGATTGACTTTTTGATTTTGTTTCGCGATGAGATAAGCTCTTGTAATCTGTGCTTTTTTCTTTCCTAAAAATTTTCCCATTTTTAAGAAAGAACGAAATTCATTGGCCGTTTCTTTTGGATTGATATTGTAATATAAAATTTTTATTTTTTGATTACGGAAAGTATTGTTGACAACATCATAGATAGCTTGGAACTTTGTACATACACTACCATCTTCGCCAAAGCCAAAAACTCTAGGTACTAAAATGTAATCACACTTTCCCAAAAGAGAAGCAACATGACCTAAATAAATTTTGGAAGAAAGACAAGCTTCATCAATCGCATAGATGGTTCCTTGTTGATAGATTTCTCGATTCGTATAAGGACTTACAACATATTCAATTCCTAACTCTTCTAAAAAACTTTCCCATAGATAATGATATTTATAATAAAGAAACGCTCTTGGAATTCCCACCTTCATAGACATCACCTAGCAACTATTTTATCACAAAATTCCTAGTTCCAACAAAAAAGTATGATATAATAGATAGGGAAGTGATGATATGGAAGAATTATTAGAAGGGGTAGAGGTATGGGAACAAAATACGATTCGTATTGATGATATTTATTTTGACCCTTTTAAAGTAAAAGAAGAAACTCATGATGCAAGAATCATTATGATTACGCATTCTCATTATGATCATTATTCAGAAGAAGATATTGCGAAGATTAGAAATCAAGATACTATTTTAATTGTTCCTAAAGATTGTTTTGGAAAAGCATTAGATGAATTTGATAAAAACCATATTTTAGTGGTAGAACCAAATCAAAAATATACGATAGGAGATATTCAGATAGAAACGATTCCTATGTATAATAAGGATAAGGCATTTCATCCAAAAGAAAATGGCTGGGTTGGATACTTGATGCAGTATAATGATAGAAAGTATTATATTGTAGGAGACTCTGATGATACAGAAGAAGTAGAAAAGACGAAGTGTGATGTTTTATTTATTCCGATTGGTGGTACTTATACGATGAATGTAGAAGAAGCAGTTCATGCGACTTTGATGAATCATCCGAAAGTAGTTGTTCCAACTCACTATCGTACGATTGTAGGTACCTTAGAAGACGGACTTCAGTTTCAAGCAAAAGTACAACCAGAAATTGCTTGTAAACTTTATCAAAAATAACAATTTTGTTATTTTTTTTTATTTTTTTCATACCTTATTGTGAGGTGAAGTATGAAAAAAGTAATGATTTTGTTTGGAGGAGAAAGCGAAGAACATGATGTTTCTTTAAAGTCTGCTGCTTCTATTCTTGCGAATATGGATGTGAAGAAGTTTGCGGTAACGATGATTTATATAGATAGAAAAGGGACTTGGTATCAATATCTAGGAAAGTCTTTAGAGCCTTTCTTAGAAAATCAATTAGAACCGATAGAAAATGTAGTAGCCTTCTTAAAACAAGCTGACTTTATTTTACCAATGATTCATGGAGCATTCGGAGAAGATGGTAGATTACAGGGATTTTTAGAACTTTTCCATCTTCCTTATCTTGGATGTACGAGTAAGACTAGTATGCTTTGTATGGATAAAGAATATACGAAAATGATAGCACGCCAAAAAGAAATTCCGATTCTTCCTTTTCAAGTAATAGAGAAGATAGAAGATATGAAAATGGAGTTTCCTGTCGTTATCAAACCAGCTTCGCAAGGATCATCCATCGGTGTCTCTTTCGTACCTTCTAAAAAAGAATTTAAAAAATGTTATCAAGAAGCTAAAAAATATGATTCTAAAGTACTCGTAGAAAAATATCTAGAAGGAAGAGAATTAGAAGTAGGGGTTTTACTAGGAAAAAAGACAATTTTTTCTCCTATTGGAGAAATTTTAAAGCAGGATACCTTATATAGCTTTGATAGAAAATATATTCATAGCGAGGAAGGGAGAGTCGCTAATCTTCCAAAAGAGATAGAAACGAGAATTTTAAAACTCGCTAAAAAACTAGTTCAAGTATTCTCTTTACGAGGGTTTGCGAGAATCGATTTCTTTTATGATGAGAAGAATAATCAAGTCTATTTTAATGAAATTAATACCATCCCTGGATTTACTTCTATCAGTATGTATCCTACCTTATTTTTAAAGATGGGATATTCCTATTCCAAATTACTGTCAAGTCTTTTAGAGACTTTCTAATACGCCTTGAGATTTCCTGCAAATAGTGATAAAATGAAGACGATTTGAAAGGATGATAAGGGATGAAGAAAACAAAGGTTGTTTGTAGTATTGGACCATCTAGTGCGAAGATAGATGTATTAAAAAAAATGGCAGAAGCGGGTATGAATGTCGCACGTATTAATTTTTCTCATGAGACTAGAGAAGGATGTGACAAAATTGTAGAACTAGTTAATTCTGTCAACCAAGAGGGATATTATGTCGCTTTGATGTATGATACGAAAGGACCAGATTTTCGCACTGGAGCGGTAGAAAATGGGGAAATTGAATTAAAAGAAGGAAGTTATATTGAACTAGTAGGAGAAGATATCGTTGGAACTTCTCAAAAAATTGGTGTCAATGATAAACAAGCAATCGAAGAAATTCATCTTGGCGATATCATTTTAGTAGAGGATGGCCTTTTTAAGTTAGAAGTAATTGGTAAGAAGGAAGGGTCTCTTACTTGTCGTATTCTAGTGGGAGGAAAATTAGGAAGTCATAAGGGAATCAATGTTCCTGGAGTCGATTTAAAAATGACTTTCTTAAGTGAAGAAGACCGCAAAGATATTATTTATGCTTGTCATCATGAAGGTGATTTTATTGCGTTATCCTTTGTTTCTTCTAAGGAAGATGTTTTAAGTGTTCGAAAAGTAATTGAGGAAGAACATAGTAGAATGCAGATTATTTCTAAAATAGAATCTACGAAGGCCATAGAGAATTTAGATGAGATTATTGCAGTAAGTGATGGAATTATGGTAGCGCGTGGAGATCTTGGAGTAGAAGTACCTATGAAGGAGCTTCCTATTCTTCAAAAACAAATTATTCGTAAATGTCGGGAACAAGGAAAAATTTGTATAGTAGCAACGGAAATGTTATCGAGTATGACCAAACAAATTCGTCCAACAAGAGCTGAAGTTAGTGATGTTGCCAATGCTGTCTTAGATGGAGCAGATGCTGTCATGTTAAGCAATGAAACAACGATTGGAAACTATCCTTTAGAAGCGGTTTCTATGATGGCAGAAACTTGTGAGAATACTGAGAAGTATTTAATATATGAACATGGAGTATATCCAAAAGAAAAAAGTATTATGGCAACCATAGCGCATGGGGTAGTAGTTGCTTCTAATAGTCTTGATATTGCCGTAATTTTAGCCTCTTCTTTATCTGGAAATACAGCTAAACATATTAGTTCTTTACGCCCTCAATCACCTATTCTTGCTTTAGTAACAGAAGAGAGGGTAGCTCGTTCTTTAGCGCTTCATTTTGGAGTTTATCCAACGATCGTTCCCATTTCTTACACTACGGATGAAATCATTGAGAATGCCTTAGAGATGGGAAAGAAACTTTTCTCTTTAAAGAAGGGCGACAAAGTAGTTGTCACGGGAGGATTCCCACAACACAAGAGTACAAACTTTATGAAAATAGAAGAAATATAACCATATTTCTTCTTTTTATGATATAATGAATCTAGAATGCGAGGCTAGAGTATGAAAAAAGAAGTGTTGACTACGGTATGGTTAGATGTTTTAACATATATTCTAATTCCTATCGTTTTATTATTAGGCGTTATTAGTGTCTTTCGAACGATGATTCATATTACTTTTGAGTTTTATCCTATGTTGATGATGCTAATTGAAATCGTTCTTTTGATTTTCTATGGAGTAACAGCTTACTATTCTCATAAAAAAGATAAGAAAGCTATGGAGTTGTTATCTTTATTAACTTGGGTAACAGCCGTTCAAGTCTCTTTAGATTTTGCGAATACTAGAGCGATGAATAACGGTGATAATTTTGTGTTGGCGTGTTTCTTTTATCTAGCTGCTTGTTATTTTCTTTGGATAATACCGAATCGAATTTATTTCCAAAAAAGAAAATCTTTATTTGTTAATGAAAGCCCATCTATTGTCTTATTCCCATCTAAGAAAAAAACAGTAAAAAAGAAAAAGACTTCTTCAAAAGAAGAGAAAAAGGAAAAAGAACCTGTCAAAGTGGAGGAAGAAGAAAAAGATTTTCCTTTAGATAAGGAAGAAAAAAAAGAAGAGATGGATGATTTAGAGGAAAAATCTAAAGAGGATTCTGTCGAAGAGGAAGAAGAAATGGATGATTTAAAAGAAGAATCTAACGAAGAGAAGAAAGAGAAAATCGAATCTTCTGAAGAGGAAGCGAAAGAATTAGGAGAAGATAAAAAAGAAGACCTTGACTAAAGATTGACAATGAAAAAGAAGTTTTTACTTCTTTTTCTTTTCTTCTAAAGTGGGTATGCTATAATAAGGTTAGAAAGGGTGTTGTTATGGAGCGATTAAAATTAATTGATGACATTCGTACAAAAGCAGTTTCTTTAATGCAAGAAGATTCTTCTCTTTCCTATGAAGATGCTAGTCAACAAGCCAAAATTGCCTTGGTAGGTTCTGATGTTTTAATCACGAAATATCATCAACCTATGGAGTTAGAAAACTCTATTTTAGAGATAGCAAGAAAAGAATTAAGTCCAGATATTCGAGTAGATTTATATCAAGAAGCACAGTTACGAGAAATGGTGGTAGCGAACCGTTTAGGAGTAGATTTAGAGTCTTTTATTAATATTTTTCTAAGTCCAGAACAAATTAAATTTATTACCTTAATTGCCTTAAATGGAATGGATGTAACACCATATGCTTTCGACTTACATTTTGATCCAAAAGAGGAAATGAAAAAACTAACAGGTCAAGAAGTATCTTTAGAGACTCCTTCTGAAAAACCATTTCAAAAAGTATATACTCCTGATTTCCAAGAAGCTGCTTAGCTTCTTTTTTTTGATAACTTTTTGTTATATCGGGAATATCGAATAAGTATTTTACGAAATTTTAAAATCTTCGTATAATGAACTTAGAAGGAGGATAACTATGGAAAGAAATATAGATTTGCACATTCATACTATTTATTCTGATGGAGAACATACTCCGGAAGAGGTTTTTCAAATGGTGAAAGAAAAGAATTTAAAAGTTTTTGCAATTACGGATCATGATACGCTAGAAGGAGCTAAGAAGATGGCATCTAAAGAAGGAATTATCTATCTTCCAGGAATTGAATTGACAGCGAAGACAAAAATAGGAAGAGAACATATTCTAGGATATGATATCGACTTAGAAAATCCACAATTAAATGAAGTATTACGGAAGAAAAAAGAAGTGGATTTAGAAAATTTTCTTCTTACTTATGAAACACTAAAAAAAGAAAGTGGTATTTCATTCCCTTCCGAGGAGATAGAATCCATTCTTTCTAGAGTAGGAAATATCGGTCGTGTTGATCTATCGAATTTACTTCGTAAATATGGATACGCAACTAGCCAAGAAGAAGCTTTTACGAAGTATTTAAATCCAGTCTATGAAAAAGTAAGAGGGCAAAAAAAGGGACTTACAGAAGAAGAATGTATCGCCTATTTAAAAGAGGCGAAAGGATATGTTTCTTTAGCGCATCCAATTAGTCTTCATCCTGAATATCGAAAAAATTTACGCTTTGCTTATGAAGATTTAAAAAGAAGATTAGAGATAATGAAATCATTAGGAATCGATGCGATAGAAATATCTCATATTCATCAAGATACTCCTTTTCGGGAAATGTTATCCTCTTTAGCGCACGAACTTCAACTTTTAGAAAGTGGGGGAACGGATTATCATGGCGAATCCATTAAACCAGGAGTAGAAATCGGTTCTGGATATCATGGAAATATTGCCATTAAAAGGTTATCTTTAGTAGACACTATCTTGCAATCTTCTAAAAAAGTAGTATAATGAAAATCAAATTTCAAAGAGAGTGTAATAACAAAAAGTTATGATGGAGGACATATGGTAGATTTAGAACTATATCGCATTTTTTATGAAGTAGCTAGAACATCAAATATTACGCAAGCAAGTAATCATTTAAATATCTCTCAACCAGCTGTAACAAAGCATATTCAAAATTTAGAGTATCAACTAGGGACGCCTCTTTTTATTCGAAGTAGAAAAGGGGTAATATTAACAGAAAATGGGAAAAAACTATTTTTCTATATCAAACAAGTGATGGATTTAGTTTCTTATGCGGAAAAAGAAATTGATGATAGTAATCATCTTTATACGGGAACTTTAAAGATAGGAATTTCTACGACTTTAACGAAAAAGTTTTTATTAAAATATATTCGGGAATATCATAAACTTTATCCTCAAGTAACGATTGAAATCAGTACAGATCCAACAGGAGAATTAAAGGAAAAGATGAAAGAAGGAAAAATCGACTTTATTATCGCTAAACTACCTCAAGAAGAAGATAGTGAGTTTCGATATACTCCTTTAGATACTTTAGAAGATATTTTTATAGGGAATAAGGATTATGAAGAACTATCTAAGAAAATCCATACCTTAGAAGAACTTTCTTCCTATCCGATTCTTCTTCAAAAAAATCCTTCTAGTTCGAGAGAATATTTTGATCAGGTATGTAAAGATAGAAAAGTGGAATTACAAAGTATTATGAATATTGCTAGTTCTAACTTATTGATTGAATTTACTAAAATTGGGTATGGGATTGGGTTTGTTACGAAACAATATGTATTAGAAGAACTAAAAAATCAGGAACTTTTTGAAATTCCAATCCAACCTTGTATTCCTCCTCGTAAGTTTGGAATTATTGAACTGAAAGATAGCTTTCTTCCCTATAGTGCGGAAGCTATGTTAAATCTTATTAAAAGAGATTATTCGTGAAAATATTTGTGTATTTTCACTTTTTTTATTATAATGTTCTTGGTGGTACTATGAGTAAAATTCTACTAGTAGAAGATAATGATATCATTGCGAAAGGATTAAAATATTCTTTAGAACAAGAAGGCTATGAAGTCGAAGTAGCAGGATTACTTGCTGATAAAAAGTTATCTCAAGAGTATGATGCTTTTATTTTAGATATCATGTTGCCTGATGGAGATGGAAAAGAAATTCTTTCAAAATTACGAAAGAAAACAACTTCTCCTATCTTATTTTTAACGGCTATTGACTCAGAAGATACCATTGTAGAATGCTTTCAAGAAGGGGCGGATGATTATATTACTAAGCCTTTTCGAACAAGAGAATTGATTTCTCGTTTGAATCGACTTTTAAAAAAGAATCAAACGGAAGTAATCGAAAGTGGTCCTATTAAAATCTATCTAGAAAGTGCGAGAGTTTTTAAAGGAGAAGAGGAACTAATCTTTACTCCATTAGAATATAAAATTTTATTGATGTTATTTAGTAATCAAGGAAAAGTGATTACAAGAGAACAAATCTTAGATAAAATTTATGATATGTCAGGAAATTTTGTCAATGATAATACTCTTACTGTCTATATTAAAAGAATTCGCTCGAAAGTAGGAGAAGATATCATTCATACAATGAAAGGAATTGGATATCGGGTGGATTAGATGAAAAAAGAATTATGGAAAAAAGGATTTCTGTTCCCATTTCTTCTTTTCTTTGGAATATCCCTAATCTTTACTTATTTTAGTGTAGAACATTATCATACCCTTACGAAAGAAGTAAATGCTTATGTTGGAAGCATTGTTAAAAAAGTAGAGGAAAGATATCCTGCTATTACGGAAGAAGAAATAAGAGACCTTTTAAATGGAAAGGGAGAAACTAGTAAGATTTTAGAAGAAACCGGAATTAACGAAGAGAATATTGCCATGATATCGTTAGAAAAAGAACAAAAGAAGAGTTATTGGATTACTATGATTCTCTTTCTTCTTATGGATTTTCTTTTCCTTCTTAGTTTTGTTTCTTTCTATCTTCATCGTGAGAAGAAAGTAAAAGAACTAACGAAACAAGTAAAAGAGATCTCTAAAAAGAATTATAATTTTCCAATTGAAAAAGAAGAAGAGGGAGAAATTTCTTATCTTCGTAATGAACTATATAAAATTACGATTATGTTAAAAGAAGAAAGTGAAAATGCCAAAAAGGAAAAAGAGGCATTAAAAACATTAGTAGAGGATATTTCTCATCAGTTAAAGACTCCTCTTACTTCTATCCGTATTTTATTAGATAATCTAGAGAATACGAAAATGGAAGAAGAGATGAGAAGAGAATTTCTCCATGATATTAGTGTTCAATTAGAAAAAATGAATACCTTAACGATATCTCTTTTGAAATTAGCGCGGTTTGATGCTGGCGTTGTCACCTTAGAGAAAAAAGAAGTAAAAGTAAAAGACCTCTTAGAAGAATTACAAGAAAACTATAGTGTTTTACTAGAACTTCACAATCAAAAATTAGTCATAAAGGGAGACTCTAAAATTACTATGAATTGTGATAGTCACTGGGAATTAGAGGCGTTAGGGAATATTTTAAAGAATGCGATTGATCATGGAAAAGAAAATAGTACGATTTTTATTACCTTCTTTGAGACTCCTTTTTATACTACGATAGAGATTCGAAATGAAGGGGAAGGAATTTCTAAGAAAGATCAAAAACATATCTTTGATAGATTTTATAAAAGTAAGAATGCCAGTAAAGATAGTATTGGAATTGGTTTATCTTTAGCGAAAGCCATTGTGGAAAAAGAGGGGGGAACCATTCGTTTAGAATCGATTCCTAATCAATATACAACATTTCAAATCAAATATGAAAAAAAATAAAGGGAGTCACTTACTAGTCACTTCCTTTTTGTATCCTTTTTATAGGGAGGGAAAATATGTCTATTTTACTATCCTTCGTAAGAAAAAATTTAAAAGAGAATCGAAGAACCACAATCGCTACCCTATTAGGGATAATTTTATCTGTGATTCTAGTAGTTATCACAACTTCTATGATGATGAGTGTAGTAGAATCTTTAAAACAAAGTGAACGAGTTAGAAATGGAAATTATCATATCGTGATATCTTCTCTTTCTAAAGAAAATACGCAAACACTATTACATCATCGCGATATTAAACAATCTTTCTACTTTCAGCAATTAGGAATTTCTAAAGTAGAAAATAGGAAAATGGAAGAAGAAACTTTCTCTTACCCTTACTTAGAAATTTTTGCCTATAGTGAAAATACGGTAGGAAATTATCCTATCTCTATAGTCGAGGGAAGAACTCCTACCAAAGAAAAGGAAATTTTACTTACTACTTCTTTTCAGGAAGCGATAAAGACGCCATATCAAATAGGGGATACTATCAAACTTACGATGGCTACTGGGGAGGTAGAATATGAAGTAGTAGGAATTGCTGAACCATTAAAGCGATATCAAAGTGGGGAAGATACCTCTTTTCAAGCATTCACTTATCGAAATATGCCTGGTGAAGAAAATGATTTTTATATTTTACTTCAAAATCCGAAAGATTATGATTCCTTCCTAGAAGAAGTATCAACGACTTTATCGATTCCCAAAGAGGCTATTCAGACAACTTCCTATTTAGATTATTTTTGTTGGTGGAAAACAGAAACAGGTCTTTTTTATGCGATATTACTTTTTATTTTATTTCTTATTGGAGGCGCTAGTCTCCTAGTAATTCGAAATAACTTTCAAATTTCTATTACAGAAAGATATCATGAGTATGGACTTCTTTCTAGTGTCGGTGCAACAGGAAAACAAATTAGAGCAAGTATCTTATTAGAAGGACTCTTTCTAGGACTTGTTTCTTTTCCAATTGGTATTCTTTTAGGTTTAGGATTTGTCTATTGGTTAATTCGGCTTGTCAATCATATCCTTTCTCCTATTTTAGGAGAATTCCTTTTCTTTTCTTTTTCATGGCCAACTCTTCTCCTCATTATTTTCTCTACTTTTCTCATTGTTTTCCTTTCTATTTATCGACCAGCTAAGAAACTATCTTCTAAGAATTTATTAGAAATTTTAAAAAATCCAGAAGAGAATACTTTGTCGAAAAAGAATTTGAAACCATCTAAATTTCTTTCTCATTTCTTTGGAATAGAGGGAGAACTCACTTCTAAAAACTGGAAGAGAAGTAAAAGAAAATATCGAGTAACTATGATATCCTTGACAATTAGTGTGACTCTTTTTCTTACTGTGAACTATGCTCTTAAAGTCCTTGCTAGTTCTTACTGGGATACGATTGGAGTAGATCGTTACGGAAATTATGATATGAGCATTAACTATCTATTAGAAAGTCCCATACTAGTAACGAAAGAGATGAAAGATGGAAATGTTAAATCCTTAAAAAAATGGATTCAGACTAGTAAAGAAGTAAAAGAAGCGGCTTTTGTAAGACAGTTTACGGCTTGTGTGGATAGGAGTTTGTTCCAAGACGAATATCTTATGCTCGATGATGAAATTCGTGGACATGAATCTTGTAAGCATCTTCTTATTCGAGCACTCGGAGAAGAAGAATATCAAAGATATCAAAAAGAAGTAGGGATAAAAGAAGAAGGTGCTATTTTAATCAATTCAGGAACAATTGTAAAAGAAAAAGAAAAATATCCGATTCTAGCTATTTTAAATCTTTCTGAAAAAGGTACTTTAACAGTATTCAAAGAAGAAAGTAAGATGAATGAAGAAGTTGAGATTATTATTTCAAAAATAACGAAAAAGATGCCAGTACCTTATGCGAAAGAACAAGAAGGAGATTTCATCTCACCAATTCTTATTGTTCCAGATTCTTCCTTTGAACAATTAGAAACTCTATTAGATACTCCTAGTAAAATACAAACGGTAGATATTTATGTAAGAGGAGACTCTTTTTCAAACTTAAAAGAGGAGATAAAAAAGAAAAACCAAAAAGAAGGAATTTATTTTAGTTATGAAGATATAAAAGGACAAAAGGAACTCGTAGAAGCAATTGTAAAATTATGCGCTATTTTCTGCTATGGATTTATGGGAATGGTTACTTTTATCGGAATGACCAATGTCTTTAATACTCTTACGACGAATATGACTTATCGAAGAAAAGAATTTGCCATGTTACACTCGCTTGGGATGACTTTAAAACAACGAAATCGTATGGTATTTTTAGAAAGCGTTATCTATGCTTTTAAAAGTTGGATTTTGGGAGTCTTTCTAGGAGTAGGATTCTCCTATATTCTTTATTCTTTTCAAACTACTTTGATAGAAAGTCATTTTGTTATTCCCTTCGAAAGTATTTTATTTACGCTAATCTTCTTACTAGGAATGGTATTTTTAACAATGCGCTATTCTTTAAAAAAGATGGATCAAGAAAATCTATTAGAAGAACTCCGTCGGGAAAATTATTAGGAGGTAGTATGAAATTATTAAATGAATTAACAATTCGTAATTTAAAGCAAAATAAAAAAAGAACAATGGTAACGATTATTGGAATATTTCTTTCTACTCTTCTTGTTTCTTTGGTTGCAGGAATGGGAAGTAGTCTTCTAAAAAGTTTAGAAATAAATGGAATTGAAGAAGAAGGAAATTACCACATCTATATTTCAAATGTAAAAAAAGAAGAATTTACGAAATTATCGAAAAATCGGGAAGTAGAGGGGTACTTTTATTTTAGTGAAGTAGGGGTATCTTCTCTTTCTGAGGAAGAGAAGAAAATAGAACCATCCAAACCTTACTTACAGATTGTGGGATTTAGTGAAAATATGAAAGAGAATTTTCCTATCCGTTCCTTAGAGGGAAGAGTACCAGTTCGGGAAGATGAAATCCTTTTGTCAGAAGAGTACGCTAATCTTTTAGGTGATTCTGTAAAAATAGGGGATACTATTACATTAGAAGTAGGAATCCGAGAAGATTTAAATGGAAATCGTCTTTCTAAAAAAGATTCTTTAAAACTATACGATTCCAATACGAATAAAGAAGTTTTAAAAGACTATGAGAAACTAGAAAAAATTACAAATGTGGAAACAAAAACTTATAAAGTTGTAGGAATAGGAGAAGTAAGAGAGATGTTTATGGGATGGAGTTCGGCTATTCCATACTATACTTCCTATACCGTCATTTCTTCTCCCCAAGACTATAGCGATATGTATCTTTCTTTAAAACATCCTAGAAATTATGAGAATATTTTAAATCATCTTGCTTCCTCGCTATCTAGTTATGGTTCTTGTGAAGAGAATAACTGGTGTTCTGAGACAAATTATAATGATATGGTATTGACTTATATGCTAGGTAGCTTAGATGGAACTATGGCGATTGCTTTATTAGGCTTTCTCATTATCATCTTAGCGATTGTCATTGCTGTATCCGTCATTACTATTCGTAATAGTTTTAGTATTTCTACTTCAGAGCGATATCGTCAATTTGGAATGTTATCTAGTGTAGGTGCAACTAGAAAACAATTATTTACTTCTGTCTTATTGGAAGGATTTTTCTTAGGAGTGGTATCTATCCCACCAGGCCTTCTTTTAGGAGCAGGATCTGTTTATGGTATGGTAAAGTTTTTAAATGATACTTTAGCGGATTTTATGGCTCGTCCTTTTTTCCATTTTTATTTACCACTTTGGGCTTTTCTTCTCATGATTGTATCGATTTTCCTAGTTGTCTTCTTATCAACTTTAACACCTGCTTTGATAGCTTCTAAGATGACAGTTTTAGACGCTATCCATTCTTCTACTTCAAAAAAGTTCAATAAGAAAAAACTAAAAGTTCCCAGATTTCTTACCCGTATCTTTGGGGTTGGTGGAGAAATTTCTTACAAGAATATGCAGAGGAGTAAAAAGAAATATAAAACAACAGTATTATCTATTATTGTAAGTGTATGTGCTTTTATTTCTATGTTTTATGCCATTCATGTCATTTATACGGTAGAAACTCTTTATTTAAAGGGCATTACTTATGATATTTATGGTCACTACTGGTTGGGCCGTTCTGATGACGGTGAAAAACAGGAAGAATTAAATAAGTTAAAGGCTTATTTAGAAAAGGAAGAACTAGTCGATAGAATGTCAATTTCATCTACATTTCCGTTAGAAATATTAGATTCTAATCTTTGGGATGATACCTTTGTGAAAAGCGAAGATTACGCAAATATCGTACGAACTTCTATTTCCATAATGAAAGTAGGGGATCAAGAGTTTCAATATTTATTAAAACAAATGGGAGAAAAGGAAGAAAATCTAGATGGCGCTATTTTAATTGATGATGTCACTTTCTCTTATGGTAAACCTCGAAAAACCTATATGGTAAATTCTTTAAAAGTAAAAGAGGGAGATATTATAAAAGTAGCTTCTTATTATGAGTCTGAGGAAGAGCGAAAGGTAGCAGAAATAAAAATAGGGAAAAGAACCAATCTTCATCCCCTTGCTATCCCGCTAGGACCTTTAAAACAGAATTTGGCCTTCTTCATTGTTTCAGATGAGTATTATGAAGAACTAAAAGAAAAACTAAATATCTTTGAAGATTACCTTGATATGGATATTTATATTCAGTCTAAGGATGCAGAGGCATTGATTGAGAAACTAGAAGCACGTTTTCCAGATATGTATTTTGAAAATTATTCGAAACAAGCAAGATTAGCTAGAACTGTCAAATTTGTTGTTTCTTGTCTGCTATATGGATTTATTGGTATTATTGCTTTAATTGGTATTACTTCTATCTTTAATACCATTACAACCAATATGATTTTAAGGTCTCGTGAGTTTGCCATGTTAGAAGCAGTCGGAATGACGAAGAAAGAATTTCATCATATGATTCAGTTAGAAAGTATCTTTATCGGGGTAAAATCCCTTGTCATAGGAATTCTCTTAGGATTAGGATTATCCTATATTCTCCATCAAAAAATTGTGGAAGGAATGGATTTTCCATATCAAATTCCATGGCTAGCGATTCTTCTTTCTATTTTATTTGTTGTGGTGTTGATTACTGTGATTATGAATTATTCTATTCATAAAATTCAGAAACAAAATATTATGGAAACAATTCGCGAAGAAAATATTTAGGAGGTATTATGGAAATATTAAAAGTAGAACATTTATGTAAAACTTATGGAAAAGGAGAATCTGAAATTCATGCGTTAGATGATGTTTCTTTTTCCGTTGAAAAGGGAGAATTTGTCGCTATTGTGGGAGCATCCGGTTCAGGAAAAAGTACACTCCTTCATTTAATAGGAGGAGTAGATCGACCAACGAGTGGGAAAGTATTCATTGAAGGAAAAGATATCTATCAATTAAATAATGATAAATTAGCTATCTTTCGAAGAAGACAAGTGGGTCTTATCTATCAGTTTTATAATTTAATTCCCATCTTAAATGTGGAAGAAAATATTACTTTACCATGTCGTTTAGATGGGAAAAAAGTAGAGGAAGAAGAATTAGAAGAACTTCTTACGACATTAAATTTAAAGGATCGAAGAAAACATTTACCGAATGAATTATCGGGAGGTCAACAACAACGAACGAGTATCGGAAGAGCGATGATTAATCATCCTTCCTTAGTACTTGCAGATGAACCAACCGGAAATCTTGATTCGAAAGCGAGTAAAGAGATAGTAGACCTTTTAAAATACTCTAATAAAAAATTTAAACAGACTATTATCATCATTACCCATGATTTAGAGATTGCTTCTAAAGCAGACCGAATTATTACGATAGATGATGGAAAAATTATCAAAGATGTAGATAACTCTTAGTTTACACTTTCCAAGATAAATTCGAAAGAAGAAGGATAGAACCTTCTTTTTTGTGGTATAATCAGTTATAGTAAGTGAGGTAATAATATGCAATGTATGAAGTGTGGAAGGGAAATTGTCGGAGAAAAACCATTCTGTCCTTTTTGTGGGTCCTCTCTTCAAATGAGACCACCAACTCCTATGAATTCTTCTTTTATTCCCCCTCAAGCACCTATCCATCAGGAACCTGTTATGAATGGAAATCCAATGATGAACTCAAATCCAGTCGCTCCAAAGAAAAAAGGGAATGGACCCATGATTTTAATTTTAGTGTTGCTTTTAGTAGGAATTGGAGTAGGCGCTATCTTTATGGTACAAGGTTCTAAGAAAGAAGAACCAAAATCAAAAGATACGAATGAAGTATCTAATACTAATAGTAATTCTAATAGTAATACCAACACAAATACTAATACAAATACGAACACGAATACGAATACCTCATCCAATAGTAGTACGAATACCACTACGAATACGAGTACCAATGTAAGTACTAACTCTAACACTAAGAAATTAGATTGTGTAGGATTAAGTAGAGATCAACAAGCAACGATTGAAAGTAAAGTAAATTATACTTTTAAAAATGATCAAATGACATCTTATAAATCAGTAACTACAGTAAAGATGAATCAAGGATATGCTTCTGCTAGAGATAGTTACTATAATCAAGTAGCCGAAGAAATGAAGAAATATTCTGCTGTTAAAGGAATTTCTATTAGTAGTAAGAAAACATCGAATGGATTTACTTATACGATATCGATTCCTTCTGTAGATAAGGTAGATAAACAAACTTTAAAAAATATGAATCTCATTATTCGAAATTATGCGAGTGTTAAAATGGAAGCTTATAAATTAGGACTTTCTTGTTCATAGAAGATAGAAAATGATAGGATTTTCTATCTTTTTATGATATAATGTGGGTGTTTGAAATAGAAAGGGGAAAACTTATGAAAAAAGGAAAATATTTACTTGTTTTAGGATGTTTACTTTTTCTAGTAACAGGATGTAAAACGAAAAGATTAACTTGTGAACAAAGAATCATTGATACCGAGGAAGTAAAAGTAGATCAAAGAATCAGTTTAGCCTATAAGGATAAAGCATTAAAGGAAGGGACTTTTGCCCTTACTTATTTCTATAAGAATAATACCGAAGAAAATACTTCTGCCCAAAAACAAGCATTAGAAGAACAATATTCTATATATAAAGATAAAAAAGGAATTGAATATTATTCCAAAAATGTAAATGGGGGACTTTATTTTGAATTTCAAGCACAAATAGAAGATTTATCAGAAGAGGATAAAGAGAATCTCTCTATTATTGCAGGATATCAAGATATGCAATCTGCGAAAGAAAAATTAGTACAAGAGGGATATACTTGTAAGTAGGAAGGATGATACTATGGCGAAGAAGAAAGGCAAAAAGTCTTCTCAAAATAAAAAGAAACAAGAAAATAAGAAAGTGATGTTACCTTCTTCTTCTGTTCCTACGAATAAGAAAAAAGGATCTTCTCCTAAGAAGATAGTAGAAGAAAAAGAACAAAAAGAACAAAAAGAACAAAAGAAAAATGCTACTCCTAATAACGGAAAAAAGAAGGCAGAACCTTTTACTTGTCCCACTTGTGGAAAAAAGATCCCTAAGAATTCTAAATTCTGTTTAGAGTGTGGAACTTTCTTAGGAGAAAAAGACGATAAAGAGATTTGTGAACCAGCTCGTCCAGGAATGCCAGGAGTTATGCCTATTCCAGAAAAGGCAAAATTTCAAAATGTCATGAAAGATAAAACTTTCCAAATGGTAGAGCCACCAAAGAAGAAAAAGACTGCTCAAAAAATTCTTTTCTTAGTAGGGGCCTTACTTGTTGTGATTCTTCTTACGGTAGCGCTTTTAATAGAAGCGAAAAAAGAAGAAGAGAAAGAAGAGGCTAGTTCTTCTACTCAGGAAGAAAAAGAACCAATGAATCCAGACGAAGAGAAAGACGAAATTGTTGAAGTAGTAGGGGAAGATGTTCAAAAACTATTCTGTTCTTCTAAAGAAGATTATGGAGAAGGGGTAACTGGTATCTCTTCTGTAACTTACATTTATAAAAAGGAAGAATTAGTTCAAAAAATAGAGGAAGAATCCGTTACTTTTACGGATAGTGCTTTAAAATTCTATAGCCAATATGAACTAATGATAGAAGAGGAATGGAATAAAAAAGATATTGTTTATGAAAACACTTTATCAGAGATGATCAAGGAAAAAAATAAACTAGGAATTCGTTATGCAACTGACCTTACAGCAGACGCTAATAATAAGAAAAATAACCTATCAGAAAAGGGAACTACTTATGAGAAAGCCAAGAAAAATCTAGAAAAACAAGGGTATACTTGTGAAAAACAGTAAATTTTTACTACTTTTTTATAAAATCCTAAAAAAAGTATTGCCAAAAATCTAGAAATAAGGTACAATGAAATAGTCATTGAGTTTTCAATGGGCTTGTAGCTCAGCTGGTTAGAGCGCACGCCTGATAAGCGTGAGGTCGATAGTTCAAGTCTATTCAGGCCCACCATTGTGGCCCGTTGGTGAAGTGGTTAAACACACATGCCTTTCACGCATGCATACATGGGTTCAAATCCCGTACGGGTCACCAATTTAGTGACAAACCCTTTATTTTAAAGGGTTTTTATTTTGCTTTAAGTTTTTACGTACTATTTAAGTACTATTTTTCCTTTCTATTTTATTAATTATCTATATTACTGATTAAATTTGTCAAATCATTTTTATAAAAATGTGAGTAAGTATTTAACGTAGTGGCTATATTATCATGCCCAAGATATCTAGCGACTAAAGTAATATTAGCACCTTTACTAATTAATAACGAGGCACAACTGTGTCTAAAATCGTGAATTCTGATTCTCTTGACCCCGGATAATTCTACCAATTTGTCTCGCCTTCTTTGAATTGTAGTCGTTGGAAGAGGAAAGATTTCCCCAAAGACAAACCATTCATTCGAAAAATTTTTATATTTTTTTAAGCCACTATACATAGTTTTTAACTTTTCTGAGAGACTTAATGGCATAGGTATGGTTCTTATACTACCTTTCGTTTTTGGTGGCAATATGACATAATTAATGCCCTTTAATCTATTAACAAGGTTTTTAGTAATTTTGATAGTGTGATTTTCAAAATCAATATCATTCCAATTTAGTGCTAAAGCTTCTCCCTGTCTCAACCCGCAATAAAATAAGGTAGAGAAAAAACATATCCATTTCAAGTCTTCTTCGCAACTAATAAATTTATCAAATTCTTCTTTTGTGTAGAATAACATTTCAGGTTTGATTTCATTTGGATTGGTAAAATTAGTTATTTTATTTAAGATCGGTATATTAAGATCGTAAATCTTTTTCCCATAATTTAAAAGAGAGCGAAGTCTTTTGTAAATTGTATTTTTATATCCTGTTTTGAAATTAAAAGAATTAATATATTCTTTCCAACTGTTGATATGGTTTATATTCAAATCTTCTATTTTTACATTTTCTATTATGTCAAAATATTTAAATGATGATATTATCGAATTATAAGTAGATATTCTAACTTTGTCTTTTTGATAGTTTGAATAAGATAATTCTAAATCTCTGATTGTTGTCTTTTTAGTGATTGGAACTTCACTAGCCTTTACTAAAAAATGTCTTTCTTCTTCTTCTGCCTCTTTTTGTGAAGTATACATTTTTGACTTTTTTCTTTTTCTGTTGCCATAAACATCAGTATAGTAGCAACTGTAATACCAGCATTGTTTTACTGAACCTAATTTTTTAGGTATCTTTTTCTTATCTGTTTCTTTAAAAATTGCCATTTATATCACTCCATTCATTGATTTTCTAGGGCGTTTCGTGATATAATATACACGAAAAACCTAGAAAGATTCTTTCTATTCAAATTTAGCGGTTTGATTCGGTTTTTCATTTTTGACTAGTGTTGGCGCACTAGTCTTTTTTATGAAATTAAAATATTATTTTCCTACCCAACGATATCCACAATCTTTACAAAAATATTCGTTGTGCTTTTTTGATTTTTCTTTTACTACTTTTTTTGTATTGGTTAATGTCAAAGGTTTTAGTGGATTAAGATTAATTGTTGTTTTATATTTTTCTTCATAGTTTTTATTAGTCGAGATTATTTCTAGATTATGCCCTGAACAATGTGGACATTTTAAAATATTTTTATCTTCAATTACAGTATTATTTACCATATCTTGCAAATCTTCAAAAGTATAATTTTTAATATTAAAAACATTAACTTTATTTTTTACTAATTTTTTTGAGCAATTATTACAAATATATTTTTCGTTAATTTTTAAACCACTTTTAGTTAATAAAGTAGTATTCTTGTTGCATATAGGGCAACAATCATTACTGAGTACTCCCATAACTATTCCTCCTTAATATTTCAGTATTTTTAAATTCTAGTCCTTTTTTCTCTAGCAATTCCCACAACCTTGATAGGGAGGTTTTCAACTTGCTCCCTCGAAAACATCATAATGTCATAGGCTGCATTGTAAGGCTGCAATACGATGCCTTGATCATTTACCAATAATTTTTTAAAAGTGGATTCAGTACCATTAATCATAACAGCACAATCCTTGCCATTATACATCTCACGGTCTTCATTTTGTTCAAAAATGACAATATCGTTTTCATCGTACTTCGGAAACATACTGTCACCACTTATTTTTAGACCGTAGAACTTTTTGCCACCTTTAGTCCAACTTTTGGGTATGTCTACATACTCTATGATATCCTCTTGAGCCTCAATAGGAATTCCGGCTTTAATAGTGCCGTAGACAGGTATTTGTATAATATCCGAGGAGATATCTACTGGAGTAGCATTATTAAATATTAATTCACTCAAAAAACGATTATTAATTTCCTCCCAAACATCATTTGGATCTTCGTTTAATGCTAAACATATCTTTTTAAATATTGCATTTTTCATCCTCGCTTCATTATTTTCATAGCGATAAAGAGATTGTCTAGTGATGATATTATTTAACTTGTTTGCCACATCTTCCAAACTATAGCCGTGTTTTATTCTTTTTTCTCTTATTACTATAGAAGCAGTTTTATTTAATTGATAGTCGATGTTTTCTTCATTGTCAAAATTCATAAAATACCTCCTTTCAAAAACATTATAACTGAAAAAAGTGAAAAAATCAACAAAAATGTAACTTTTTTTGTTGACAACAAAAAAATAATATGATACACTTTAATTGTAACTGAAAAGAGTTACAAATAGAAAGGAGCAGAGTATGTATCCAAAGTTAATTGGAAAAAGAAACGAAAAAGGCATAACACAAGAAGGAATGGCAAAATTGTTAGGAATATCAAAAGGAAATTACAACTTAAAAGAAAATGGAAAACTTGATTTTGGATTATTAGAAGTAAAAAAAATATTGCTAATTCTTGAATGCTCATATAACGATATTTTTTTGGACGAAAATGTAACTGAAAAGAGTTACAATTCTTCTGAATTAAAAGAATAGGAGAACGAAGATGGGAAAGAAAAAAAGTAATGGATTTTCACTCACTACTTTAGAATTATATGATTTAGTTTCATTTGTTGGCATAACTGTAATTTGTATTATAGGTATCATTTATACAATTTTTTCAATAATTATGATTATTGAAATCTTATCTTAATTGTTCTGATGAAAAGAATAGGAGAGTGGATTTATGATTTTTAAAGAAAGAGATGGACTTACGGAAACCGAATATCATGACACAATAACAAAAACTCAAAATGAGATTGATAGATTAACAGAAAAATATCAAGAAGAACCTGATACTTTTATTAAAGATTATGACAAAATGATTTATGAAAATTTAATTGGGATTTTGGCAAACTGGAACGCAAATCACTTTATCCGAAATGACATTATTAGTTGGATTAATGATTTGATTAGGTTTAGAAAAGAAATTATTAACTTTAACAGTAACTATTGCAGTAGTAAAAATCAAAAATAAATTCCACAATAACTTTTTAATAAAAGAATAATACTCTTTCATAAATTCATAGCCTGAATAGGTTAAATAAATGTGTTCTGAATAGATAATATGGGTTGTATTATCTAAAGATTGTGAGCAATTTATACCATCTATAAAATGATTTTCTACACATTGTCTTATTGTGAAAGTAAAATCTGATTCTTGAATATTAAATTTTTTACAAATATAATTTTGGGTTTTAGATATATCATTATATTTTTTAAAAGTTATTAATGTTTTATACATTTGATATTTGACTTTATTTCTAAAAATCATATAACACCTCACTTTCAAAAAAATATTATAGCACGAGGTTTATAAAAAGGATAAGAATCAAACCGTTGAAAAGAATAGGAGATGAATTTATGAACTTGTTAGAGATGTTTAAAAATCTAACCGAAGATGAAAGAAAAGAGTTTATTGAATTGTTAATCGATGAAATAAACAAAAACGATGGTAAAAGAGGAACTAATACCATCGCACCAAAATTTACTGATTCTGATTACTATCAAAATTTTCAGGGAATAGTGGATTTATCGCTGTTAAATAAACAAAACCACATTGTTTACAAATAATGGCTTTAACTGGTAACACGGATGAAGCATTGATTTTTATTGAGCCATTATCATTTTTTACAGTAACTAATCCATGATAGGTATCTTTTTCAGTACAATGTGAAAAATCAGTATTTCCACAGCACGGACACTTAATATCCATTTTGTTTCACCTCGCTTTCAAAAAAATATTATAACACGAGGTTTATAAAAAGGATAAGAATCAAACCGCTAAAAAGAATAGGAGATGAAAAAATGAAAATACGATTGAAAGAAAACGGAAAAATTTTAGAATTCATAAAAAAAGGAAATGAATATTATTTAAAAAATTTTAATGGAATTGTAGCACTTAGTGCATTAAAAAAAGAGTGTTACGAAATTATCGAATAATTCAAAGAATCAAACCGCTAAAAATAGAAAGGAGAATATATATGCCCAGAGCAAAACTTAAATCAGCTACAGCTAAAGATATCCTTGAAATTTTAAATAAACAATGGCTATCTGCTAAAGATATCAAAATAGTAGCATCCGTTGGACTCAACAGAGCTTATCAGATTCGTGACGAAATTCAGCAGGAATTAGAAGAAAAAAATTTTTTTCATCCAGCTTACATGGTTCCAAGTGAATTTGTTGTAAAAAAGTTAGGACTGAATCTTAAATATTTAAGGCAGATGGCAAAGGAGGAAAAGAATGAAAAGGAAGTTAAAACCAATATGGAAGAATCGCTTGTTTAATTTAGGAATAATTATATCATTGTTCATTATTTTATATGATTTTTACTCTGTGACAATCAGAGGCTGGATCACTAATCAATTAGGTCGATTTACTATTTTTGGACTTATAACACATTTCTTAAGTTGGATTTTATTGTTCTACTGCATAGACAAAAAAGATTTAGCCAGTTGGAATGACTAAATCAATCATAAAATTATATCAAAATTTTACTCTCTCATTTTAACATTTTTTGAAGAGTAAATCAAATCGAGTTAGTGTGCTAGAAATTAGAACACTAAAATCGAGTTAGTGTGCTAGAAACTAGAACAGAAGTATATAGATATATATTTATATAACTATAAATAGTATTAATAATATTATTTTATTTCTTTACTTATGTGCTAGAAATTAGAACACTAAATAAAAATTAGGAGGATTAAGTATGTGCGAAGACAAAACATAATTGTTAACAAAAAAGCTCTAGAGCTAGATATCTCTCCTAATTCTTACAAACTATTTACAATACTAGTTTTATATTCTGATTCTAAAGGCAGATGTTATCCATCTATCAGGATTATTGAAGAAAAATATCACATCTCACACGCAACTATTCTTAAATGCCTTAAAGAATTGGAAGATAATCAGGTTATTATGATTTTTAAAAGAAAAAAAGGAACGGGAAAGATAGATAGTAACGAGTATGTGATTTCAAAAGAGTATCTAGCACCATCCATAAGAAAGCAAGAACAATTAGAACTCTTTGATTACAATTGGCTAGATGGAGAAGAAGATGAAAAAGAAAGAATTTAATAAATTACTTAAAGAAAAAACACCAAAAGAAATCATTAACATGTATACAACATTGAAAATTTACTTAACCGATAGACAATTAGATTATGTTATCAATTTAAAAAACAAAAAGAAGGAGATGTAGAAGTGAATATTACTTTTAAAGAGATTACAATCAAGAACTTTAAAGGATGTCTTGATTTACATTTAGATTTTGACGATAAAAGAAACATTTTAGAAGGGGAGAATGGTGTAGGAAAAACAACAGTATTAGATGCCATTACTTGGTGCCTGTTTGGGAAGAACTTTGCAGATGAAAGCAGATTTAACATTAAGCCAATCATTGATGGCGAGGAGAAACCAGATTTAATTACTAGTGTTGAACTTAAAATGAATGACACATCTGTTGAAAGAATCTGGGATGGAAGCAATACTGTTATTAAAGTGGATGGCACTAAATTTGGTGTAAATGAATTTAGAGATTACTTAAGAGATAAATTTCTTATAACGGATGAAGAATTCAAATCTCTATCAAACATCGATTATATTCCGAATCTTCATTGGAAAGATTTAAGAAGCCTTATTATGGGGCTAATTGGAGAAATCAAAAACGAAGAAGTATTCGCAACAGGTGATTATTCTCTCATTAAAGATAAAATCGAGTCAGTAGGAATTGAAAAGACAGCAGAGGACATAAAATCTACGAAATCAGTTCTAACGAATAATATCAAAATGATGCAAGGCAACATTGATCAAAAAACAAAAGATATCGAAGAATTGGTTGTTGATGAGAAAGAAACTGCTGAACTAGAATCCCGCAAAGAAGAAATCAAAAAAACAATCGATGAGTATAACCATTTAAAAGAGCAAAAGGCATCTCAAGATAAAGAACTTAATGACTTAGATAATTTAAAGCAACTTGTCAAAAAATCAGAGGAAGAAGTTCAAAAACTTAAAGCAGATAACGAAGAATATCAAAAGACTTATGATAGCTCAAACATTGATATTAATTTAATTCGCGACAACAAGATTAAAGAAATAAAAAATACAATTTCAGATGAGAATAATGAAATTGCTAGACTAGATCTAGAAAAAACGACATTGATTGATGAGCGTGCCGACTTAAGGAAAAAGTACGATGATGAAGTAAACAAGACAATCAAAGTTGAGAATGATACATGTTCAGCATGCGGACAACCTCTCCCAGAGAATAAGATTGAGGAAGTACTTTTAAACCTTAAAGAAGAATCTAAACTTAAAGCCAATGGGTATGCAGCAAAAGCAAAAGAAAAATTAACCCGAATTGACGATATTGATATTTTAATCAATAGCCATAAAGATAAAATCAAAAATTTAGAGAATAGTATTCAAGAAGTTATGAAAGAAGAAATAGATCCTAATCAAGAATCAGAGATGCAGAAGAAGATGAAAGAGAACATCGAGAAAAACAATGTAAAAATTACAGAATTAGAATCTAACATGCTAAATTTTAACGAAGAGATTGCTGAATTAGAAGTAAAAATAGCACTTCATGAACAAATTGAAATTAAAGATACGGCATCTCTTCAAAACGAACTAGAAGAAATTACTCATAAATTAGCTGCATCAGATGTTCTAAAAAAATTCAAAGAACAATTATCAGATCTAGAAATTCAATACAAGAAAATGATGGAAGAAAAAGAAACTTTGAACTTAAAAGAACAACAACTTATTGAATTTAATAATAATCGTGCTGAAATTTTGAGAAATAGAGTAAAGCATAACTTCAAATTAGCGGATTTTATTACGCAAGAAGAAACAAAAGATGGAAAGTTAGTTGAGACTTTTAAAATTTCATTAGATGGAATTCCATTTGAATCTTTAAATACAGGACATCGTATTCTAGTAGCTTTAGATCTGATTGATAATATTCAGCGTATGAAGGATAAGAGACTACCAATTCTAATCGACAAGACCGAAACAGTTACAAGATTACCTGAATTAGATACACAAGTGATTGGATGCCGTGCTAAATTTCAGACGAATAGAAAGTTAGAGGTGACTCATTAATGAAGCCAGAAGAAAAGATAACTACACCAGCTGAGAAGAATGAACTTGTAAAAAAAGAGGCTTTGAAAACAAAAAGTGATAAATACATAGACGCATTAGTAAAGGAATCAGCTAAAGTTATGGATTCAATGTGTTTAGAAATGAAACCAGAAGTTAGAAATGCATTGTTTAATCTATGTTTAGCTTGTGAAAAGTCACTTAAAGATGAAAATCTTACATGGGATAACATTTCAAAAGATGGATTAGCCAGTGAGTTATTACATTATGCACAATTAAATTTGAATCCTGCTAATGATGAATTATATATTTTGCCTTATAGAAAAAAAGATAAGGAAAATATTTATGAATTTAATTTTGAAGAATCTTATCTTGGCAAAAAGAAGAAAGTAAAAAAATTTAGTGATATTAAAGACGTTGTTGCTTTTTTAGTCAGAGAAGGAGATATTTACGAGCCTGATGTAGATTTAATTGAAGGTGACGAGGTTACCTTCAAACCTAAACCATTTAATAACGGTAACGTTATTGGAGCAGTTTGTTATCTAATTTATGAGGATAAAACAAAGAATAGAATTGTTGAAATGAGGCTTGAAGAGTTGGAGAAAGTAAAAAAAGCATCTATGGATAAAATGGGGGGAAAATTGTCTCCTGCTTGGAAAAATTGGGAATCTGAAATGCAAAAAAAAGCAGTTTTGAAGAGAGCTTTAAAAGATGTTGAAATAGAAGTGCCAAATGAATATCAACAGGCATATTACAGTACTGAAGCAATTGATGATGAAAATCTTAATATAGATTTTGAAGATAAAGTACAAGTTAAGGTAGAAAATGTTAAAGATGCCAATTACAGTGAATCTAAAGAGGAAAAGAAGGTTTCATTAGAAGAAATAGACTTACACAAGGTGGATGAAGATGATTCTGACTACGCTGAGTTCGAGTAGCAAAGGAAATATGCATGTTTTATCAAATGGGGTAACATCCATTCTGTTGGATTGTGGAATTAAATTTAACCGTGTGTTTGAATATTTATATCCTGCGAAACTTGATGGAGTGATTTTAACACACGAGCATGGAGATCATATAGGTGGGTGTCAATCACTTGCTCAAAATAGAATAATTCCCTTTTACGGAACGAAAGAAACCTTGGATAAGGTAAATATACCTGGATTTGATAAATACGCTATAGAACCCCTTAAAACGTTTAGCATCGTGTCATACAACATAGTAGCGTTCGAAGTTCATCACGATGCAGCACATCCAGTCAATTATCTAATTAAAGACAATTTGTCTGGTGCACAACTGCTATATATCACAGATACAGGAAATTTAGACGATATTGAGATTCATGATGTTGATTATATTCTAATTGAGTGCAATTTTGATGAAGAGTGGTATCAAAAGGAAGAATTAAGCCGTTCGGAAAAAATTAAGAAAAAAAGATTGTTAGGAGATAAGGGGCACTTATCTATTCAAAAAACTATTGAATTTTTAAAAAGGACAATTAATCACAATACAAAAAAGATTATCTTATGTCATATTTCTCACAGTTTTGATGGATATAAAGAATTTGAGAAAAAAGTTCAGCAAGAATTAAATTTTGAAAAAGTAGTGGCTCTTAATCCACAATTTATTGGACCTGTTGTAAATGAGTTGGAAGAAGAAAAAGAGGTAATGCCCTTTGAATAAATTAGAATTTTATAAAGACGATTTAGACCAATATCAAATTATTCTAGACAATTATGAAGCTTTATCTTCAGAAGACGGAGCAACAGCTTATCGATTAGCTCAAATGGCAATTATAGAGGCTGATAGATGGAACGAGATTGCTTTTGAATCTAGCAAGTTAGCAAAGAATTTAGAAGTTTCAAAGACAAATCTTTACAACTGGGCATATCATAAATACCGAATTTTAATGACGATACATGAATTTTGTAGAGTGGTTTATCGGCAATGTGAGGAGCAAGCACGTGAACGATGGAATGAAAATTAGGCGAATCAGATATCGCAATGAGAATGATTTTAACAAAAAACTTAAATCATTAAAAAAATATTGTACACAGTCATACAAACATTTGTGTTTCGAACTAATTGATAAGGATTTATTTGAAACAGTAAACGGTACCTATTATTATGACTTACCAACATCCGATGAATTTAAAATTGTTTACGGTCAAGTAAGGTTAAAATATTCTATTTACGGTTCAATGATAGTACTAGAAGATTTAGAACCATCAGATTTTTTGAAAAAAGGATTTTGCATAGAGTTAAACAGTTATAAAGGCATGTTTTATGCCGATAGCAAAGATCAATTTAAAATTGAATTAATGAGTTATTTGAAGGAGGAAAATAAAATATGAGAATTTCAAATGTTAAAGTAATGGTTAAAAGAGAAAAAATTAGTAGATTAAGAGGATATGTAGATATCTTAGTGGACGATTGTATAGCAGTCCATGAGATTCGAATTATTGATGGAAATAGAGGTTTATTTGTAGCAATGCCAAGTTACGAAGATTCCGAAGGTAAGCATCATGATTTAGTTCATCCGATTAATCAAAATGGAAGAGATTCGTTAGAAAAAGAAATATTAATGAGATTTTATGATGAAGTTTATGGACTATTGGGAAAAATCAACATTGATTCAAAATATGAACTTAATTTCGATGTGAATAACATCTTCAAAATATCTCTTAGAGATAAAGAATCTATGGAAGCTATTAAAACTTATGAATTACCCGATTACACAGATGAGACTTTGAAAAAAATGGAAGAGATAATTGCAGATGATTTATCAAGAGCTTAACGAAAATATAGAATATTCAAAAGAGTGGTTGACGGAAGAAATAATCAAGACTGATTTTAAAGAAAAAGAAACAGGGCGGCAAGAAATTATAAAAATTAGTAAAATAAACCTTTTAAAATTAGTCTTGGCTTTTGTCAAACTAAATGAAAAAGGAGAGTAGTATGGAAACAGATAATTATATAAATGTTCCGATTTATATCGAAAAAGCAATTAAAAAATTGACTAAATTAAAAGACCAGGAGAAGGAGTTAGTAATGCAAGTTATGGATTATATGGAAGCACATGATATTCCAAAGCAAACTCCACTCTATTTATTAAAATATATTCCAGAGCCTAAGGTATGTCCCGGGCAGATGCAACTGGATGTTGAGTAGGAGGAATTATGGACGGCATAGAAAGAATAAAGACTTTATCTAGTGAAATCAAAGATTCTGATTTATTAAAAATAATTGAGTATCTATTGTCTAGAAATGACATGGATGAAAAATATTTAAATGAAGAGAAGTCTTTAGCACAAATGGTTAAATTTATTAATGATACAGCTAAGGCTGAAATTGATAAAAAAAAGAAAAAGGATGGATTTGCTGGTAGTTTTTTTAGCGATGACACAGTTTATGGATGGGCAATCCATTATTGGGATGAACCAAATAGTAAATTAGGATTACCATTAGAAATACCTAAAAAAATTGAAGAACAAAAAAACGTTGAACCAAAGGAAAAGAAAGAACCTGTAGAAGAGCCAGTTGAAAAAGTAGAAGAAGTCACACAAGTTGAAAAAAAAGAAGAAATAAAACCTGCACCGGAGAAAAAATGGGAGCCAGAAGGGCAATTAACGTTGTTTGATTTTGATGACCTATTTAGCTAAAAAATTAAAACAATTAATGTGTGATTTTGATAATACAATCGGGTTACCTAAAAAATTTGATGTATTTGTAAAGTCTATCAAAGATAACCAGAAATTGATTATTAAAAGTAAGGATGGGTATCAATGCGATGCTTGTCATAACATTTCTAAAAACTTAAAAACAAGTATAAAAAGTGGACTGTTACATGGAAGATGCCCATATTGTAAAAAAGAACTAGAGATAAAAACCAATCGAATTCGCCATTATATACTCATTGATCGCTTTGCGATTTTAGAAACATTTCAAAATTATACAATATTGCGATTATTTGAAGTTAAAACATGGTATGACCATGGGAATTATAGGACACTAGAGTGCGAATATGGTAGAAAAATTTTTGATAATTGCATGAATTGTACAGAAATTTATAATGATAATGTTATTAGTACGATTACTGGCAAATTTGTACAGCAAAATTACTTTTTAAATGGTAACTGGAAGAAAAACGGAAGTTATTACAACACTTTAGATGACATTCTACTATTATATCCACACAATTTAAATGTAGTATTAAAAGGAACTCCATGGCAATATTCTCAGCTAAAAAAATATGCTAAACACTTTGGATATATCGATATAGAACATTTTTTAAGAAGATGTTCTGATTCTACCGAAATGCTGATTAAAGCTGGTTTATTTAATTTAGCAAAAGATGTCATGTCCTATCATGGATGTTATTTATCTGATAAAGATTATAAAATTGTTCAAAAACATCTCAAATTTATAAAAAAATACAACTTGGATAGTGAAGATATATATATTCTAAAATTTCTCAATGAAGAAAACTTACCATTAATTAAAAAATATAAGAATTGTTGTTATGACATATCAGAGCGGATTCCTGAAAATATATGTGTTGATCTAAAAGAAATCGATAAAAGGATTTTAAATATTGAAGGAAATTTTACAGAATATGCTGATTATTTAAGAATTTGTCAATTACTATCGTACAACATGAAAGATAAAAATATTCTTTATCCTGAAGATGCAATATCAGCTCATGATCGGGTAGTTAACTTATACGAGGTTATGAAGAATAAGGAAAATCAGAAGAAGATAAAAAAAAGATACAATCAAATTAAAAATACAACATTTAGTGATGATCAATTTATTATTTTTCCAGTTAAAAAAGTTGAGGAGTTAATTGACGAATCTAAGCAGCAAAACAACTGCGTTAAAACATACGCATCAAGTATTGCTTCTGGTAAATGTGATATCTACTTTATGAGATATGTGGCTTGTCCAGATAAGTCACTTGTTACAGTTGAGGTTAAAAATCATAGAGTAGTTCAACAGCGGACAAAAAACAATCGTGATACGACAGAAGAGCAAAAAAGATTTTTGAAGGAGTGGGAAACCAGTATTTTAAAAGCATAAGGAAAAAGAGTAAGTGATAAGAGGGGTGACCGAAATGGACACCCCCTAGATGATAGTAGAATAGGGGAATTAGAATGACTTATGTAACGAGCAAATACAACGCACAAACAAATAATATAAAAGTTATAAATTATTATGCAATAGACAGCAAAAATGAGATTATTAAATTCTTAGCTGGTGCACATTTAAAATTTATTGATCGTTCTATAATGTCATGCTTAAATGAGTGGATAGCTCATAGAAGATTATATAAATTGGGACTATTTAAAAAGCATACAAAGGATTGCAATTTATCAGCGAATGAAAGTTATTTTAGAAGAATTTGTTATTGGCTACTAAGTAGATTTTATTGGAGGTAATTAATATGTCTAGTGTTTCAAAAAAAATAAAAGAAAATATGGAAAAATTAGAAATTGAAAGGAAATATAAGTTAAGACCAGTTAGCAAATGTCCGAATTGCCATAAATTTACTGTTTATGAGAATCATAAAGATTTTGTTGAATGTGTTAGATGCGGATATAAACACAAGACGGATAGGAGGATAAATGAAAAATAAGATGCTATTTGATGGAAAAATTGAAAGTAATGATATTTTAAAAAAAAGAATAAAAGAAATCGGCGAATGGTTGAAAGAAACTGATTTTAATATAGATATTGAAAATAAATTGACTACAAGCATTGATATAAATATCCATATAAATCCGCAAGAAGTGATAAATTGTGATATTATTCAAAATTTTTGTGTAGGGTTTAAAGCGGAGGAAGAAAATGAAGAATAGTGAAATGAAAGAAATGATCTATCAATCTACTTCCACAAGAGAAACTTTATATCACGGGACTTATAAAGGATATGAATTTTACATTATGAATTTAGGAACATTTCCAACCGCCTATGTTAATGTTAGAGAAAATTATTTATTGAATAAAAGGGATTATGACGAGATTGATATAGACGTACATGGTGGATTAACTTATAGTGAAAAGTACTTATGTGTCAACGATGATGTGGTGAATGGTTGGTTTATTGGATGGAATTATGCACATTGCGACGATTATATTGGGCTTGAAATGGTGACACCTGAAGAGTTTAGAACCGCCGGTAAAAAGTGGACTACAGAAGAAATATATGAAGATGTTAAAGATGTTATTGAACAATGTATAAACTATAAAGAAGGTGAATTATGAAAAATAAAAAGATAACGGTTTATGATTTGCTAGGTCTTATAAAAGCTGGTAAAGCACCCAAAAAAATAAAAGATGTATATGGCATATATGAATTAAACAAAAGTAAGGAAGATTATGAGAAAACAGGTTCTTCAACATTTTTATATGTCAAATTTGGACAATTTATTAATACAAAGGATTTTTTAGATTATAAAGTTGAAATTATTGAAGAAAATGATGAGTGGGAAGATATAGAAGAATATAATATCAAAATAGCCGAAATTAGTTTAGCAGGTATTTATAGTAAAGATTATTTTATAAGTTTAATGCAAAACCAAAACCATCTTATCAGAAATCAAAAATACCTAAAAGCGCAATTGGAAAAAAATAAAGGTGATGTTAGTAATGAATAAAGATATTACATTAGAAGATTTAGGATATAAAAAGTATGAAAATCATCCAGAACAAGAGATAAATGGACCTACTTTTACAACCCAAGATAATCCAATTATTCGATATCGCCAAGAAGATTTCAAAAGCGTGGAGGAAATAACTTTTGATATTTGGGAAAAAAATGTATGGTTTAAAGGTTATAGGAAAGATTTAAATATGCAGCTTCCTTGCCCAATAAATATGCTAGAAATAAAAGCCATTTATAACAAATGTAAAGAACTAGGGTGGTTAGATGACTAAATTGGATAATATAAGAAATATGACTGATAAAGAATTATATTCTTTCATAAACCTAGTTTCTAATAAAAATGATAGTTTTGTTTGCTATGTAATGGATAAAGAAGTTTTAGATAAAGTAAAACAAAACTTAGGAATCAAAGAATATTTAAAATTAATAAATGAAGATAAAAATTTAAATATGGCTTATACCTCATTATCACAATATATCTACTTATTAGAGGATATATTAGAAAAAAGACGAAATATTATTGATGAACAAAATGAACTTCTATTAGAAATCGCAAAAAACGAACTAGAAATGATTAATTGGTTAAAATCAAAAAGTGTGGATATTGATAATGAAAATTGGAGAAATGAACTGGAAGAAATCTTAGAAAGAGGTAAAAATGAGTGAAGAAATAAATTTATTGATAAATAAGCCAATCGAAAGTGATTTGTCTAATTGGTATATTAATGACATTCAACTAATGAAAGGTTATTTAAGAGCTTTACAAGATCAACTCGAAGAAAAAGATAAAGTTATTAATGAATATCTTAAAAAAATTAAGCATGTGTATAATATGCTTACCAAATATAAAGAGAACCATATAATTTGTTTTAACGAAGACTTATGGGGCTTATATCAGAGAATGAATAAAGATTTAGTAGATATTTTAGAAAGTGATAAAGATGTTAAAGATTAAAGATAATGTAGATTTAAAAGAATTAAAAAAATATCCTTTCGAAAGTTCAGATAGTGCAAGATTTTTTTGGTATAACAAAGATTGTTCAAAAGGAATTGAAGTATGGTTTTATAATCGTCAAGTAGTTTGTGATGATCCTAATAATCGAATTTTGAAGATGCTGAAAAGGGATGGACTTGTGGAAGAAGTGAAAATTTATAAGTCTAAAAAGAATAACTATTTCTTCTGCTATGATGATAAAGATTGGCCAAGCAGAAGAAGGATAGAAGCTGTTGATTTAGAAGAAGTTAAACGCATAATTTCAAATCGTGATCCAGATAAATATATAGAATTATTTGGAACAGTTGATTTAGAAGAAGCTTAAAGACTTAGAAAGGTGCTGATTATATGTACATACCAGAAATTTGGGTTGGAGTTATTTTAGGAATTGTAATTACAATTGTGACTTTTGTAATTATTGCTATGAACATTAAAAAGAAATAGGGGATTATATGACGGAAGAAAGAATAATTGATCTAGCTGTAAGAAAATCTACAGAAAATGTATTTGAAATACTAAGGAAAAATGGTTTTGAAATAAAAGAATCTAAAAGTACATTCCAAAAAACTGAGCAATTATTATATTTAGTTCCACAGTTAAAAGAAGCTATTAATCATAACAAGCAGAGAATTGATGATCTAAAACAATACGGTATTCCTAAAACCAGCAACGCAGTAAAAATTGTTGATAGCTTCGCAATAAAAAGAGAAGATAATGAAATTGTCGAGCAAGAAATATCGAAATTGCTGCAGAGAAATTATATTATTAGTACGCAGTTAAAATGGATTAATGGCATAGTTGAATCTTTAAGAAACAATAAATTCTATGATTTAATTGAATTAAAGTATTACGAGCAGAAGAGCTACGAAGAGATTGCTGAATACTTTGATTGCGATGTAAGTACTGTTAGCCGCAACAAGAACAAATTAATTAATAAGATTAAGGGATTATTATTTCCGGCTAACTCGATTGAGGAGTTAGGGCATTAGCTTGTCAAGAAAAAATGCAAAAAGTGTGCAAAAAGCGTGCCATTGTTAACGCAAAATATATATGTTATGATTGTTAAAATGAAATTAATATAATTAAAGAGCCATGAAAATGGTTCTTTTATTTTGATTTTGAAAGCAGGTGAAGCCAAATGCCTAATTTGAATAATTTAATGCCAATAGAGGAAGTAAATTCGAGGAGAACACGAGAACAACATAGTAAGGATAGTTCTAAGGCTGGAAAAGCAAGTGTAAAAAAAAGACGGCAAATGAAAACATTTAAAGAATTGTGCAATACTTTCTTAGATAATCAAGTTACACAAGAAGAAATGGTAAACAAAATGGTAGAGTGTGGAATTGCGGATGGTGATACAAGTTATAAAATGGCGATGGTAGTAGCTATGGCTAATGAAGCTGTTAAAGGAAACGTAAAAGCCTTTGAAGTATTAAGAGATACCATAGGAGAAAAACCAAAAGAAAAAGTTGATTTTGAAATAAATCAGCAGGCAAGCAAGGTTTTATCCTCTATAAATAAGCAACTAAACAAAAGTGGTAAGAATGAATGATGAAGTATTTCCACTAAGCGAAAAATATCTAGATTTTTTGAGTTACAATTGTAGTACAGAATTTCTAGAAGGAACTACTTTCGCCGGAAAGACAACAGTTGCTATTCCGAAATTCATGTTCAAAATAGCCAATTATAAAGGCAGTAAGCCAAGTATAATAGCAGGATTGGATTTAGGAACAATAGAAAAAAATATTATTAATTCTGACATGGGGATTTTAGAAATATTCGGAGATTATGAAAATGGAGGATTAATAGAATATAATCCAACAGGAAAAGGTAAGATTCGAATGCCACACATATTGTTTCATTGCGAAAATGGAACAAAAGTGATATATGTCTTGGGTTACGATGATAAAGCTAGATGGAAAAAAGCATTAGGTGGGCAATACTATGGTCTATTCATTGATGAATTTAATATCGCTGATATGGATTTTGTTCGTGAATCATTTATACGTGCAGATTATAGATTGTGCACATTAAACCCAGATGATCCTAATAAAGAATGCTATACGCAATATGTAAATAAATCGAGACCGATTGAAAAATACAAAAATGATGGTCCAAGCGAATTATTAAAAGAGTTAAAATTGCCACAGGTTGCTGATTGGACCTGGTGGTATTTTACCTTTGATCATAATTTATCGTTAACATCAGAAAAGAAGCAACAAATTATAGAAAGTGTTCCGCCTGGGACGAAATTATATAAAAATAAAATACTAGGTCTTCGTGGTAAATCAACAGGATTGGTATTTAGTAATTTCGAGAGAGGTAAACATGTTATCACAAAAGAACAGGCTAAAAGTAAAAAATATATTTACTTTAGTGCAGGATTAGATACAGCTTATTCTCAAAAGAGCCCTGATACAATATCTATGATATTTTTGGGAATCACTGATATGAGAGAGTTGGTTGTTTTAGATGAGCGAGTTTACAATAATAGAGATTTAAATATTCCTATAGCCCCAAGCGATACTGTTGAAAACTTTATCGCTTTTTTGGATAGAAATCAAAAGGAATGGGGACTTGCGAGAAATACATTCATTGATAACGCAGACCAAGCAACTATTACCGAATTAAAAAAGTATAAGCGTAATAACACTTGTATTTATGTATTCAACGATGCCTATAAACAGGTAAAAATTATTGATAGGATTAATTTGATGCTGGATTGGATTCATAAGATGCGTTATTTTGTAGTTGACAGTTGTTATAATCATATTGTTGAGTTGGAAACCTATAGTTGGCAAGAAGATAAAGATAATACACCAGAAGACGCGAACGATCATACAATAAACGCTTGTCAATATGGATGGATTCCATACAAAGATAAAATAGGTGTAGAAATTAAAGAAAAGGAGTGAAAGGATGGGAAAGATAATGGATGCAGTAAAGAATAAACTTCAATCATGGCTTGAAATTAACGATACATCTCCAAAAGCAATAGTAATTAATAGAAATGAAGATTTACACATTTATCAAGCCAAGAATAGAATTTGGTATAATGGCGATAGTGATGAACTAGAGCAATTTTATAAACAGTTAAACAATAATAAGTCATTGTTTTGGGCAAGTGTACCAGCAGTAGGATTAGGAATTAGAAAGATTCATACTGGATTACCTCAAATAATTATTAATAAAATCACTGATATAGTGATTGATAATTATAATGGTGTTGAAATCAACGATGTTAGTAAGTTGGACAGATGGAATGAAATCGCAGATGACAACCATTTTGATGACTTGCTCTGGGACATCATTGCAGAAACATTATATTTAGGCGATGGAGCAATAAGATATTCGTATGATCCTAATATTTCTAAAGATCCGATTTTGGAGTGGATTTCTGGAGATAGATGCGAATTTATCTATAAAAGAGGTAGACTGTATGAAATCATTTTTACATCTTACTACGAAAAGAACAGCAAAAAATACAAACTGTTAGAAATCTATGGTTATGGTTATATTAAATGTGAACTATATGATGGTAAACAGATGATAGATTTAAAATCTCTAAAAGAAACCGAAAATTTAAAGGCAGAATTAAATTTTGATAGGGAATTTATGTGTGCAGTTCCTTTTTTTGTTGATAAAAATAGCAAATATAAAGGTCGTGGTGCAAGCAAATTTAACTCAAAGTATGATTTATTTGATGCACTAGATGAAATCATTAGTCAGTGGGTAGAGGCAATTAGACAAGGAAAGCCTGTTAGATATATTCCTGAAAGCCTACTTCCTAGAAATCCAAATACTGGCGAGGTTATGAAACCAAATGGATTTGATAACAGCTATATTGAAACAGAAGCTGATATGAAAGAAGGTAGCCAAAATAAAATTACTGTTGTTCAAAGTGAAATTTACAGTGATAAGTATTATCAAGCTTATGTAAATTGTTTAGAGTTATGTTTACAGGGAATTATTAGTCCGAGCACTTTAGGAATCGATACTAAAAAGATTCAAGATCCTAATAGCTCGTACGAAAGGCAGATGGAAAAAACAACGTTATATACAAGACAAGGGATAATTGAATCTTTAAATGATTTTATTCCTAAAGTTATTAATGGAGTTTTGAATTTTCAAAAGATTCTTGAAAAGCAACAACCAGAGGAAGATATCGAGATTAATGTTAATTTTGGAGAATATGATAGTCCAAGTTTCGATAGTCAAATAGATACTATTACTAAAGCTAAAAATGGAGGCATCATGAGTATCGAAACATCAATCAAAGAGCTTTACGGTGATAGTAAAGACGAGGAGTGGATTGATGAGGAAATTTTAAGGCTAAAAGAAGAACAGGGTATTACTGAAATGGAAGAGCCTAGCATAAATCAAGATTTAGATTTGGATGTGATAGATAATGAAACAAACGATAAGAGCAATACTGCAAATGTACTTGAAAATAATAAATAGCTTTTTAGACTTTATTGGCTTTATTTATAATACCGAAATGCCTCATTTATGTTTAAGGAAATGGATAGATGAACGATTATAAAATAAAAGAACTATATGAAGAAATGGAAAAAGAACTCATTAGTTCTATGAAGAGAAACTTTAAAAGACATCTTAAAGAGGAAGGAAAAACAGGATTTCAATACACGCAATGGCAAGCTGAAAAATTAAAAGAGCTCTCTAGATATAGAAAGCAGAATAAACTAATTATTGGAGATTATACCAATGGAATTCATAAAGAGGTTTCTAAACATATCCAAGAAGAGGTTAAGCAAGGATCTATCAGAGCGATAAAACAATATAATAAGGCTTTAGGTAAAAATCTAAAGCCAGATAAAATAATGAATGAAAGTTTCTTTAAGACCAATGATAAAAAAGTCGATGCTTTAATCAAAGTTGTCAATGACGACCTAAAAACGGCAAATACAAGTGCTTTGAGAATGATAAATGACCAATACCGTCAAGTTATTCATAAAAGTGCTTTTTTTGTTGGAAACGGTGTTTTTACTGAGCAGCAAGCAGTACGGATGGCAACTGATGAATTGACCGAATTAAAGAAAACTGAATTGGCAATAGATGAATCCAATAAAGATTTCCTTGCCGGTGGATTGAATTGTATTGAGTATAAGAACGGTCGAAGAGTTAATATAGCAAGTTATGCTCAGATGGCTGTTAGAACTGCAAATTTAAGAGCGCAACTCATGGGAGAAGGGGACTTTAGAAAAGCAATTGGAAGAGTTTTAGTTCAAGCAACTTCTCATGGTGGTGCTTGCCCTATATGCCAAAAATGGGAGAAGCACATCTTCATAGATGATGTCTATAGTGATGGCACTAAAGAAGACGGTAAATACATGCTATTGAGTGAAGCTATGGAACAGGGATTCTTACATCCAAACTGTAGGCACGGACTAACAACATATTATCCTGAACTAGAAGGTATTGAAAATGAAACCGATGAAGAATATCAAGCAGATCTAGATTATATTAATGAGAGAATGAACTATTGTGATAGAAATATAAAGAAATATGATAGATTAGAGCATGGCTCTATTTCAAAATTAAATATTCAACAATTTGCCAACAAAAAGAAGCAATGGGAAACGATGAAAAGCTTAACTTTATCAGAAAAAAGTGATTTGGAAATAGATAATCTAATAGGAACAATTGAAATTGAGCCTAAAATTATTGATGCTAGTAATCTTGTTTACAAGGAATTTGAAAAAAATAATTGTGAAAATTTACTGATAGTTGATAAGTTGGGAAACAGCGTTGGTTTTATTAGTACATCAAATAAACCCTCATCCATTGGTTATTCTTTAGAACAATCTAAAATTGTGTCGAAAAAAGGTAGAAAATATTTTGTAATACATAATCACCCATCAAACAGTACTTTTTCTTTAGAAGATATATATGAAATGATTGATAAAGAAAACATATGTGGTATAATAGTTACTACAAAAGATTATAATTATTTTTTGGAACCAATAAAAAAAGATTTAAAAGAAGCAAAAATATATAAGAAGGGATTTATTAAAGATTTTGAAGAAAGGTTGGGAATGTTTAATGATGAGTTATTTTCTAAATATCCTCAATATTCAAACAATCAAATATTACATATAGCATTTAGTAAATATTTTAAAGAAATAGGGTGGAAATATGGAAGAAAAAGAAAAAATTAATGGTTTCGATGATAGAAACATAGCAAAGACAATCGAAATTATTAAAGAGAACAATAAAAAAAGAAAAAATAGCAAAAATCAAACAGAAAAAGATAATGAACCACCACCATTTTTAAAAAAAATAACAAAGAGGAGAAAAATAAATGATGAATATCGTTAATAAAGCGCTCAACAAATAGAGTGCTTTTATTTTGCACTACTTTATAGGTAGTGTAGAAAATATATTATGGTGGAATAGGTAGACACTAGTCAAAGGTAGGTAACAAGACACGAATGAGATAATATCAATAGTCTGTAAGGGAGCTAACCTGTCACTTCTATATAAGGTGCAAATCCTTATTAATATGTTTTCTACAGTGCTTATAAATAGCACTAATTAGTCCTTTACTCATAGTTTGGGACTTATAGAGGCTTTAATCGTTGTGCCAGTAAACAATGATTTTACTCGATAGAAATATCGAGTTTTTTCATGTCCAAAAAGCTTACGACATTAAAAGATGCTGACGACATTCAAGTCTTTAAAAAGTACGGTCATTCAAGACCTAAAAAAGAATAGTCAATCAAGACTCAAAAAAGAAAGGATGGGATTATGGATAATAATCAACCACAAACACCAGCTGCTACAACTGGTCAAAATGTAGCAACGCAACAAGCAGCCGCACCAGCTATTGATTATGGCAAGATTCAACAAATGATTGATAGTCGTAATCAGAGCAGTGAGGACACAATCTTAAAGTCTTATTTTCAAAAGGAGGGATTAAGTCCAGAAGAAGCAAAAAAGGCTATCGAAGACTTCAAAACTCAAAGAGAAGAAAGTAAGCAAAAGGAAAAAGTAGATAATGAAAATCTACAAAATCAACTCAAAGATAAAGATGCTTTAATTTTAAAACAAAATATTGAACATGAAGCGTTCTTGCAAGCACTAGATCTAGGAGTTGAAACGAAGACCATACCTTATTTAATAAAATTAGCCGATTTCAACGGTGCTGTTGATGATAAAGGTGCAATTAGTGGAGATAAGGTAAAAGAGTCTTTAAACAAGGTTTTAACCGATGTTCCAGGATTAAAAAAGTCCGAAAACCAAGCGATGAAAGGATTCCAAATTGGAGCTGATAATTCGCAAGGATCTAATAACGGAGTTTTGGATGACACTTTAGCCAGAGTGTTTGGAACTAAAAAATGATTTATAGAAAGAGAGATGATTAAAAATGGCTGAATTAAAATATGCTGAGGTTTTTAGCAAACATATTTTAGACCTATATGATATTGAACTTAAATCAGTTAAATTATTTGGTTCAAATCTAGATATTCAAATTATCAATGGAAAGGACATTAAATTACCAAAATTAAAAGTTGGTGGTTACAAGGATCATAATAGAAAGAATATGTCTTTTAATACCGGTTCTTATGAAAATGATTATGAAATTAAATCATTAGACCATGATAGAGATATAGAGTTCGGTATTGATCCTATGGATGTAGACGAAACAAATCAAGTTGTTTCAATCGGAAACATTCAAAAAAGATTTGAAAGTAAGCAAGCTATTCCAGAACTCGACTGCTATACATTCTCAAAATTATATGCTGAAGCAAAAAGAGTAGAGGCACATGTTGATAACGATGCATTAACTACAGCTAATATTTTATCTAAATTTGATGATGATATGGAAGCTTTAGAAGATGCTGGTGTTCCTTTATCAAGATGCATCATGTATTGTACTGCTGGAGTAAAAAAATTATTTAAAAATGCTGAAGGTATTACTCGTGTATTAGATGCTAGCAAGGGTAATAACTTAGATAGAAGAGTTTATAATCTTGATGATTTAAGCGAAGTTGTAGTTGTTCCAAAAGAAAGATTTAAGACTGCTTATAACTTTACGGATGGATATGCTGTTGCTGAATCAGGTAAACAAATCAACTATATGATTGTAGATCCTGAATCTCAAGTTTCAAGAGTTAAATATTCTTATATCAATGTATTTACACCAGGTCACGATAGTAGAACCGCCGATAAATATATTTATCAAAATAGACGATTCAATGGTACGTTCGCTCTTGATGATGCATTAAAAGCTTCTATTAGAATTAATGCAGAAACTGAAACTCCCTAAACCAGCCCCAAAAACGGTAACAATAAATGTACCTGAGGGCGAGGTTTTAGGAGTTGATGTAAGCACAATCCAAGATATTGAAATTAATGATACTAAAGTAACCGGTAATTCAAAATTTGTTGAAAATTTCCCACAGTTTGAAAAAGATGCTAAGGGTAATTTCCTAGCAATAAAATGTGACGAGGCAACAAAAGGAGAAACCATTAATTGGGAACTATCTGATTATCAAAAAGTAGGTAGTGGTACTTTAGATGAAGATGGAATCTTGGTTGTGAAATTACATTCAAATACACAAAAAATAACACTTCGTAATGGAGAAACATCTAAAGTTTTAGATTTAACAGGTGTTACCTTAGATGAAGGATAAAAAAGAAAGGAGATTCTAAATGATTGCAAGAAAAGACAATAAAGAATACACAGTTGACAAGTATTCAAAAGATGCATATTTGAATGATGGGTATGACATTTATGAAAATGGAAAAGTTGTAGCGTATTCTCCTAAAAAACAAGTGTCTTTAGGAGAATATGAAGAACTCGATGCACAAGTTAAAGAATTAACCGCTAAATTGGAAGAGGTTAGCAAATCTTCTAATGATAAAGAATTGGTTAAAGCTAATAAGGCACTAGAAAAGCAAGTTAAAGAACTAACTGCTGTCAATGAAGAACTCGATGCACAAGTTAAAGAATTAACAGCTAAATTAGGTGATTCTAATGACTAAATTCAAGCATAAAAAGACTGGTAAGGTCGTAGAAGAAAATCTTCTTTATTATGTGGAAAAATTGAGAAATAATTCTAATTATAAAGAGATTGAAGATAAACCATCTAAACCAACCGAGGATAAAACATCCAAACCGGTCGAAGAAAAAAATGAAGTGGAAGAAGATAAACCACTTCAGTAGGAGGTGGTATTATGGCACTTTATGTAAGCAAAGAATATTATAAAGAAATTTTTAAAGGTAGTATGCCTGATGAAGAAATTGAGAAAAATCTTAGATTAGCACAGAATAAGATTGATCGTATAACTCTTAATAGAATTGTGGGAATTGGATTTGATAATCTTACTGAATTTCAAAAAGAAAAGATAAGAGAGTCAATATGCTATCAAGCAGATTATATTCGTGAAAACGGCTATAATAATGAAGATAATAGTGATATTTCTTCATATAGTGTTTTGGATATATCCGTAACCGTCCAGGCTAAAGATAGTGCATCTAAAACAAAAGCTGAATTAGAATGTATGAGCGAGTTGGCTTATGATTCTATTGTTCAAACTGGATTAACCTCTAGGAATTGGAGATATAATGGCTAATAAGATTAAAGTTTTACCTTTTCCCGATTGGCTTTTAACTACTGATTATTCTATTACCTTAAATGAAGATGGTATTTCAGAAGATGGCTCACCTGTTGAAGCGTTTACCGATAATGGAAAATGTATATGGAGTGAAAAAGCCAAAAGAATCATAGATTCCGAAGGAAAGCAAATAACTTTATTAGGCAAAGTTATTGTCAAAGGAGATATAGCACCGTCATTAAAATCCGTTAGTGATGGTGCTATTACTATAAATGGCAAAGAATATGAAATCTATGCCGGTTACAGACCTAGAAATCCGAACGGAACTGTCCATCATACTGAATTTGAGGTAATGTAATGAAGATTACTTCTACGAGGAATCCAAAACATCTTCCTTATATTCAGAATTTATGTGCAAAAGCATTAGTTGAGACTGCTGATGCACTAAGTAGCGATTTAAAGCAAAGTCAAACGATGCCATTTAACACTGGCAATTTACAAGATAGAAGTACATCTGTAGACGATAGTAAAAAAAATCGTGGCAAGGTAAGTATCGTATCAGATACACCTTACGCAAGAAAGCTCTATTTTCATCCAGAATACAAGTTTAAACGAGACAAAAATCCTAATGCTGGTGGTATGTGGTTTCAGCCATATATAGATGGAAAAAAGAAAAACTTTGCTAAAATGACATTTGCTAAATTATTGAAAGGAAAGCTAAAATGACTCTAAATCAATACAAAGATGATTTTAAAAGCAATTTTGGATGGAAAGACTCCATTAGTATAGGAAAAATTGACAATAATAAAGAAAAGGCAGTTTGTTTTTACAATTCACAGCGTGGAAGTCCATATGTTGGAACAATGGGTGGAAAGAACAATAGAACCACCAATATAAAGCCAATAACGATTCTATTGAGATATACAAAAAATCAAGATGTCGCCGAACAAGAGGCACAAAAAATATATGAGTTCTATGAAGATAGGACTTTTTTTATTGGTTCGAAAAGAATTTTTACAATGATGTCGTACAATGCACCTATTAATTTAGGAACTGATGATAAAAATGTATATGAATATTCTATTGAACTGGATTTTTATGAAGAAAGGTAGGTAATAATATGGCAACATTTACAGCTGGACAATACGCAGTTAGTCAATGTAAAGTCGAAGTAAAAAAAGAAGCTGAGACTTATGTACCAATCGCGGACTTGGAAGAAATTAGTATTGCGATTGAAAACAACACCGAGACTTGGTATTCCATTAATGATGGTGGATGGCAGAATGCTTTATTAACAGCGAAGGCATTTAGTGGTTCATTTAGTGGAAAAAGAACTGTTGGAGACCCAGGAAATGATTATATTGATGGACTTCGCTATCAAATTGGAAGAGATGCAGAAGCTGATTTTAAAATTACATTCCCTGATGAGTCAACCTTAGAATTCACTGCAGTTGTAGGTTTAACGGATCTTTTAGGAGCAGCAACTGATGTATCACCTTTGACCGGAGACCTAACGGGTAAAGGAAAACCTAAATTTACACCAAAAGAAGGGTAAAGATATTAAATCTTTACCCTTTATTTTTTTTATAAGAAAGGAAAGAGAAAAAAATGCGAATTATTGATACAGGAATTACGAAAGAAATTTTAAGTGGCGATAATCATCCACAATTAAAAATTGGAGACAGATTGTATACCGTAGACGATAGGCAATCAACATGGGATAAGATTCAGGCTGTTCAAAAAGAAGAACTCGAGGAAAAAGACAAGACTAAAAAAATTTATGCTCTTGCTTTGGGAAGAGATGCGGCAGAAGAAATTATGGCTATGGATTTACCTGTTGAAAAATCGACATACTTAACGTTTTGTGTCATGGGAGCAATTACGGGGGATAATCCAGAGGAACTACAAAAAATGGCAAAAGAACAAGTAAGAAAAAACGTATAGACCCAGAAACCTACTATGATTTAGAGTTTGACTGGGATTTAATTGTAGCAAGTTTTGCTCAACAATACGGAATCAGATTACATGATGAATATGATAATATTTCTTGTCAAGAATTTAGGCAATTACTTTCTGGAATAAACGGAGATACGCCACTTGGATATACAGTAAAAATTAGGTCTGAAAAAAATCCAACAATGTTAAAAGAAATGACTGCAAATGATAAAAGGATTAGACAGGAATGGCGAGAATTTAAATTGCATCAAAAGAAAGATGATTCCCAAAGAATTTATTTGAAGAATGATGAAATTTCAAAAACATTGTCAAAAATGTTTAACTAGGAGGTGAGAAAATGAGTGGGGAGACAGCTGGTAAGGTAAATATAGTTTTAGAGTTAAATTCTAAAAATTATGATAAGCAATTAAGCTCTAAATTAAAGTCATCAGGAAATGCTTTTTCAGGAACATTTAGCAAGATTACTAAAATAGTAGCAAGTGCCTTTGCAGTAAAAAAAGTAATAGATTTTTCTTCAACTTGTATTTCAAGTGCTAGTCGTGTGCAGAGTGCTTTTACAGGATTAAATAGTATCATACAAGGTACAGGGAATTCATTTTCTCAAGCTGAAAAATTTATTCAAGAATATACAAAGGATGGATTAGTCTCTATTGAAGAAACAGCAACGGCTTATAAAAATTTATTGTCTAGAGGATATGATACTTCACAAATTGAGAATACATTAGTTGCTTTAAAAGATAGTGCTGCTTTCGGAAGACAAACATCTTATGATTTAGGAGAAGCTGTAGTGTCAGCTACAGAAGGTTTAAAAAATGAAAACAGCATATTGGTTAAATTTATCAGCCCACTAATAAAGCGATTTGTTAGTGCGATAACCCGAATATCGGTTAAAACCCAGAGATGGACAAGACCGACACGCCAATTAATTAATGCGTGCTAGAGACTGACAAGGGGAACTTATTATTTAATAAATAGCATTTGCATTTTATAGTCCTATATAGTAAAATATTAATAGGTGATCATAAAATGCTTAAAATATGTAAGAATTGTAATAAAGAATATAATGCAAGAAAAAGTAAGCAAAATTTTTGTAGTCGTGAATGTACATACGAATATAGAAGTAAATATTTAGTTGGTGAAAATGCTTGCAATTATAAAAATGGTAATAGAACTAAAGTAAAAACTATATGTGATTACTGTGGTAAAGAAACCCTAAAAGAAAAACAACATATAGATAAATGGAATAAAAATTTTTGTAATAGAAATTGTCAGATAGAATATTATAAATTACATTCTAAGGAAGTATCAGGAGAAAATAGTCCTAGATATTCACAAGTAGAAGTAAGTTGTGAACAATGTGGAAAATTATTTAAATCTTATTATTCTACTAGAAACAAAGTAAGGTTTTGTTCAAAAGAATGTAGAAATGATTGGCAATCACAAATGATGTTAGGATATAAACATTATAACTGGCATGGTGGCAAAACTAATTGGAAATCTTCTATGATGGCAAAAAGAGAATACAAAAATTGGAGAGAACAAGTATTAAAAAGAGATAATTATACTTGCCAAAAATGTGGAAATAAAACGGATTTATTACATGCACATCATAAAAAAGATGTAGTACATTATCCCGAATTAACATTTGATGTAGATAATGGTTTAACTTTATGTTCTAAATGCCATGCAAAAGAACATTCTAAAAAATAATAAGTTTGATATACAGTCCGAACTCATACTATAATCTAAAAAAGAAATATGAGAGCATAGCAGAAATGACTATGCCTTTTTATATGAAAATATAAAAAGCAACAAAATGTGATAATGCTGGTGTTACAAAAAATGTTGCGAAAATGTGGGAAGATTATGCCAAAGCCCATGATACAACTACCTCAGCAATGACACAAGCTCAAAAAATTGAGGCTGAGTATAACGGTATCATGCAAGAAACTAAGTTTCAAGTTGGTGATGCAACAGCTTACACAAAAACATTTGATGGTCAAATTCAGCAATTAAAATTTAATTTTAATCAATTGATGGTAGCAGTTGGAAGTGTAGTTACGCCAATTGCACAATTATTCATACCTGTAATTAATAGTGCAATTTCTGCACTTACAAACTTTTTCACACAAATGCAAGATATTTTAAAATTATTTGGACTAGAAATGCCAAAAGTTGTATCAAAAGCAAGTTCTAATATTGCTGATATTGGAGATAATTCCAAAAATGCAGCAAAGGAAGCGACTAAAGCAGCAAAAAAAATAACTAAAGCATTTGCTCCAATGGATGAAATTAATACTTTAAATACTTCAAAAAATAGTGATAGCAACACTAATAATGAATCCGGAGGAAACGCCTCAGTATCAATTGTTCCTAAAACTCCAGAAGATAGTGTGGTTAGTAGTGCTGTGCAAGCGACGGTTGATAAAATTAAAAAGTTTATTGAACCATTGCAAAATATTAATTTTGATAATTTGATAAACGCATTTAGCAATTTATGGGATTCATTACAACCGTTTGGACAAGCGATAGGACAAGGATTGAGTGACTTCTATTTTGATTTATTAGTACCACTAGCATCATGGACGATAGGAACTGCTTTGCCTGATTTTTTAAATACTACAGCCGAAGAAATTGACAATATAGATTTTAAAGCGATAAATAAATCATTTGATGATTTATGGAAAGCGTTAGAACCATTTGCAAAAACAATAGGTAAAGGACTGCTAGATTTTTATAAAAACATACTTGCACCACTAGCATCATGGACGATAGGAACTGCTTTGCCTGATTTTTTAAATACTACAGCCGAAGAAATTGACAATATAGATTTTAAAGCGATAAATAAATCATTTGATGATTTATGGAAAGCGTTAGAACCATTTGCAAAAACAATAGGTAAAGGACTGCTAGATTTTTATAAAAACATACTTGCACCACTAGCATCATGGACGATAGGAACTGCTTTGCCTGATTTTCTTAATATACTAGGAGGCGCTTTGTCCATCTTAACTCCAATTATTTCTGGATTTCAAGCATTTGGAGATTGGTTATGGAATAATTTTATATCGCCTATAGCAGAGTTTACAGGTAGTGTTATTGATACAACTTTACAAGCAATAGGAGATGCATTAAGTTGGATTGGAGAAAATGAAGATTGTGTAGCTATCCTAGAAAATATTGGAATAGCTATAGGTATAATTGCAACAGCGATAGGTGTTTATAATGTCGCAATGGCAGTATGCAATACTGTAACTGGTATTTTTAGTGGAATTATGGCTGTATTAACTAGTCCAATTACATTGGTTGTTGCAGCAATAGTGGCATTAATAGCAGTTATCACATTATTGGTAAAACATTGGGATGATGTTAAAGAGGCAGCATCAAAATGTTGGGACTGGATAAAAGGAGTATGGGATAAAGTAGCTACTTGGTTTGACGAAAACATTATTCAGCCAGTAAAAAATTTCTTTTCAGGCATGTGGGATGGGCTTAAAAATGGTGCTTCGAATGCATGGGAAGGAATCAAGAATGTTTTCGGTAGCGTTGCAAGCTTCTTTAAAAATATTTTCTCAAATGCATGGGAAGGTGTAAAAAAAGTCTTTTCTGTTGGAGGAAAAATTTTTGATGGAATTAAAGATGGAATTGCCAAAGTCTTTACAGGAATTGTTAACAAGATTATTGGCGGAATTAACAAGGTAATTGCGGTTCCTTTTAACGCAATTAATGGTGTTTTGTCAAAAATTAAATCAATAGAAATTGTTGGAATCAAACCATTCAGTTGGATAAAAAAATTTGATATTCCTGAAATACCTGAATTATACAGAGGTGGATATGTTGAACGCAACAATCCAAGATTAGCAATAATTGGAGATAACACACGTGAAGGAGAAATCGTGACTCCAGAGAGCAAAATTTATGATCAGGTTGATAAGGCAATTAAAGATAACGGTGGCACAGGAAAGCAAGAATTTGAATTTACAATTAATGTTAAATATGAAGATGGTAGAAAGATTATTAAAAAGATTAATCAAGCCGAGATAGAAGCAGGAGAAATATTGCTATTAGTTTAGCAATATTTCTTTTTTTCTATGAAAGGAGTGAAAAATATGAAGGATAGTGATTTTGAAGTTGACGGAATCATATTCTCAGCGGATGGAATTAGTTGGGAATATGCTCAACTCGATGGAGACAATTCTGGAAGAAGCGAAGACGGAACAATGTATAGAGATGTTATTGGACTTACTAATAAAGTTTCTTACGATTTTATTGATTTTAGAGGAGAAAAAGAAATTTCTAATATTTTAAAATTGCTTGAAAAGACAAGTTGCACTTTAAAATATTATGATTTAAAAGAAATGAATTTTATCAAAAAAAATATGTATATAGTTGGAGATGCTGTGAAATTAAAAAAAATAGGAGACCAAAGAACTTGCGAGCCTTTCCAAATTAGGTTCATTCAAATGGATACAGATGATCTTGGGTGATTTAAATGTATAAGGTAAGTGAAAAATATAAGGATTTTTTAGAGAATTCTTTTGGTCTTTCTCCAAAATCAAAAATTATAGTTGATGGAGTTACTTATGATGGCAAATTTATTAAAGAAACCCCAAAATTTAATCATCAAAATGATTCAATGTTTGGCGGATTCCCAACTAAGACATGTAGCTTCGAAATTTATGATTTGAATAATGAACTCGATTTTGTTAACAAAGAGATTGCAGTTTATAGAGGACTTGTTATTGATGAAGAAATAGAATGGGTTCCACAAGGAATTTTTATTGCTACAGAAGATAAAATAACAACCAACATAAGCAAAAAGACAGTTTCTTTCAAAGATATCCAGGATAAGACACAACTTTTTGATTCTAAATATGAGTCTTCTTTGGATTGGAGCGTTGAGCATACTGGATTAGAAATTATACAAGAAATGTGTGATAAATTAGGAGTTGAATTGGAAAGTACAGCATTTAATTTAGCGGATTATAGTTTTAAGCAACCAAATTTTAATGAATCCATTACTAATCGACAAGTCGTAAGTTCATTCGCTGAAATCGCTGGTAGTATTGCCTTTTTAAATAGGGAAGGCAAGTTAGCGATTAGGACTTCTGTTTCTACTAATCAAATTATTCCTCGAAAAAGATATACCAATTTAACCAAAGAAAAAGAATTTATAATTAATACCCTTGTTTTAGGAAAAGAGGGGATGGATGACGATATCGTTTATCCAGAAACTATCAGTTCTGAAAGAAAAGAGTGGAAAATTTTTGATAATCCATTTGTAGATCTATATCGGCAAGAAATGATTGAAGAACTTTCAACCAATTTTATTGGAAAGTCCATCATCCCATTCGAACTAGAAGATTTCGTAGATGGATTTTTATTTGACTTAAATGACGAAATTACGATTGTTGATAAAAATGGAAATACATTCAAGACGATTCTTTTAAGTTATGAGTCAACAAGCAGGATAAAATCTAAAGTTTCTGCAGCAACGCAAACAGAAAATAAAACAGACTATACTTTGGCGGGTAGTAACAAATCAAACTATAACGATATCAAATTAAGCGTTGATCACATTAATAAACAAATTCAGGCGCATGCTGAGAGTATAGAAAAAAATACAAAATCAGTAAACGAACTTGAAAAATCAGTAAGCCTATTTAATGCGTACCTATCTCAAGAGAGCTTGATTATTTCTACTGACTCAACCAAAAAACCATTAGAAACTAAAAATTACGAGATAGTAGTTGAATCTTATTTTAAAGGAGAATTGGTAAGCCCATCCGTTAGTATCATTGGAAACAACGAAGGAATTATCGCTAAAGTCGAAACTGGAAAGATAGTAATTGATGTGGATTCAAGTACCGTAATCGCTAACACAAATAACGATTATTCCGTTGAAATTTTGTACATGGATGGAAACACAAAATACACATCTAACAAGAAATTAACTGTTTCCCTAGCACTTGCAGGAACTCCTGGAAAAGATGGTTTGAAAGGCGATAAGGGAGACGATGGTGCTCCAGGAAAAGATGGAGAAAACGGAAAGAATGGAACAAGCAGTTATACCCACATCCGATATAGTCAAAACGCTAATGGTGATGGCATGACTACAGAAGCAACTAATGCCGTTTATATCGGAATTGCAATTACAACTTCTGCAACTGCACCAACAAGCCCATCAGCTTATAAATGGTCAAAAATCAAGGGAAACGATGGTATACCTGGTACGAACGGAACTCCAGGTAAAGATGGGACAAGCAGTTACATTCACATTAAGTGGTCAAAAGACGGAGAAACTTTTAGCGAAGACAACGGAAAGACCCCAGCGAGGTGGCAAGGAACTTATTCTGATAATAACCCTAACGATAGTGATAACTTTGACGATTATAAGTGGGTAGATACGGCTATCGTGGTTAATGAAATTGTAGAAGAGGTTAAGACCAATGTAACTAACTTGGAACTTGGACTAGATAACATAACTGCTACTGTAGAAGAAAGCATCGAAACAGGGAACGAATTAGAAGAACGGGTTTCTAGGGTTGAACAGACATCTGCTGAATTTACTCTTGAATTTACCAAAGCTAATGAAAAATTAGATGACTTGGCAGGAACTAGTGAAGAAATTGAAAAATTAAAAGAAAGTGCTGACGGTTTAAGAAAAGATTGTGATGCGTTAAATAAAACTTATGAACAATTAAAAGTTAATTTTAGCACTAAGGGAATGGAAATTGGAACAAATGAAAGTGATAACCATTCATTATTTGATAACAAAGGTACTCGTATTTACAGCAAAGATAAATTAGAAGCCATTTACAACAAAAACGGATCTGGCTTCCGAAAGGCGATTGTAACAGAATCTTTTCAAATGCAACATATCAAAATCAATCCAGAAGATATTAAGTCTAAACATTTTACAGGCTCAAAACCTGGATGGGCATTCTACGCAATCAGCGACTTAATCGAAACTTTGGAAGATTTGGAGGAGGATTAATATGGCAAATATCGCTAGTGGTGCATCAAAAAATATTACAGGTAAATACGGTGGAAGTTTTTCGCTATCAGTGAATTTTGAAGAAACAAAGGTTGATTATAGTACCTATTCATCAACATTAAAATTTGAGGCGAGTTTATCGTCAAATGGTGGAAATTTTAGTGGTTCATCGTCTGCATCTATTAAAATTTATTGGCATGATAACAAGAGCAATAAAGATACCTTAATAACTTCTAAATCATTTAAATCATTATCTGCTAATGCAACAGTTTCTGTTAGTGCAACGAAAACAATCGCCCATAAAGACGATGGAACATTAAGTGGCTATGCAAAATGCACTTATACCGACAACGGGTACGGGCCAAACAGTACAAGCATATCAACTAATAACACAGCATTAACTCCTTTATCTAAAGCAACCATGATGACTTCGTATAGTGAGACAAGAGATGAAGATTATTATGGAGCTGTGCCAGAATTTTTTAAAATCGCGTTAAATATTCGCGATGAAAATTATTCTCACAATTTAACGGTTAATCTTGATAGTGGAGAGCCAATTGAAATTTTTAAAGGGGAAAAATTAGTTAAAGAATCTACATCTTACCTAGTTATTTTCCTTGATTCAACGAAATGGAATAGTTCGGATTTTAAAAATAAATTTACTATTCCTGGTAACAATGTTGGATCAATTGCAGCAAGGAATCCTTCTGTTATGAAATTTACCTTAACAACACTCGACGAGAATGGTAGTGTTATTGGCACCAGTACTATTTCTTGTAAATTCAGTATTACCGGTTTTGGTAAAGCACCTACTTTTTCACTAGAGGCAGAAAAATTTTCACAAGATTTAACAGGAAAGCCAGATGTATTTATTAAAGGTGTATCTACCGTAACCGCTAAAGTTGCTGAAACGATAAATTCTTTGAATTCAAAAATAACTAAATATTTCTTCGGAAGTGCATCATCTCAAGAATCTGTTGAAAAAACAACAAATAGTTATACATTTCCAAATCCGGCTAGCGAAGACCTTTTTGATGTTAGCTGTGAGGATGATAGAGGGTTTTCTTCGATAACCAAATTTTATGCATTGGGTGACATTGGGAACTTTGTTTACGAAAAAAAGTATTCGTTGATTGACTATGTAACTCCAAAAATTACAAAAATGACAGTCCAAAGAGTTGGTTCATCTGGAAATTATGAACCATTATCTACTTCCGTAAAATTTTCTGTTGAGGGAACATATTGGAATCAATCATTTGGATCTAAAACAAATTCTATTACATTAGAGATTAGTTATAAATTGAGTACTTCTTCACAATGGGTACCAATTAAGCCAATTAATCCTACTTTTAGTGGTAACAAGTTTAGCTTTAGCGGAAATATTCCTGATCCTGTGCCAACAACCGCGTCTATTGAGGTTGAGTTCAAGGTTACTGACGAAGCAAAAAAAGAGGATAAGCAGAAGACTTCTGCTACGGTATCAATGTACACATTCGCCCTTTGTGATGGGTATGCAAATGTAAATGGAATGTTATGTAATAACGATGAATTGGTTCCAAGTTATAAGAAAGAAAAAGATAGTGACATTAATGAGCGTGCTGAATTACTTGACTTCAATGGAAATCATTTAAAATTAAACTTATTAGACGATGAGCATCCAATTGGCTCAGTCACGATTATGACGACTAATGAGAATCCATCTAGTATTTTTGGGGGAACATGGGAATTAATCGATAAAGAATTTGCTTCAAAAGTAGTTAATTTAAAGGATGCGTTTACGGCTAACACAACTAATACTAATACTAGTGCTGACCTTTCAGGATTCATTCATTTATCCGGACATTCAGTTAATCTTCATTTGAGTAATTTAACTCCAAAAGTTTCTATATCAGATTCTGCTATCCAGTTAGGAACTTTTAATTATGACAAGATTGGTGTTGAAGAGCTCTTTGAAGGTTCACTAGTCTTTCCAATTTTCAGCGATGCTGGTAACGCAATTATTATGGGACAATTAACACGAGAAGGAGTTCTTCAAACCATTGATGTTGTTCCTAAAGGTACTGCTACTTCTATGAGTGCTAATAATGCTTACTTTGGTTTAGAGGTTTCAGTTTTGTATGAAAAAATGCTAGATAGTTTCTGCAATAAATTTTATTTTAAAAGGACTAATTAAAAAAAGAAAAGAGGGAAAAAAATGAAAAATTTTATTAATTTAATTGTGAGTGGAATCATAACTGCTTCCACTTATTTTTTTGGAGGATGGGATTTAGCCATCCAAGTATTGCTTATTGTACTAGTAATTGATTACGTCAGTGGCGTTTTAAAAGCGATAAAACATAAAGAACTCAATAGTTCTACGGGACTCTGGGGAATTATCAAAAAGTGTGGATATTTACTCGTTGTCGCGTTATCAGTAGTAGTCGATAAAATTACTGGGACTGATGGGGTTATTAGAAATCTTGTAATTTACTTTTTTGTTGCAAACGACGGTATTTCAATACTCGAAAATTTAGGTGCTATTGGAGTGCCATTGCCACAAAAATTAATTGATGTACTAGAACAATTAAAAAACGAGAATATGTGAGGTGATAATATGGAAAAATATATTAGTCCAGATGACTTTATTAAACAAGTTGAGGGAAAAGGTTTTGACATTGATGGTGCATATGGTATTCAATGCGTTGATGGAATCAAAAAATTTGTGAATATGATTTACGGGGAAAGTAAATTTACCTGTGGAAATGGTTGGGCTTATGGATTGTGGACTAACTTCAAAACAAATGGAGTATCCAAGTATTTTATTCAAAAGCCTTATTCCGAGGCAAAAAAAGGAGACTGGATTGTATGGAACAAAGGAAGTAAGTGTAGTTCAGCGAGTCATGTTTCAATGTTTATATCAAAGGTAAATAGTTCTACAGTAAAGTGTTTTGGTCAAAATCAAAATGGAAAACACGAATTCACTTATGCCAACTTTAGTTCTGATGGTATTTTAGGAGTATTAAGACCTAAAATCTACGTGGATGAAAAAAAAGAAGAAAATAAACCAGCAACAACATCTCCTAAAGTTGACACAACAAGTTATTATCCGAAATGTTCATACAAAGGCAATTCTATTGTAGATGGACTTAAGAGTATTAAAGTAGATAGTTCTTATTCTCATCGCGAGAAGATAGCGAAAGCTAATGGAATTAATGGTTACAAGGGAACTTCTAGTCAAAATACTCAAATGTTAAATTTGTTAAAACAAGGAAAATTAAAAAAGGCATAGCCTGACGGCTATGTCTTTTTTTTTATGCCCTAAATTATTTTATTTTGTTTTTCGAAAACCTCTAAAGCATATTTAAACGTGGTCTCGATATAATACTCACCTTCCCTCAATTCTTTATCTGGATTGAATGGCATTTCATCTGTTATAAAATCGTAATTTGTAAATAAGAAGATTCCATTTTTGTATTTATAAACTAAAATACATGGATGATCTTCTCCAAATTCTTCAATATCTTCCTGCAACTCTTGAATTAAATCTTCGGAATCCATTGAAATATCAATAATTCCTTTTTCTCTTTTTTCAAAATAATCTTCTATTAATTTCCAAGTCTCTTCGGAACCTTTTCTTTTCCCTTGTTCTAAATTCTCTATAGTAAGTTTATTAACTCCAGATTCATCACTCAACTGTTTTTGAGTAATATTGAATTTAGCACGCATCTTTTTTAGCCATTCTTTATTTTTCATAATGTTTCCTTCTTTCTTCCTAGTACCATTTGCCATCAATTTTTAACGCATATCTGTTATCAAATCCGGCGAAACTTCCCCAAATATATTTTGGAGTTTCTCTAAAGGTGTTGCCTTTCAATCCCTTGAAATCATCAATCAAACCTTCCTTTTTTGCTTGTTCAAGAACTATGCTCCTTGCACCTGCGATGGTTTTGCCGTCATCATTTTTTAGAAGTTCTTCTAGTCTTTCATCTAAAATTTTATTCATACTTTTTTCCTTCTTTCTGTCTATAATTTTACCATAAGTCGGTCAGTCAGTCAATGACTTTTTGAAAATTTGTAAAAGTTTTTAATCAAAACTTTTTATATCTTTGATTATCTATATTCCAATCATTGCCATAGATAGATTTCATGTATCTCTCTATAATTTTAAATATAGCATCGTGCTGTTCTTTCGTACCATTATCATATTTTTCATGACATTTATTAGGGGTTAGATTAGTACACATTGTTACTATATTAGTTTCAATTCCCAATCCACCTTTAGCACGGGACAGTATGTGTGCGTTAGGCATAACATTGTAGTCATTTCCACATACTACGCATCTATGATGATCTCTTTCCCATACTTTATCTTTCACTTTTTTAGGGATATCTGTAGCTTTACTTCTTTTTGATTTCATATTAAATTTTAGGTACTATTTAGGTACTAAAAAACTAAAAGTAATAAATTTTTAATAAATTTTATAGTATAATTTTGCTTATTTTTATTGGTATTAATGAATAAGTGTGCTGCAATAATTCTGTCAAATCATTCCCGTACGGGTCACCAATTTAGTGACAAACCCTTTATTTAAAGGGTTTTTATTTTGCCTTTTAATTTATAATTATTTCTATTTTTATAATGTTTATGATTATACTTTTTTTGACTTGACATAAACTTTTTTTACTGCTATACTATACAGAAATTTGTCACGGAGGTATTGGTTAAATAAGTTTAAATTTGCAAAAGCTCCAATTATGTGATAAATTGTAATTACAAGAATAGAGATTCGACATATATCTTCTCATTTTCTTGTTATTTTATTGAAGAGATATTAGAGGTAGAAAGTCACTAACTATCGCGGAAATTGGCTATAGCCAATTTCTTAAGTGTAGGATGTAAAGTCTGATGAGATGCTAGAGTGGTGCATTAGCCTAATATCTCAACTTCCATACTCTTCGGAGTATGGATTTTTTTTGTAAGAAACTAGGTGAATTGAATGAATAAAGAGCGAATTGCTAAAGTGACATCTGATATGGCTAGTGAGTGCAAAAGACCAGAGCTAATTGGCAAAGAGATTGTTATATATGAAAATGACAGAAAGCATTGTTATAATAGGCATTATAGTGATTTTAGCAATCCTAAAGAGTTTGCTTTTATCATGAAAAACCTAGATTATATTATAAATGAGTATGATTTTCTCTTATATAACGAAAAGAATAATTCATTAGAGTATTATAAAAAGATTAATAGTAATATTACTGTTCGTGTTAAAGTAGAAAATTCAAATGAATTAAAGATAAAAACGGTGTTCCCAATACCAGATCAAAAGTATGAAAATAAAAAGACAAAAGCTGCCTATAATAAATATGTTATCAACTGAGAACTTGGCTCAATCACTAATGATTCACTAAGTAAACAAATTTAATAATAATTCTTTATCTCGTACGGGTCACTTTTAGTGACAAAACATTTAAAATAAAGGGTTTTTATTTTGCCTTTTTTGAATATAAGAAAAAAGCACGACAATATATCATAATCTAATCGAAATAGCAAGAAATCTTTCGAGAGGTAAAAGTTGTTTGTGTGATAAAACTTTCCTTTTCTTACGGATGGAATACCATATAAGGAAAGGAGGTAATATGCAAAAATTTGGAATTGATGTCTCTTCTTTTCAAGGCGATTTTTCTTGGCGAGAGGCAAAGAAAGATTCTGTTACTTTTGCGATGATTCGAGCTGGATTTACCGATCGTAGAAATGGATTTTCTAAAACGATAGACCCACGTTTTGAAGAGAACTATCGACGCGCTAAAGAGGAAAAAATAGAGGTAGGTACTTATTGGTATTCTAGGGCTACTTCTTATGAAGAAGGTAGGGAAGAAGCAAAGTTTTTATATGAACATTGTTTAAAAGGAAAGACCTTTGAGTATCCTATCGCAATCGATGTAGAAGATAATATTTATCAAAGAAAAGCAGGTAAGAAAAGGGTTACTGATGCGATTATCGGATTTGCAGAATACTTAGAAGAAAAAAATTATTATGTGATTATTTATGCTTCTTTAAATTGGTTCTTCCATGAAATGGAATTAAGAAGATTACAAGCTTATGATAAATGGGTTGCTTATTGGGAAAGATTTCGCCCTACGGGATTAACTTATGGTATGTGGCAATTTTCTGGAGGAAAATCTTCTCCTATCGCTGGAGTAGATTGTGATAAAGACTACGCTTATAAGAACTATTCTAAAATTATGAAAGAAAAAGGATTAAATGGATATCCAAGAAAATAAAAAAAGCCTGATTTCAGGCTTTTTATACTATCTGGTGTCCCCTTAGGGGCTCGAACCCTAGACCCACAGATTAAGAGTCTGTTGCTCTACCAACTGAGCTAAGGAGACAAATCATCAAAATGACTTACTCATTGAGTATAGCATAAAACTGTTAAAAAAGAAACCTAAAAATAAAAATTTTTAAAAATTTTCTCAGGAAATAAAGTCTATTTCAAAGAAAAATAGACATTTTTTTGTTAAGAAAGGGAAAGTTCTTGAAAATTTCTTTGGAAAAATTTTTTTCTATGCTATAATGATAATAGAGGTGGTAAGGTGAAACGAGAAGATTATATTACTTGGGATGAGTATTTTATGGGAATTGCTCATTTATCTAAAGAGAGAAGTAAAGACCCTTCTACACAAGTAGGGGCTTGTATTGTAGATAAAGATAATCGAATTATTTCCATTGGGTATAATGGAACTCCTAATGGAATTGATGATAAAGATTTTCCTTGGGCTAGAGAAGGAAACCCTTTAGAAACCAAATATTTATATGTTTGTCACGGAGAATTAAATGCTATTATGAATAGTGGTGGAAGAGATCTTCGCGGAGCGACGATTTATGTAACTTTATTTCCTTGTAATGAATGTACGAAATTAATTATTCAATCAGGAATTAAAAGAGTTGTCTATGATAGTGATAAATATGCAGATACCGATGGCGTAATTGCTTCTAAGAAGTTATTAGATATGGCTGGTATTCGTTATGAACAATATGAAAAACATCACAAAAAAATAGAGATTGAGGTGTAATATGAAAAAGAAAAAAGGATTTACCTTAGTAGAACTAATGTGTGTATTAGTTATCTTAGGTTTATTAGCGCTTTTAGTAGCAAGATTAATGGTTAAAAATGTAGAGACGGCGAAAAAGGAAATTACTGAAACACAACAAAAAAGTATTTTAAATGCGGCTGAAAAATGGGCAGTAAATAATTCCGATGCGTTTGATGATCAAGAAGCCAAAGTAGGTGCCGTCAATTTGGATATTGTCTTTGTAGTCGATGTTTCTACTTCTATGACAGAATATGTTAAAGGTAGTAAGACAGAAAGATATAAAGCAGCGGCAGATGCCTTAAATGGCGCTATTGATGTTTTTAAAGCATCTAGTACAGGAAATGTAAGTATCGGATTTGTTTTCTATGCAAGTAAGGTAACCGATTTTATTCCACTTCAAACGGTTTATCCAGATACAGATATGCATTTTAATGTTTTTGATGATGCTTGGGATGAACATAACTGTTTGAGACATCCTGAAAAAGGAGAAGGTGCTGACTGTTATAAACCGGAATATTTTGAAATTAATGGTAAAACGATTAAGATGGAAAGTGGTACTTTCGCACAAGGTGGAATGGCCAAAGGAGTTGACTTATTATTAGATGCTAAAAAGGCTAGTACAATTCCTGTTCTTATCTTCTTAACAGATGGTGAATCTTACTATTATTCTACTGCTTATGATGCTAGTACATATCAAGATGTAAAAGATAATCGCCATAGTAGTAGTACTATTGCTGGAAAACCTAATGTAGATGAGAAAGTTGATGGTAGAGTTGAGGCTGTTTGGTACACGATTCAACAAGCTATGAATGAAAAATATCTATTACAACAAGAGTTCCATCAACCACCATTCTTCTATACGATTGGTTTAGGAATTACTACAAAATATGCAGCCTTCATGCTAGATCCATCCGAGGAGAGATTACAAGCAGTTAAAGATTCTACTCATTATATTGATACTGCTTTAAGTCAATACTTTATTAAAGAAGGAGAATACAGTTATTATCCAACCGCTGCTTATGTAAATGATTTCTCTGCCGATGAGTTAAAGACAGTCTTTTCAAGTATTGCTTCTGAAGTTGTTCAAGGGGCAAAAGTAACACAGACTTGTGTTTCTATTGATCAACTTTATCAAGATGGTTATCTAAATAGAAAAGATATCGATTTAGCATCTGGAAAAGCAGCAGGTACTTATGTTATGATGTCTTATAATGCTACAACAAATCAATGGGATTACAATTTATTAGAGGAAGGTACACCACTCTATGATGAAAATATAGAGTATTGTAAATCACTTTATGAATAAAAAGAATCTTCTATTCCATACTAGGAATAGGAGGTTTTTTTATGGATAAAAATAAGTATCAAATGTTAGTTCAAAAATATACTCCGAAAGAGAATCGACTTTATCATGGATTACTGGCTTTTTTAATCGGTGGGTTGATGGGAGTGTTAGGACAGTTTTTAATTTCTTTTTATTCCTTTTATTTTAGTATTCCTACGAAAGACGCTAGTGTATTTATGATTATTACCTTAGTCTTTTTAGGATGCTTTTTAACAGGATTAGGGTTCTTTGATAAGATGGTTTCTTTTGCGCGTTGTGGACTTATTATTCCGATTACAGGGTTTGCTCATTCGATGATGAGTGCAGCGTTAGAATATCGAAAAGAAGGATTAGTAACAGGAATTGGCGCGAATATTTTTAAATTAGCGGGAACAGTTATTATGTTTGGCGTCGTAAGTGCTTATTTCTTTGGACTCTTACGTTATTTTGTGATGGGGGGATAAGATGACCTTTAAATATAATCAAGTCTATTTAAATGCGACTAGTACCATTACGGGCCCTTATGAAGCAAAAGGACCATTCAATAAACTCTATGATAAAAGTTATGATAATTTTTATTGTGGAACCAAAACCTGGGAACAAGCAGAAAGTAAAATGTTAGTTGAAAGTGTCGATATTTTATTAGCGAAAAAGAAAAAAATCAAAGATGAAATTGATCTTCATATTTCAGGGGATTTACTCAATCAAATTGTTTCTACAAACTATGCCTCTAAGACATTAGGAATTCCGTTAATTGGTATCTATTCCGCTTGTTCTACGAGTGTTTTAGGACTTATTCTAGGAAGTAATATGATTGATTCTGATCAAATTAAAAATTGTGTTGTTAGTGTTTCTTCTCATAATAATGGAAGTGAAAAACAATTTCGTCAACCTGTAGAGTATGGAGGACCAAAACGAAAAACAGCTACTTTTACAGTAACAGGCGCCGCTAGTGCTTATTTAAGTAGGGAACAATCTCCTATTAAAATAGAAAGTGCGACGATTGGAAAAGTAGTCGATTTAGGGATCAAAGATCCTTATCATATGGGAGCAGCAATGGCGCCTTCTGCGGCATCTACCATCTTTCAACATTTAGAAGAGATGAATCGAGATATTTCTTATTATGATTTAGTTTTAACAGGAGATTTAGGAATCTATGGAAAGAAGATTTTAAAAGAGTACATGCGAGTAGAATACCATATCGATTTAAAAAATTATGATGATTCTGCTTGTATGATTTATGATTTAGAGAATCAACCTGTCTATGCGGGAGGATCAGGACCAGCTTGTCTTCCTCTAGTTGTCTATAGTTATCTGCTAGATAAGATGCGTAAGAAAGAAATAAAAAAAGTCTTATTGGTCGCTACTGGAGCGCTTTTATCACCGACGATGACGAATCAAAAGTTATCGATTCCAAGTATTTCTCATGCGATTAGTTTGGAGGTTCAAGATGATTTATCTTAATGCTTTTCTATTTGCGGGAACGGTTTGTCTTCTAGGACAAATTCTTCTAGATAATACGAAGTTAACGCCAGGACATATCACAAGTATTTTTGTCGTGGTAGGAGCTTTTTTAGATGTCTTTGATATCTATGATACTTTTGTATTATGGGCAGGGGGAGGTGCTTTAGTACCGATTACTAGTTTTGGACATCTTTTAATTCATGGAGCGATGGATACGGTAGAAAACTTTGGTGTAATGGGTCTTTTTACTGGAATGTTTGACCTTACTTCCTCAGGAATTGTTGCGGCTATTATCTTTTCTTTTACCTTTGCGCTGGTGTTTCATCCAAAAGACTAGTTTTTAGTCTTTTTTTCTTTTTTTTAAATACAATAAACTAGGTGATGTTATGTCTATTCGTTCCTACTTTTTGGAGGATGATTTTAAAATGATTTATCTTCCAAATCAAATAGACATTACGAATTATCAAGAGATTGAATCCTTTGAAGAAACCAAAATCAAAATTGCTTCGAAAGAAGGAGAGGTAGTCATTACTGGGAAGGATTTATCAATCTGTAAATTATTAGAAGAAGAAGTTTTAATTCGCGGTCAAGTAGAAAAGATAGAGTTTAGGTGAAATATGAAAAATGAAAGTATCGAAGCATGGAAGAGTAAAGTAAAACTTTTAATTCGAGGAAAGAATGTTTCTCGCTTTCTTCTTCGCCTTCATCACGCCCATATTCCGATTTTAGAAGTTCAAAAGAAAAGTAAAGAAGAAGTTTTTATCATCATCTATTTTAAGGACTATGAATTCGTTCAAAAACAAAATACCATCTATGATATCCATCTAGTAGAATATGGTGGATTTTTAAAACAAAAGAAACTGTTTTGGAAGAATCGTTTTCTTTTTTTCTTTCTTCTTTTAGGACTTCTTTTCTTATTTTTCTTTTCTCATCTAATCTTTCATATTGAAATTATTACTAATGATGAAAAGATGAGAATAGAACTTTTAGAGGAATTAAAATCTTATGGTATTACGAAAGGGAAGTGGAAAAAGAATTATGATACCTTAGAAAAGATTAAAGAAGAGATTTTAAATACACACAAAGATACTTTAGAATGGATAGAAATTGAGACGATAGGAACGACTTATCGCGTTCGTTTTGAACCGCGAATTGAAGAGACGAAAGAGGATTCTACTGTTCCTAGACACTTGATTGCTTCTAAAAATGCTATCTTAAAAAAAGTAGAAAGTTCTAAGGGACAGGTTATGAAAACTTTGAATGAATATGTAAAAAAAGGGGACATTATTGTTAGTGGGTATCTCTTTTTAAATGATCAGATTGAAAATACGGTCAGTGCGACAGGACATGCTTATGGGGAAACTTGGTATGAGGTAGATATTTTTTATCCTTTTGGATACTATGAAAAGAAACAAACAGGTAGGAAAAAGAAAGTTTATGCTTTTGAGTTTTTATCCCATCGCATTGAACTCTTCAATTTTCATCCTTTTTATGATAAAATAGAAACTAGAAAAGTAATTCTAGAAAAAAGAGGAATCCCTTTCCGCTTTCTTGAACTAAATCAAAAAGAAGTAGAAATTACTTCGTATATTCAAACCGAGGAGGAAACGGCATCAGCAGCCATTTCTTTAGCGATTACTAAAATAGAAGGCACACTAGAAGGGGAAGAAAAGATTCTAGACTATCAAATCATTCAAAAAAAGATAGAGAAAGATGGCGTTCGTCTTAAGATTTTCTTTAGTGTCTATGAAGAGATTACAGACTATTTAGAGATTGAGCCATCTAGGGAGGAAAAAGATGGGCAAAACATTTCTTAATATTCTTTCGGGAACCTTACCGACAGTAATCATTTCTTCTGTGATTGCGGTTACTTTAAGAGTGGTCTATTTATTAAAATATCGAAAGAAGTTTCATTTTTTCCAAGAGTTACTCTCTCTTTCTTTTATCGTCTATATTATCTGTCTTTTCTATGCGGTAACATTCCAAGATATTGATGGAACCTTTGGAACGGCGAATTTTACTCCTTTTCAAGAGATGTTTCGTTATACTTTTGGAAGTCGTTTATTTATTAAAAATGTGTTAGGAAATATGTTAATGTTTGTTCCGTATGGATTCTTTACTTCTTATTTCTTAAAAGAGAAGAATATTTTTGTCAATCTCTTTTTGACATTAGTTCTATCTCTTACGATAGAGTTTACTCAGTCTCAGATAGGAAGAGTTTTTGATGTCGATGATGTGATTTTAAATTTAGTAGGGGGATTGATAGGATATGTTCTCTACCGGATTTTTGCCTATTTAGGTACTTTATTTACGAAGAAGAAGGGAGAGGAATAACCTCTTCTTTTCCTTGTCAAATAGGAAATATTTAGATATAATAAGAGTAGTTATGAAAGAGGGAGACGATAACTTGAATTCTTATGAAATTATTAACAATGCGGAAGAAGAAGTCAAAGAAGCAGAAGACCTTCCCAAACTTTTAGAATATGCCTTATCTTACCTTCATTTACAAAATGTTTTATTCAATATTATTTTTGTAACGAGAGAAGAGATTCATAGAATCAACAAAGAATATCGAGGAGTCGATAGAGAAACGGATGTCATCTCTTTCGCGTTAGAAGATGATGATACTTTTGTCAAAACGGAAGTAAGAGTATTAGGAGATATCTATATTTGTTATGAGAAGGCGAAAGAACAAGCTGTTTCTTATGGACATAGTCTTCAAAGAGAAGTTTCTTTTTTAACAATACATGGGCTTCTTCATCTTTTAGGATATGATCATATGACGAAAGAAGACGAAGAAAAGATGTTTGGATTGCAGGAGTTGATTTTAGATGGGTTTGGAATCAGACGGGAATAAAAAGAAAAAAAAAGATTTAGGTTGGAAAAGTATGATGCAGGTAATGAAGTACTCGATAGAAGGACTCGTTTACTTTTACCGCTATGAGAGAAGTGCTTTAGTACATTTAATATGCGCTGTTTTAGGTATTCTAGGAGCATGGATGTTACATATGAGTCCGATGGAATGGTTAGTTATCATTGTGCTTTTGGTATCTATTCTTTCGACAGAATTAATTAATACAGCGATAGAAGCGGTTTGTGACTTAGTCAGTCCAGAATATCATCCTTTAGTGAAAGTGGCAAAAGATTGTGGAAGTGCGGCTACTTTTGTTCTTTCTTTATTAGGATTCTTTTTAGGACTAGCTATGTATGTCCCTAAAATCGTAGAATTAGTACAAAAATTGTGGTAGGTGAATTATGAAGGAAAGATTAGTACAATTATTAGAAAATAGTTATAGTCCATATTCTCACTTTCGGGTAGCAGCGATTGTGGTAATGAAAGATGGAACCTCTTTTGAAGGGGTCAATGTGGAGAATGCTTCTTATGGCGCTACTATCTGTGCGGAGAGAAGTGCGATTTTAAGTGCCGTATCGAAAGGATATCGTCCTAATGACTTTGATACTCTTTATGTGATGTGTGATAATGATAAAATTGGTATGCCATGTTTTATCTGTCGAATGGTCATTACAGAGTTCTTTGAGCCAGATCGTAAAGTGGTTTGTATGAATCCAAAAGGCGAGGAAGAAATTCATACTGTAGCGGAACTTTGCCCTTATCCATTTTCTAAAGAGGATTTAGAATAATGCGTAGTGGATTTGTTAGTTTAATTGGAAGACCGAATGTTGGGAAAAGTACTCTCATCAATAGTATGGTAGGAAAGAAAGTAGCGATTACTACTTCTAAACCACAGACAACTAGAAATATTATTCAAGGAATCTATAATGATGAAGATACCCAGATTGTCTTTTTAGATACACCTGGAATTCATAAACCAAATCATAAATTAGGAGAAGTTTTAAATAAACAGGCATACTATAGTATCGAGGATGCAGATGTGATTCTCTTCTTAGTAGATGCTTCTGTCCCATTCGGAAAAGGAGATCTTTTCGTCTTAGAAAAATTAAAAGGCATTTCTAAACCAGTCTTTTTAGTGTTAAATAAAATTGATAAATTGACCAAAGAAGAGATTATGAAGAAGATTTTAGAGTATAAGGATGTCTTTTCTTTTCAAGAGATTATTCCGGTTTCTGCTTCCCAAAAGAAAAATATTCAGGAGCTTTTATCGACCTTGAAGGGATATCTTCCCGATACTTTTCGATACTATGGAGAAAATGAAGTAACGAATCGTTCTTTAGAATTTATGATGGCAGAAATTGTCAGGGAAAAAGTCATGGATATGACAGAAGAAGAAGTTCCTCATTCGCTTACTTGTATTACGAATGCCGTAGAGGTAGGAAAGACTAGTTATACTATCTATATCGATATCATTGTAGATAGAGATTCTCTAAAAAAGATTATTATTGGCGCGAAGGGTACCAAAATCAAAGAGATTGGAATTCGTTCTCGCAAAGAGTTAGAAGAATTATTAAAGAAAAATGTCTATCTAGAACTCCGTGTAAAAACGGTCAAAGATTGGCGTGATAAAGAGAAGTATTTAGAAGAATATGGATTTCATGATTTTGAAGAATAATGTATAAAATAGATTTTTTTGACACATCATGGTAATGGTGATGGTATGAAAAATTTATTATGGAGCTTATTTGTAACGACAGGAAAAATTGAATACTATCTTCGCTATAAAGAAGAAGTTAGGAGAGAGTTAAATGGAAAGGAATATTATCGTCGGAAAGATTTATAGACACATTAGTGGAAATTATTATCGGGTAATTTGTCTAGCTAAGTCTTCCGAAGGAAAGAATCAAGAAGAGCCAGAAGAGATGGTTGTCTATGAATCTTTAGGAAATGATCGAACCATATGGGTTCGTTCTTTAGAACATTTTCAAGAGAAAGTAGATAAAAAGAAAAATCCGGATTGTGTTCAAGAATACCGTTTTGAACAAGTAGATGATCAAGTATATTTTAGGTGAAGTATGAATGAAATTGTCGAAGGAATTGTCTTAAATGAAAAGCCTTATGGGGAGACAAGTAAGATTATTCAAGTATTTACGAAGGAATATGGCATGATAGGAATGATGGTTCATGGATGTCGTACATTAAAGAGCCCTCTTCGTAGTGTGACGGAAAAATTTAGTTATGGACATTTTACGATTCATTATAAAAAAGATAAATTATCGATTCTTTCCGAAGTAAGTATTTTAAATCCTTTTAAAAATATCAAAAAAGATATTGAAAAATTAAGTTATGCTTCCTTTTTAATGGATTTATCCGAACAAGTAGCGAAACAAACGGTATCCAAAGAGGAAGTTTATGAACTTCTCATTACGAGTTTAATTAAGATTGAAGAAGGATTCGATGCCCTCGTCATCATGAATATGATAGAATTAAAATACCTAGATTATTTAGGGGTATTACCAGTCTTGGATGCTTGTTCTCTCTGTGGAAGGAAGAACAACATCATAACGCTTTCTAGTGATAAGGGAGGATATCTTTGTTCACATTGTCGAACGACCGAACCTATCATTTCTAAGAAAGCTATTCAACTGATTCGTATGTATTACTATGTGGATGTTGCAAAAATTGAACATCTAGAAGTAGGAGAGCAAGTCAAAAAAGAGATTAATGAGTTTTTAGATCACTATTATGATCGCTATACAGGTCTTTATTTAAAGAGCAAAAACTTCATTCGCGAACTCGCCAAACTGGCTTGACAATCTAGATAGTTTGTATTAAAATAAGAAATATCAATGTGATGACGGGCTTGGCAACCTCGAGCAATATATTTAAGAGAGATTCTTCTAGAATAAATAGGGTGGAACCGCGGAGATTATTCGTCCCTATCAATTCTGGGAGTTTTTTTATTTTCAGGAGGATTTATGAAAAATGTTGCAGTAGAAGATTTTGTAAAACAGGAAAAAAGAGAATTAATCATTGCTTGTAAAGATATGAGTAAAAAAGGAAAACCATGCGTTAGAATTGATTTTAAAGCACAGTTTTTAAATTTACCATCGCATATCTCTTTACAAAGACAGGAAGTATTGAAAGCGATTAGTAGAGAAAATACCAAAACATTCGCAAGAGAATTAATCGATGCTGAATTAGAAGGTAGATTCATTACCGGATTCTATCGCGGAAACAATTTGTTATTACCACCTAGATTTCGCCACTTTTATGAGCAATGTGTAGAAGTAGAAACGGAAGGATTAGATATTTACTTTACCGATTTTGCCATTCTAAAATTTCAAGATACGATAGGGAAGTTAGAACGAAGAAGTTTAGATGATGGATATCATTTTGTAACGAAGAAATTAGCGCAAGGAAAAGTTATCAATCTATCGTTAGGAATCTTTGATAGTTCTTCTTTTCGAAGAGGAAGAAGTGTTCGATATGAAGGAGGAGATTCCCTTCTCGATAGTCCAAGATATACCGCTTACTATCATACCGATGAAAACGAAGATGGTACTATCCATCCAGAAGAAATTGCGAATATGGAGGATATCATATCTTTATTTGCACAACAAAATGGAGGCTTTTCTTCCATGAGATGGAATGATAAAGAATGTGTTGCTTACAATCGAGGGAGCATCTATGTAACGGGAATTGATAAAGCACCACAATTAAAAGAAAAAATTTATCGTTATATGAAACGAAATAATGAGATGTTTACTCTACCAACGAGTGGAGAAGAAAAATAGAAAAGGGAGGAAATATATGGAAAAATTAACAATGGAAAAATTAGTCAATGTATGTAAGACATATGGATTTATTTTTCAAGGAAGTGAGATTTATGGAGGACTTGCCAATACTTGGGATTATGGTCCTTTAGGAAGTCGTTTAAAAAATAATATTAAAGATGCTTGGAGAAAGCGCTTTATTCAAGAAAGAGCCAATGCTTATGAGGTAGATGCTGCTATTTTGATGCATCCTAGAGTTTGGGAAGCATCTGGACATGTTGCTTCTTTCTCTGACCCATTAATTGATTGTAAACACTGTAAAGTGCGTCACAGAGCAGATAACTTAATCAATGATTTTGATGAGAATGCTCATGCGGATGGAATGACACAAGATGAGATGGTTCAATATATTAAAGATCATAAAATACCATGTCCAAATTGTGGAAAAAGTGATTTTACAGACATCCGTCAATTCAATTTAATGTTTGAAACGCATCGTGGAGTTACAGAAGATGGAAAGAACAAAGTTTATTTACGACCAGAAAATGCCCAAGGAGAATATGTGAACTTCTTAAGTGTTCAACGTTCTATGAGAGCTAAATTACCATTTAGTATAGGTCAAGTAGGAAAGGCTTTCCGAAATGAGATTACGCCTGGAAACTTTACTTTCCGTACCATCGAATTTGAACAGATGGAATATCAAACATTCTGTAAAGAGGGAATGGATAGTGAATTATATGACTATTTTAAAGAATACGCTAAAAAATTCTTTATGGATTTAGGAATTCCAGCGGAAAAGTTAAGATATCATGATCATGAAAAACTTGCTCACTATGCAAAATCTGCTTGTGATATTGAATATGAATTCTGTTTTGGTTGGGGAGAAATTAATGGTACTCATAATCGTACGAATTATGACTTAAGTCGTCATCAAGAATATTCTACGGTATCTCAAGAATATTTAGATCCAACCGATAATGAAAAATACATTCCTTATATTATTGAATCTACGGTAGGTTGTGATCGTTTAGTTCTTGCTATTTTAGATAATGCTTATCAAGAAGAAACATTAGAAAATGGGGAAACGAGAGAAGTGATGAAGATTCATCCTGCTTTAGCGCCTTATAAAGTAGCGGTATTGCCTTTAAATAAGAAGTATCATGGGGAAAAGGCGGAAGAAGTATATGAGATGTTAAGTAAGAAGTTTATGACGATGTATGATGAAACAGCATCTATTGGAAAACGGTATCGTAGACAAGATATTGCGGGAACACCATTCTGTGTTACTATCGATGATGAGACGCTAAATCATCAAACTGTAACGGTAAGAGATAGAGATACGATGGAACAAGAAGTTGTTTCTCTAGAAGAGTTACCTGCTTACATTGCTTCTAAAATTGAATTATAAAAAGAAAGAGAATCTAACTTAGATTCTCTTTTAATATTTTCAACATCCTATCTTGTTCTTCTTTGGTACTATTCTCCCATAATATTTCAAAAAATACTCCAAATCCAGGAAGAATCACTTCCTCTTTTCCTTGGATAGCTTCCTCGATAGATTCTTCAATTTCTTTTTCCGTAGAGTTTTGAAAGTTCGCTTCAATACTTTTTCTAATATCTATATTCATATTTTTATCCTTTCTATGAATAGTATGCGAAAAATGGGATGAATTATAACATGTAATAGTTTGAATCACTGTATTTATTCGTATAGTTACCGGCTTTACTTTCTAATTTACTAACACGGTTTTCTAACATCGTAACTTGCTGTTCTAAATTGTTGATTTGTTGTTCGACATTATTGTAAGTTGTTACATAAGGACTGGTCTGTGGTGTGGAATAACTAGTTGGCGCTACAGGTGGAACCATCATAGGTGGTACCCCCATTTGAACCATAGGTATCTGCATTCCACAATTTCTATCTTTTCTCATAATTTCCTCCTAGTCTAATTCATTATATGTTTGTCGATAGAAAATGTGATATAATGAGATTGGTGATGATATGCGTCTTAGAAATGTCAAAGGAGCTAGTGAAAAAATAGAAAATTCAAACTACATGATATTAGACCCTAGTTCTTGGAAGGGAAACTTCGCTAGAAAGTTTGGAAATTCTAATCCTATCCATATTGAGATTGGAATGGGAAAAGGTTCTTTTTTAATCGAGATGGCCAAACGATATCCTGAAATCAATTTTATTGGGATTGAAAAATTTGATAGTGTCCTCGTTCGTGCCTTAGAAAAAGTAGAGGGAGAAGAACTTCCTAATCTATTCTTTATTCGTATGGATGCAGATAAGATTGAGGAAGTCTTTGAAAAAGAAATCAATACTATCTATTTAAATTTTTCGGATCCTTGGCCTAAAAAGAGGCATGCAAACAGAAGATTAACTAGTCAAAACTTTTTGAAGAAATACGATTCTCTTTTTCAAAAAGATAAAAGAATTCTCATGAAGACTGACAATCGTCATCTTTTTGAATTTTCTATCAAAGAATTGACGGATTATGGATATCGAATCGTCGATTTATGTTTAGATATTTATCAAGAAGAATTAGAAAATAATGTCCCTACAGAATATGAAAAAAAGTTTCATGAGAAGGGATTTCCTATCTACCGAGTAGAAGTATGGAAAGAAAAATAGAAAATGCTAGAAATTCTAGATAGTTTTTGATATAATGAAATATAGAGGTGGGGTATGAAAAGAATATTAACCTTTCTGCTCATCTTCTTGGTTAGCGGTTGTACCGTGGTTAGAATTGATACTTCTAATCTAGATACGATTGTGAGCGTGGTATTATCGAAAGAAAATACCCTTTATAATCGAGTAGGGAAAGGGTATAAATACTATGTACCAAGAGGAGTTACCTATATCGATACTGATGATTTGAATGATAAACTGTATTCGAATGGAAATTACTACTATCTATATGTGGATGTCATTGGATATTACAATCAAAAGATTGTAGATTATCAAGAGAAAGACGATGTTTATTATTCTAGGAAAATATCGAAAGAGGATGGATTTGAAGAAGCAGGGTATTTAGAGATTACCAAGAAAGATCAAATCTATTATGTGGAATTCGTCTATAATCATGCGAAGATAGAAACCGCAGTAACAGAGGCAGATTTAAAGGATGCCATTTTGAATTCCGCCTACATTCTATCCACGATTCAATTTAATTCGGAGGTAATTAGTTTGATGTTGGATAAAGAATATTTTACCAATCGCGAAGAAGCATACGATGTCTTTGAAAGAGATGAATCACAAGAAGACCGTTACCAATTGACAGATTAGGATATAAAAAAGGAAAAGGTGAATTATGGGATTAGTAGATAAAATAAAAAGCATCTTTACGGAAGAAGTAGAAGATGAGGAAGAAGAGGAAGTTAAGGTAGAACAAATTAAAAAGGAAGTAAGAAGTGTTCCTATCGAAAGCCCTAGTGTAGAAAAAGTACCAGAAAAAGAAGAGATAGAGGAAGTAGAAAATAGTGTTTCACAATCAGTAGAGTCAAAGACACCAATCTTCTTTACGGATAGAGATTTTGAAGATTTAGTAGCGCCAAAGAGAACGAGGGAAGAAAGAAAACAACCAGAAAAGATAGTTCCTGAAGAACCAAAAAGAGAAGAGACTCCAAAACCATACGGAGGAGCCTACAGCAGTACTTCTATCGTTCGTCAAGAGAAACAAAATTTTAAACCAACACCAATCATTTCTCCGGTCTATGGAGTTCTTGATAAGAACTATCATAAAGAAGATATTATTGACCGAAAAGAACCTTCTTCGCAAGAAAGTTATACTTCCATGGACGGACTTAGTGTTGATAGTATTCGTAATAAAGCTTATGGAACTTTAGAAGATGATTTACAGGATGCGATGACACCACAACCTAAAGTTGAACAACCTATCGATAATGGTATGGACCTTTTTGATGAATTAGAAGAAAAAGAACAAGAAAATACGATTACCGAAAAAGAGAATAATATTCGAGAATTAGAGGAAGCTACCGTAGATCTTACAAAAGAATTGGATAATCTTCTCTTAAAAAAGGAGAAAGATAAAAAACTTGTTCCTACAGAAACTCCTGAAAAAGAAAAGGAAAAAGATAAAGGAAAGAAAAAGAAGAAGGAAGAAGAGATTTCTTCTAGTGACTTATTCAATTTAATTGATTCCATGTATGAGGAAGGGGAAGAAGAATAGTGACGGTCAATTTAGAAGTATTATTACCAATTATATTGTATATTGTTTTAATCATTTTTGTCATAGCGCTTATTGTACTAGTCATAAGATTAATTAAGACATTAGGAAAAGTAGATCAAGTACTAGATGATGTCAATCAAAAGATGGTGAAAGTTGATGGTCTATTTGACATGATTGATAAAGTAACCGATTATGCAGCAAGTATTAGTGATAAGGTAGTTAGTGGAATTACCAATGCCATTCATTTCATTGTTGGAAAAAGAAAAAAGAAAGGAAGTAGAAACGATGAGTAAAAAGGAAAAAAGTGGATTTGGAAAGTTTGTTGCAGGACTTGCGATTGGAGCAGGATTAGGAGTTTTATTTGCGCCTAAAAAAGGAAGCGAAACAAGAGCCGAATTAAAGGCAAAATTAGAAGAACTTTATCGCAAAGCCAAAGAATTAAATATGGAAGATGTAAAAGAAAACATCGAAATGAAGATTGCGGAAATTAAAGAGAGCATCGAAGACTTAGACAAAGAGAAAGTTTTCGCTATTGCTAAAGCAAAAGCAAAGAAACTTCAAGAGATGTGTCAAGAATTATTTGACTATGTAGTAGAGAAGGGAACTCCTGTCATGGAGAAGACTGCATCTGCTATTCGTGATAAAGCAAATGATGTTTCTAAAGAAGTATTAGAAAAATTAAAAACGAAAGAAAAAGAAACTGTAGTAGAGGAGTAATCCTCTTTTTCTTTTCTCTTTTAGAAATGTCTAGTATCGAGAAACTGTTATTTACTAAAAGGGGATTTTATAGTATAATGGATACTGAGGTGAAAGAATGAAAGTTCAATCCTTTTTAAAAAAACATAAGAAAAAATTAATTATTTTAGGGGTCGTTTTAGTAATCCTTTTTCTATTAGGATTTATGTTAGTAAAAATCTATCAGCGGTTATCTCCTAATGAAAAACAAGGGGTTTATGGAGATAGATGTGATCTTACAGAAAGTATTATGATTAGTGAAGAGAGAAAGAAAACTATCAAAGAAGTTGTCGAAGCCAATGAGAATATGAAACTAGAAGATATCGATATCAAATGCAATCTAATTGATATTGTTATTACGGTAGATGATTCCGTATCTCCTTCGAAAGTAAAGACAATGTCTGATGATATTATCAAAGCCTTTACAGAAGAAGAACTAAAGTACTATGATTTAGAAATCATGGCAGATAGTGGTGTAGAAGAAAGTGAAAATTATCCAATAATGGGTACCAAACATAAAATGATGAATGGAACAAGTAATGCCCATTTTGTTTGGAGTTAGGAGTAGTTATGAAAAAGAAAAAGTTTTTGATTCTCCTTGTCCTGGTTCTTTTGATAGGGGCTCTTGTTGGAGGATATTTCTATTTTTCAAGGAACGGCAGTAATTCCTTTAATTCTAAGGAAGAACAATGGCTAGAATCCAATAAAAATAATGTCGTTGATATCTATCTTCCAAGAGATATTGCTTCTCTTACCTATATGGGAGAGGGAATGTTCTTTGATTTTTTAACTTCTTTAGAAAGAAAGACCAATCTTAATTTTCAAGAAGTTGCCTATGAGACTTTCAGTGATGTAAGTTCTAAAGAATACGCTATTGAATTAGTAGATGAAGTGGCAGAAAATCAAATTGCCATTTTAAATGATAATTATGTATTGATTACGAAGGAGAAGAAAGTTTATACTTCTCCGGAAGAATTTCCAACGATGACGGTAGGTATTTTAAAATCTGATCAAGAAAATATTCAAAAATATTTATCTGTTCCACAAATTACCTATGTTGCCTATGAGACAAAGGATAGTTTATGGGAAGCATTTCAAGCCCAAGATAGTACTCTTACAGGAGTGATTGGTCTAAAGACATTATCTTATGATCAAATTTTAACGCATGACTATCATATCGCTTATCATCTTTTGGAGTTATCTAAGACGTATGTATTATCTCTTCGTGGAGAAGATACTTTAAATAGTATTATTTCAAAAACCTATCAAAATTGGTATAAAGATAAATTTAAAGAATCTTACTATGAAAATATCTTAGATACTTATTTTAATTTCAAAAATGTAACTGAAAAAGAAAGAACAACGCTTCGTGAGAAATCTTATATTTATGCCTTCGTAGAAAGTGGAGCTTATGATAAGATTACCAATAAAGAATTGATGGGAATTAACTATTCTTTAATTAAAGGATTTGCGGAGTTCGCTAATATCGATATGGAATATCAAAAAGGATATAGTGGAAAAGAAGCACTCCTTACTGCTTTCCAAGAAGGAAAGGTTGATTTCTTCTTCAATCCTTATTCTGGAACGGTAGAAAAAGGGTATGCAACCGTAGAACCAATTCGTTCTAATACGGTTATCTTATCCCCAGTAGAACAAGCCAAGAGTATTTCTACTTTAGCATCTTTACAAGCAGAGAAGGTACTAGCAGTTCGTGGTACAAAGATTGAGAAATACCTATTAGATCATGGGATTACGCCAGAAGTTTATGATTCTGTAACAGAAATGTTAAAACATGCTTCTAAAGATACTTTGATTGCAACCGATTTAGAGAACTACGAATATTATAAGACGAATCAATTTGCTTCTTATAAGATTAGTTATCTATTTACCTTAGATAGTAATTATGGATATATGGTTCAAGAAGAAGATAAATTATTTGCGCAACTGTTTGATTTTTATCTAGAATATATGCCAATTCAATCCATGGTAAATGAAAGTTACAGTCAGATTTTTACAGTAGAACGAAAAGAAGTTTATTACTTAGTAACGATTGCCGTATTAGCGTTTATCGTAGTAGTTCAGTTCTTACATAACGCTAAAAGAGTATTCGCATTCTTTAAGAAGAGAAGAAAGAAAAACTTAACGAAAGATGAAAAGATTCGTTATATTGACTCTTTAACTTCTTTAAAGAATCGTGCTTATTTAAATGATAATATTGAAAAATGGGACAATTCGGAAGTATATCCACAGATTATTATTATCGTTGACTTAAATAATATTGCGTATATTAATGATAACTTTGGTCATGAAGAAGGGGATAAAGTTATCACTGAGGCAGCTAATATTTTAATTCAAACCCAGATGCCTCGTTCTGAAATCATCCGTACGGATGGAAATGAGTTCTTGATTTATCTCGTAGAATATGAAGAGAAACAAGCTGTTTCTTACATTCGCAAGTTAAATAAAGAGTTAAAAGAATTAAGCCATGGCTTTGGAGCCGCTACTGGATACAGTGTTATCAATGATGCTATTAAAACAATTGATGACGCGGTTAATGAAGCGACACTCGATATGAGAACCAATAAAGAAGCAATGGTAGAAGAAGAAAAGCAGTAAAAAAATTTTTTACTGCTTTTTTATGAAAAATACCTAATGTGTGTCATTAGGTACATATTCTACAATAGAATCTAGAGAACAATCAAAATAGTCACATAGACGAGCAAATACCGTAACATCGATTTTCGATAGATCTCCACGAATAATTCGTTGCAGTACTTTAAAATCTGTATTGGTATCTCGCATCAATTGATTTTTACTGATACAACCACGATTTAATAAATCATCTAACTTAAAAAGGTAGTATCCGTTTTCCACATCTACTTTGACCATAACAATCCCTCTAGAATTATCATAGCAAGTTTAGTGTTCGCTTGACTATTGGCTATATAACCATTATAATAGTGAATATAGTAGGAAGGAGCAATATGTATAATCCAATAGAAGAATATACTAAAATGGTTCATGAACTCATTGAAGTCCCCAGAAATGAACTTCGTAGAATGGTCTATGGAGAACATAAAATGGAGTATCAAGAACTATTAGAAAAATATGAACAAGCTTATTTTGAAAAATGCTTAAAGATAGAAGAAATGTTAGAAGAGGAGTATCAAGAAAGAAAAAAGAATCAAGAAACGATAGAAAACTCTTGATAAACGAACTTTTGTTTGCTATAATGAAATTGGTGGTAGCATGAAAGTAGGAGAAATCAAGAAACTAAAATCAGGAAAATATAAAGTGATGATTGATGGGGAAAGTATTACTACCTATGATGATGTTATCTTGAAGAATCGTCTTTTATTTCAAAAAGAGATTAGTAGGGAAGACTTAAAACAGATAGGGATTGATAATGCCTATGCCGAAATCTATCATAAGACTCTCAACTATCTTTTACGGAGAGTTCGTTCTCGGAAAGAGATAGATGAATATTTAGAACAGTTTGAGATTGCTGAATCAGAAAAAGAAAAAATCAAAAAGAGACTTTCTGATTTAGGACTTTTATCGGATCTTGCTTATGCGAAGGCGTATATTTCGGATAGTTTATATTTAAGCAATGATGGACCAAATAAGATAGAAAATTATCTATTAGCGCAAGAGATTGACGAAACTATTATTGAAGAGGAATTTGCGAAAATAGATATGTCTTATGTAAAAGAGAAACTTACCAAATTAATTTTAAAAAGAATTGCAAGAGATAAGAAACATTCCAATTATCAATTGCAACAAAAAATTGTGATGGATATGGTTCAATTAGGATATAGTAAAGACATGATTTTAGAGATTTTATCTACCCAAACTTTTGAAGATGATGAAAAACTAGAAAAAGAATATGAAAGGATTTATCAAAAACTTTCTAAGAAATGGGAAGAACCAGAACTTTCTTATAAAATAAAGGAAAAACTATATAGTAAAGGATTTGATATCCATGACATTGAAAATTTTTTAGACAAAAAAAATCAGGATTTCTGATTTTTTTTATTCTTCACTACTTGCTTTTGCTTCCTCTAATTGTTTAAGGAAATCATTGTAAGAATTTTCTAGGTCTTTATCATAGAACTTAAGATTATATTTCTTTCTTAAAGCAGTGATAGCGTCATATTGAAGATTAGCATCTTCATTTAATTTTTCTTCGACAAGAGCATTTTCAATTTCTTCTTTAGAATCTTCAAGACTTGGTTTTTCGCTAGAAGAAATTCTTAAGATGATGTGGTAACCTTCGTCTGATTTTACGGGACTCTTTGTATATTCGCCATCTTTTAATTTACTAGCTGCTTCCCAGAACTCTTCAGGAACTGTGCTAGCCATGAATTTTTCAAGTAATCCACCATTCGCATAAGTTCCTCCATCATCAGAGTTATCTTTGGCAAGCTCTGTAAATTTCTCTTCTACTTTATCTTTGTCAACTTTTCCTAATTCTTTAATTAATTTTTCAGCTTTTTCTTTCGCTTCTTTTCCATCTTTATCACTGTCTGCTGGTTCGATAAGAATATGACGAACAGTAAGTTGTTCTGTATAGTTTTCTTTGTAGTACTCTTCGATTTCTTTATCGGTTAAATTTTCTTTTACCCAGTTTTCAATCATAACTGTAACTTTTTGGTTACGAATCATATAATCTAAGAACTCTTCTTCGGTAGTAGCGTTAATTCCATAAGCAGCTAAGTATTCTTTTAATTCTACTCCATACATTGCAGCAATTTGAACGATTTGATCTACTGTTGCTTGTGCTTGTTCTTTGATTTCATCGGTAGTTTCTACTTCTTGATCAGCAATATAAGCATCGATTAAATCAAGAGCAGCAGAGTATCCATAAGATGCTTTTAATTCTTCATAAAGTTCATTAGCAGATACTTCTTTTCCTTTGACAGAAACGACTACTTCCTCTCCATTTTTTAACTTTGGATTGCCACAAGCTGTTGTTAAAACAAGGGCAATAGAGCAAACGACCATTAAAATCTTTTTCTTCATATTTTCTAATTCCTCCTCTAGTACGCATGATTTCAATGTACATGTCTATGATATCAAATCCTAGTCTAAAATTCAACGATTTCTTTCACATCTTCATAAAATATTCATAAAATAACTGTGAAAAGACAAAAAAGGAGGAATGATTTTATGTGTTGTAATTCTGGAGTATCTTCTGCGGCAATCGTCTTAGTATTATTTATTCTTTTAATTATTATACTTGGAGCTTGGATTTAAGGAGGTTTTTATGGCTTGTGGAGATTCATGCAACAAAGAAGTAAGAGAGACTCCCAAAAATAATTGCCATTCTGGGAATGGATATGTCATTTTAATCGTACTTTATATCTTACTCGCGATTATTATTGGGTCTTATTTACTATAAAAGAGGGAAGCCTCTTTTTTTTGACAAAATTTCTTGTCAAAATTTCATAAAATCTAAGAAAACCTATTTACAAAGTGGTTTGTTGTGGGGTATAATGGTGGTACAGAGTGGATAGAAGTGGTTAAAGGTGGGTGATTTTTATGTTTATGGGGGAATATCATCACGCCATAGATACGAAGGGTAGACTTATCATTCCTTCCAAAGTTCGTGAGGACTTAGGAGAGGAGTTTATCGTAACTCGTGGGTTAGAAGGTTGCTTATTTATCTACCCAAAACCGGAATGGAATATCATCATTCAAAAATATAAACAATTACCTGATACCAAAGACCGCCGTTACTTCATGAGAATATTTTTATCCGGCGCTACTGTCTGTGAATTAGATAAGCAGGGAAGAGTAAATATCCCTGTTCCACTCGTTGAATATGCTGCTTTAGAAAAAGATTGTATCATTATCGGAGTGGATGAAAGATTAGAGGTTTGGAGTAAAGATCGTTGGGATCAATTTATCTCTACCAATGAAGAAAATTTATCTGAGATTGCTGATAATTTGTTTGCTACCAATCTTCCCCTATAGGAGAGTTTATGCATAAGAGTGTTTTACTAGAAGAATGTATTCAATATTTAAATTTAAAAGAGGATAGTAAAATCGTAGACTGTACTTTAGGGTATGGTGGACACAGTAGCGAAATTTTAAAAAGAATAAAAAGGGGATATCTATTCGCCTTTGATCAAGATGAAGAAGCAATCTTATCTAGTCAAGAACGGCTAAAGAAGATTGCCGATAATTATTGTATTATCTCTTCTAATTTTTGTCATTTAAAAGAAGAACTAGAGAAGAAAGGAATTTCTTCTGTCGATGGGATTCTTTATGATTTAGGAGTATCTAGTCCACAATTAGATGAAAAAGAAAGAGGATTTAGTTTTCATCAAGATGCGACTTTAGATATGAGAATGGATAAGAAACAATTCTTGACAGCTTATGAAGTTGTAAATCATTATGATTATGATACTTTAGCAGATATCTTTCATCGTTATGGGGAAGAAAAATATGCAGCTAGTATCGCTAGAGGAATTGTCGAAGAGCGTCCTATCGAGACAACATTAGAACTAGTAGAAGCTATTAAAAGACATGTTCCTGAAAAATATCGTCGTGAAAAACATCCTGCTAGAAAAGTTTTTCAAGCCATTCGTATTGAAGTAAACAATGAATTAGAAGTACTAGAAGAAAGCTTAAAACAAGCGTTAGATTTACTTTCTCCAGGAGGAAGAATCTGTGTGATTACCTTCCATTCCTTAGAAGATAGAATTGTCAAAGAAACCTTTAGGGGAGTAACAGAACTAAAAGAAGAACTAAAGTCTTTACCTGTTGTTCCCCTAGAGTACCTCCCTAAGTATCGAGTAGTAAAAACTTTGACACCAACGGAAGAAGAAATTTTAGAAAACCCCCGTGCACGAAGTGCGAAATTAAGAGTAATAGAAAGAATAGGTTGATTATATGAAACAAAAAAAGAGAAAAGCAAAATTTACAAAGAAGGAAAAATTAGTTTATACGGTAGGACTTCTTTCTATCACCGCACTTTTTGCGACGAAGATTTTCTTTGGAGCGCAAATTAGTAATATGAAGATGAACATTGAAAAGATGAATTATGAGATTGAAAATCAAGAAAAGAAGAATGAATCTTTAACGATGCAAGTCAATGAACTTACTTCCTATGAAAATGTAAGTGGGGTAATTAAAGAGTTAGGCCTCGCCTATAATAATGAGAATATTGTGGTAATAAATAAATAGACGTAAAAGTCTATTTTTTATTGTGAAATAATGGTTTCTGTTATATAATAAAAAACTGTGGAGTGATGATTATGCGTACACCTAATGAAGTATTTGCTGTTATTTATAAAAAACAGTTAATATGTGATGATTTATATTTATTTATGCCTTGTAATTATTCAGAGGGAATCATCGATAGAAGTGATGGACATTTTATAGATCACTCAGGACATACTTTTTATAGTTGTAAAGATTTTGAATGTTTTACATCAGGTCATGACTTATCCTATTATTTTGATATTACAGCGCGTGATTTACAAAATAGATATCAAATACCAAATACTTATGAAGCTTTATCACACTTTTATGATGAGATAAAAGATGTTATCTTATTAGGGTATATAGATAAAAAAAGTAAGCAAATAAATGTTATATCCTTGAATAAATTACAGATTCAATCCTTAACTCATTTACCTACTTATCGTATTGATGATGGGGAAGGGTATGTTACTTTAACTAAAGGGCAATTAAAAAGAATGTTAGAAATATCTAATCCTAAAGAGTTAAGACAATTATTAGGCAATTTATTTCGCCGAACATCGGCTATTGAAAGATTAAAAAAAGACAAGGATGTAAGTGAGATTAAGACTTCTCCTGATGGTACAGAAATATTAGCGGTAACGGTCCATGATAAAGAAGTGAAAATACCAAAAATTTTACCTAAAGTAGAAGAAAGTCCAAAGCCTACCGTAATAGATGTCAGTAGCGCTACAGCATATATAAAAAATCGTATTATCGGACAAGATCATGCTGTTGAAATGATTGTTAGTGCAGTATTTGATAATATGTATGCTACTACTCCTGAAGAGATTGTTAAGCCTTTTGTGATAGGACAAACAGGATGTGGTAAAAGTTTATTATTTAAACTATTAGGTCAAATACTGGATGTTCCTGTTATTACTGTAGATTGTAATACGATTGTACAAGAAGGATATCATGGTAAAAGTGTCTTAAATGTTTTAAATGATTTATATATGTTATGTGGTAAAAATATTGATAAGACCGAAAGAGCTATTGTGTTCTTTGATGAAGTAGATAAGTTAGCAAGTCGTGGAAATGCCGTTAGTGATATTGGAGCGCAGCAAGCCTTACTTAAATTTATTGAAGGAAGTAAATTTAATGTTGAAATTGATAAGTTAGGTAATTCTGTTATTATTGATACTAGTATGATGACAGTTGCTTGTGGAGGAGCTTTTGAAGATATTTTTAAGAAAAAAAGTCATCGTATTGGAATACATAATATGGAAGAAGAGGAGGAAAAAGGGGTATCTATCGATGATTTACAGCAATATGGTTTAGCGGATGAATTTATTGGACGATGGAACCTTTTTGTTCAATATAATAAAGTTACCAAAGAAATGATGCGGGAAGCTCTTTTAAAAGGATTATTATCTCCATTTGTTATTCAAAATAATAAATTTAAAAGAAATTATGGTGTTGAGATTGTTTTTAGTGAGGATTATATTGATCGTTTATGTGATGATGCTTTTAAAAAGAAAAGTGGTTTCCGTGGTATGAATATTGTTGTTAATGAAAGCTTAACGCATTCTAAATTTATGTTACAAACAACACAATCTAAATATACAAAATTAATTGTAACAAGCGAGACGATAGATAATCCAAAAGTATATAAGTTAATATAAAAAAGCCTTTAAATAGGCTTTTTTATGCTTTATAATATTGAATTGGTAAATCTAGATGCCTTTCATTACAGAAATTTAATAACCAAGAAGAACATTGTTCATGACTATTTAAACGAGCTACTTCTTCAGAAGATAAATAAGATTGATCAAAGATACATTTTAAGCCATGTTTAATCGAATTTCTTTGTCTTATATATTCTATATAACTTGCTAAGTCACATCCTCGGTAATATATCATATAATCTTTTTGAATCACTTTAAGTAGTTTTTTATTATGAAAATAGCGTGGTAAGTTTTGAAAGAAAGTAACAATATTTCTTCCTATTTTAGTTGTTTGATAATCCTGAGTTGGGATAACATGATATTGTTCCGTAAATTTATGAGCGCTACATTCAAAGAAATGAATTTTATCATCGATAGTTAACGGATGAGTACTCATGCTTCTTTCTTTTTCTGCAGGAAGTTTAATACGAAAGGCTTGAGGATTAATCTCTTCTGGTTTTTTCGGCCAAAAGTTAAATTTTATAGGTTGTTCTATCGTACTTTTTTCTGTTAGATTAGGAAAAGTAAGAGGAACAGGTAAGAATGATTTTGTTTCTTCCTTCTTACCTAAATTTCTTTTATGATAAGCAATTTCTTTCGTAATCGCTTTTTTTAAAGTACGCAGTTCTTCAAGAGTCATCTTATCCCCTTTATCACGTAATTTATGAATCATGGATAGATTCTTATCGCGTTTTAAATATCTTACATATCTAGAAATCTCTTTTCTTAAACCACTAACTTTTTCTTGATAATCTGTAATAGTATTTTCACTTATATTTCTTTTAGCGAGAATGGTTTTTATTTTGTTAATATAATAATTTAATTTTTTGCGGATATTTATAATATCATCAACAGAATTACAAGCTAAAATTTCTTCTGTTAAACTGACAATTAAATTTTGAGCTTGAATAATAGCATGATATTGTTTGATATTGTTCTCTTCCATTTTTAAAACTTCTTTTAAATGGTTGATTTCATCATCTAAAAGATCACGATTTTGAAGTAAACTATCCTTCACTCTTTTTAAAAGTTCTTCATGCTCTTTATCCATCTTTTTTATCCGTTCATCAATTTTTTGCATTCGTATCACTCTCTAATTCTTCTTTTAAGATATCATCCATTCCCTCTAAAAGAGAAACTAAATCCATTAGTGTTTCACTGTTTAAATTTTCTAAGTTCATATCTTCCATAATATTTCACCTTCAATGGTTTCTTATTATACAAAAAAATAATGAAACATGCAACTAAATTATAGATATCCTTTTATCATATTTAAGAAATTTAGGAACTTCAGGAATATTCATGTTATTAAAGGTATTATGGTAGTATGTTTTCTTTGCCAGTAGTATTCCTTTTTGGAGGAGGAATCACGGTGGATGATGACAATCAGAAAATATTTATTGCTGAATCTCCTACAAAATAAATAAAGTATGATATAATATATATGGTGATGATATGAAAAGAGAAAACGATATCGTTGTAAAAAGTTGGCGTCAGCCAAAATATGTATTACTTATTTTTCTCTTTTTCCTTTTGGCCTTAATGGGACAATTTGCGTATCTTTCTCTTTCTAATAAAGTCTACGGAGATGACTTGAAGAAATTTGCGAAAGATCGAATTACGGTAGATAAAGAACTACTTGCTAAACGGGGAACTATTTATAGTTCCGAAGGAGATGTATTAGCGCAGAATGTAGCTTCTTATACCTTAATTGCGTATTTAAGTCCTAGTCGGACAACCGATGAATCAAATCCTAGACATGTAGTAGATAAAGAGAAAACAGCCAAGGCTTTAGCGGAAGTCTTAGATGCTCCCTACGACTATATGTTAGAACGACTTCAAAAAGAGGGAGTCTATCAAGTAGAATTTGGTTCTTATGGATCAAAATTAACGGAACTTACCAAATTACAAATTGAAGACTTAGAACTTCCTGGAATTGACTTTATCGAATCGACGAAGAGATTTTATCCGAATGGTTCTTTTGCGTCTTACATTGTTGGTTATGCCAAGATGTTAGAGGATGGAGAAATTAAAGGAGAACTAGGGGTAGAAGCAGGATATAATGACCTTTTAAAAGGTACGAATGGAAGTTTAACTTATCAAAAAGATATTTCTGGGTATCAAATTCCAGATACGCCGGAAACGAAAGTAGAAGCGATTGATGGAAATGATATTTATCTAACCATCGATTCGAATATTCAAAGATTTCTAGAGACAGCTGTCAAAGATACGGTTAAGAAATATAAACCAGAATGGATGATTTTAGCAGCGATGGATGCGAAGACGGGAGAAATTTTAGGAAGTGCGACAAGTCCTAGTTTTGATCCTAACAACTTATCTCCTGATATGAGTTATCAAAATCCTTTAATTTCTTACGGATATGAACCAGGGTCTGTTATGAAAACTTATACTTATCTATGTGCGATGGATACGGGAAAGTATGATGGAAGTAAGAAGTATAAATCAGGTTCTTATAAAGTAGGACCAGCAACTGTCCATGACTGGCGAACGCAAGGTTGGGGATACATTACTTATGATAAAGGATATCAATATTCTAGTAATGTTGGTAGCATGACGGTAGCGAAGGAATATTTAAGTCCAACCATTTTGAGAGAATGCCTACATAGTTATGGATTTGGAGAAAAGACCGGAATTGAACTTTCTGGAGAACTTCCAGGTTCTATCGATTTTAATGGAAAAATAGAGATTGACTGGTTAACGGTTAGTTTTGGACAAGGAGTATCTACTACTGCGATTCAACAACTTCAAGCCTTAACGATTATTGCCAATGATGGTGTGATGGTAAAACCACATATTATTAAGAAGATTGTCAACACTAATACAGGCGAAGTAACGGAAACTAAAGTGGAAAAGACAGGACAAATCGTGAAGAAAGAAACCGTTGCGAAAATGAAGAAATTAATGTATGGTGCGATTAATAATACTTGGGCTCCTGGACATACTTATGCTGTCGAAGGATTCGATATTATTGGTAAAACAGGAACAGCTCAAATCTTTGAAAATGGACATTATCTAGAAGGAAATGGAAACTATTTAATTTCTTTTGCAGGAATGTATCCACAAGATGATCCAGAGATTATTATTTATGCGGCCATGAAAAAGCCATCTTCTTGGTATGCTTCTTCTTTAGCGCCCGCTGTAAAATCTGTCATTCAAAATATTGCTAAATACAAAAATATTTATAATGAAGTAGAAATTACTACCGATGTAAAACGAAAAGTATTACCATCTTATGTCAATAATAAAACGGCTACGGTAGAAAAAGAATTAAAAGAAGCAGGATTATCTGTCATCACGATAGGAGATGGCGATACCATTGTAAAACAATATCCAGAATCTGGAAGAACCGTTGTTACCGGAGATAAAGTTTTCTTAGTAACGAATGGAAGTAATAGAACATTAGAAAAGGTAGTAGGATGGTCTAAGAATGATTTTACGACTTATATGAGTTTATTAGAACTTCCATATACGATGAATGGATATGGTTTTGTAACCAAACAAAGTGTGAAAGCGTCTACCAAGATAGAAGAGATTGAAACTCTAGAAGTAGAACTAAGCAATAAATATGATATTGATGCTAAAAAAGAAGAAAATACTGAGGAAAAGAAAGAGAAAAAATAGGAGGTTTTATGGGATTATTTGATCAACCAACACAAGTTTATTATGATGATGGTGCCGGTAGAAAATTAGAAAAGGGAAATACGACGCTTTCTAATCGGCCACCACTTCCTCCACAAAAGCAAAGACAAGCGGAGGAGTATGAAACCTATCAAGTAGAATTGATGGAAGTAAAGCATGTTGTTCAATCTGGCGAAACTTTATATGGAATTGCTGCTAAATATGGAATAGATCCAAATATACTTTATGAAGACAATAAAGCCGTTATTGGGAATAATCCAAATATGATTTATGCCGGTCAGGAACTCGTTATTCGTACAGAGGGAAGTGCGACAGAAGAAACTTCCCAAGAAGAAGTTTCCATCGTAGAAGAGCCTACACCACTTTCCAATATGACTTACTATAGCGAAGATGATACTGTCTATGAAGTAGAACAACCAGTAGAAAAAAAGGAACAAGAAACTGTTACGGAAACAGTCCTTCCAGAGGGAAGAGAAACGACATCTACTTTAGAAGGATATACAGGGTCTGTTCCTACCAAGAGTAGGGCAACGGATGCTGTTAAAAATAGTTCAGGAACGATTACGACCGATAATCAAAAATATCGCATTGTTCCAGATAGTGAATATACCAAAGCTCCTGGTACGATTTCCGAAAGTGATTATCACTTGATGATTGCGCAAGTAGCAGGGGAAGCAACTAACGCGAAAGATGATATGTTAGCGGTTGCGACAACGATGTTAAATCGATTAGAGAATGCTAACTTTGGAAATTCGATTCGGGATGTATTAGAAGAAGGATACTTTCCTTGGGGAAAGAGTTATCTTGCCTATGTAGAAGGGGGAGCTTATTACCATACGGATTGGGGACAAGAAAAGTTACAACAAGTAACGCAAGCAGTCGATGATGCTTTAGCGGGAGTTCGGAATTTAGCAAGTAATGTTTACTATTATAGTGGGGATGGTACCTACAATTATTATTCTGATATTGTCTAAGATTGACAAAGAGAAAAAGATGCGCTAAAATAGTATGACTGTTTGGAGGAATACTATGATAAAAGAACAACTTCTCCGTTATTTGGAGGAGGTAAAAGGGGCTATCCAAGATTTAAAAACCAAAGGAAAAAGAAAAAATCAGATTCCTAATATTTTAACATCTTTACGGTTACTCGCACCTTTCTTTATATTACCAGCATCTTTTACTGGGAATGTACCCCTCGTCCTTACTTTTGTAGGAGTCTTCTCAGTAACAGACTTATTAGATGGCTGGATTGCTAGAACATTTCATCTTACTAGTAATTTAGGAAGAGATTTAGATGCTTTCTGTGATAAACTTTTTGCCGGTACACTTCTTTTAGGTGCTAGTTTTATTCATCCTATGTTACTATGTAACTTAGGGTTAGAACTTGCTATCACAGAAATGAATGTCCGTGCCAAATTAGAGGGATTAGAACCAAAATCTTTAATTATCGGAAAATTGAAAACCTTTTTCTTATTTTCGTTACTAGGTGTTAGTTTCATTTCTCCTTATGTTTCTCTAGATCCACTTTTTTATACCATGTTAGGGACAACCCTTACCTTACAAGGTGCTACGGCTTTTTCTTATCAAGAAAAGTATAAAAAAATAAGAAAGTTAAAGAAGAAACAACAAGAAGTAGAAACACTTTGTACTGAGTTAGCTACGGAAGAAGAAAAAGAAAATGAGAAAGTAAAGGAACCAGAAATTCATCTTTTAAGTCCTAGAGAACAAAAGATAGAAACATTAAAAGGAATGAAGGAAGTTTTAACCCAGGAAGTGCTGTTGGATAAAACCGATGAAAAGGAAGAAGAAAAGCCTTATCAATTAGAGAAAGTATCTAGTAAAAAGGATTCTTGAAAAGTAGGAAGTTATCCTACTTTTTCTTTTGTCATTTTATTTTGAGAATTTCTAAAAACATGATAAAATAGTAATAGGATGTGAGAAAATGAAAGAACCAAGATTTTATCGCCTTGTTAGACCTCTCGTTTCTCTTTGGTTTCGCGTTTGTTATCGGCCAGTAATCCTTGGCAAAGAAAACATTCCACGAGAGGGAAGAGTGATTTTAGCGGGGAATCATACTCACAATTTTGATTGCCTATTACTCATTTCTTCTACGAAAAGGACCATTCATTTCCTTGCTAAAGACTCTTTATTAAAAGGTTCTTTTGCAGGAGTTTTTCGTGGTATGGGAATCATTCCTGTCGATCGAAGTAAAAAGGATCCGAAGTCTTTACAGACGGCAATTCAATACTTAAACGAAGGAAGAGTTATTGGTATCTTTCCGGAAGGAACCATCAATCGAACTGAGGAAGTAACGATGCCTTTTAAATTTGGGGCTGTTAAAATGAGTGCGGATACTTCTTCTGTCATAGTTCCTTTCGTCATCAAAGGAAAGTATCAACTATTTCATAAAAAGATTCAAATAGAATTTTTAAAACCGAGAAAGCCTTCTAGTAATCTAGAGAAAGCGAATGAAGAATTACGACAATGTATCAGTGATAAATTGGAGGGATAATATGTCAATTTTAAGTTTTTTTAAAAAGAAAAAACCAATACCTGCCCCATGGGCAAAGTACTATAGCAAAGAAGAGATGAACATTCAAATACCAAATGTTAGTCTCTATGATCAAGTATATGCTAGTTATCAAAAGTATCCAGATTATAAAGCGATTGTTTATATGGGAAAGACACTTACTTATAAACAGTTTATTAAAAAAATAGATCAAGCTAGTAAATCTTTTTATGCGATGAAAATTAAAAAAGGTGATATTGTAACAATTTGTATGCCAAACTTACCAGAAGCCTTAATTTGTTTTTATGCCTTAAATAAATTAGGGGCAATCGCAAATATGCTTCATCCTCTTTCTGCGGAGGAAGAGATTAAACAAAGTCTAATTTCGACGAAAAGTAAATACTTAGTGATGGTAGATATGTTCTATGATAAGATTGAAAATACGATTGAAGAGACTCCTGTCAAAAGAGTAATCTTTGTATCTCCAGCCGATTCTCTAAATTGGTTGATGAGAACTGCTTATCGTATTAAGCAACATGGAAAATATAAGAAATATCCAAAAACAAAGAAATTTATGAGCCTAAAAGAATTTTACCGTAAAGGAAAGAAGGTAGAAGAAGTTCCAAAAAAGAAATTTGGAAAGAATACTCCAGCCGTAATTTTACATAGTGGAGGAACTTCCGGAACACCTAAGAATGTAGTTATTCAAAACCGTTCTTTCATCCTAGAAGCACGACAAGAGCAAATTCAAATGAAACGCTTACATGCGGGAGATTGTTGCCTTGCTATCATGCCTAACTTTCATGGATTTGGCCTTAGTGTATTAATGCATACTCCTCTTTCTTTAGGATGTTATTCTATTTTAGTACCCCAATTTGATGCGAAAAAATTTGATACCTTATTTAAAAAGACAAGACCTACTTGTGTTCTTGGGGTCCCTACCTTATATGAAGCCTTAATCCATTGCCATAATGAGAAGAATCTTGATTTATCTTTCTTAAAATATGTAGTGAGTGGGGGAGATCTCCTTCCAAAATCTTTAGAAGATGAGATTAATGCTTACTTTAAAGCGCATCATTCGACGGCTGTTGTAACGCAAGGATATGGATTATCGGAGGCTTTAGCGGCGGTTACTTTAGCGTGTGATAAAATTAATAAGAGTGGTTCTGTTGGAATCCCTCTAGCTGGAAATTATATTAAAATTATTAATCCAGCTACTCAAGAGACGATGCCTTATGGCGAAGTAGGAGAAATCGTTATTAATTCTAAAGCTTTAATGATGGGATATTTGAATAATGAGAATGAAACAAATGCTGCTTTACAAGTTCATAAAGATGGTCATGTTTGGTTACACACAGGAGATTTAGGGTATATGGATAGTGATGGTTTTATCTTCTATAAAGGAAGAGCAAAAAGAATGATTATCACAAGCGGTTATAATGTTTATCCAACGCATGTAGAAGAAGTGATTGAATCTCATCCAGCTGTTTTACAATGTACTGTCATTGGTATTCCTCATCCTTATAAACAAGAAGTAGGAAAGGCCTTTATCGTATTAAAAGAAGGGCATCATGGACTTTTTGTCAAAGCCGATATTAAGAATTACTGTAAAAAGAACTTATCAAAATATATGATTCCTTACCAGTTTGTTTTCCGTAAACAACTTCCTAAAACTAAATTAGGAAAGGTAGATTTCCAAAAATTACAAAGTGATATTGGAGAGGATGATGACGATGAATAAAAAGGTACCAGCTTTATATCACATTGGAAAATTTATCTTAGGTCCCATTTTTCGATTCTATTATCATCCAACGATTCTTGGAAAAGAAATGATTCCGAAAGAAGGACCTATCTTAATTGTAGGAAATCATAAACATCTATACGATCAATGCTTGACGATTATCGCTACCAAAAGAGGAATTCATTACATGGCGAAAAAAGAGTACTTTGATGATAAAAAAGTAGCGTGGTTCTTTCGAGGTACAGGATGTATCTCAGTCGATCGTGCTCATAAAGATGAAGAGGCTACTTCTTTAGCGTTATCTGTACTACAAGATGGAGGAGCGGTAGGACTTTTCCCAGAAGGAACTAGAAACAAAACGAAAGAATTTTTACTTCCTTTTAAATTTGGAACAGTATCGATGGCTTCTAAGACGGATGCGACTATTGTTCCTTTCGGAATTACCGGGGATTATCGCTTTCGTAGTAAGAATTTAACGATTCGTTATGGAACACCTTTTAAGATTGGTGACATGACGCTAGAAGAAGCGAATGAAAAACTTTATCATGAGGTAGAATCTCTCATGAAGAAAAATTTAGAAGAAAGACCTTGAGTCTTTCTTTTTCTTGACGAATGATAGAAAAGAAGATACAATAAAAGTAATATAGGAGGGGCTATGATAGAAAGATATGCGGCTTTAGACTATGATGCTTTAAAACTTTCCTTACGCGAATTACGAATAGGAAATAGAGAAGTCTATTTAGAATTTTTAAATCATCCTACTATCAAAAAAAAGTTAATCAACAGTACTCCCAAATATAATTTTATTTGGTTTGTACAAGAAGAGGCTGATGATACAATTCTTACTTTACTAAGTGATAGTGGAATGGATATTTTAAGTCATTCTAGTTTTTTAGTGGATCGTTTAAATGGTCTATTAACTTGTGGCAAAGACTATGTGAATCGCCTTTTTTTAGATGACCGTTTCTGTCAGTTAGTCCTTGATCATGAACGAGATTTATCCTCTTATTTTTCTAGTTTACAAGCGCCTGGCGCTCTTGCTTTTGTAAAATATATGGAAAGAGTAAATACCCCCTTAGAAGATATTCCATATTTTTTAGTGCGACTTTCTGCTAAGACAATGAAAGAAGTTGTGGAGAAACACATTTTTCCTATGCCAGTCGTTGAAGAAATTCTAACGAATGGAAGTAAGGAAGCCGAAGAATATCTCCTTAGTCATGATGTTAGAATTACTACGCTTGCCAATTATTCTTTTTCTAAAATCTATCGTATGGCCCAAGCAGGAACGCATATCCCTTCTTCTCTTATCCACGAAAAAAAATTCTTTCATAAAATTACCCATCTTTGGAGTGTGAAAGATTATCGTTTCTTAGTGAATGAACTAGGATATGCTAATGATGTCTCTACACTAGAAGAAACCAGAAAAAAATACTATGATCAAATGATTGATAGTTTCATCGAAGAAGAAAATATGCTTCCTTTTCATTTTGAGATGTATCAAAAGATAAAAATGGCTTTAGAGGGAGACCCTAAAGAGAAGGAGAGAAGATTAAGTACCTTATTAGAGAAATTAGAGCCTTACTTTCTACCTTACGGAACAAATCGTAGAGAATATGAAATGAGAGTTAAAATCTGTGAATTATATCAAGAAGGAGATTTATCGAAAATTCATCAATATTTGGAAGAAGAGAGTAATCTTTTGTTGTCAGATATGATTATTGACCGTCATTTTGAAGAATTACCTTATAATTTCTTTTTAGATGTTCAACAACTCTGTCATTTCCAAATGGAAGAGGGAAGAACTTTAAGTGATGAAGATTTAAAACAGTATGAACAACTTTTAGAGATAGATTCTCTTCCTTATCCAGAGAAAAAACGGCTTCACGAAACATTAAAGAAGACTAATTTTGTCGAGAAATATTATGATGATTTTAGAATGGCAAAAGATGGAGCTGCGGAACTTATCAAAGAAAAGATGCTTACGAAAAAAAGTTCTCAACCATGGAAGGATGAAGAACTTTCTAAAAGAGCTGGAGTAGATGTTTTTGTTCTAGAAGGAGCTCCTTTCTATGCTTTTGTAAAATCCTTAAGTATTCCCAAGAAAAGAGTTCTTACTGAACGAGATGTCTTCTATTCTGTCGATGCCGGATCTTATTCCTTAGATGGTTCTTCGAAACTCCATACCTTTAATAACCCAAGAGAGTATTACAATATTGCTTATGATGATTTTGCTACGAATCAAGTGATGCATGTCTATCCAGTTGATTCTTTCTCTAAGTATGTAAGAGAAGGAAAAGGAACGGCAACGAAACGGGTTTATCAGTTAATGACACCAGAAGAATTGGTTCAAACCAGTTATCATTATAATGAGATTGTCTATCTTCAGCGAAATGATGGTAGAAAGGATGAGTTAAATCAACAATTACAAGTTCCTTCGATGTTCGCTATTTACTGTTATGATCAAATTACGGATGAAGATGTCATGAGTGCGAGAAATTTAGGATTATCAATTATCCTCGTAAAGACAAAATCTTATACACACAAAACAGAAAACCGAATCAGTATGCATGATACTATTCTTCATACGGATGGATATCAACAAGGAATTAATTATATTACAGATATTAGTGAAGATGAACAATATGGAAGAAGAAAATAATTCTTCTTTTTTTCATATAATGAATTGGTGATTTTATGTTTGTCCGACAGATGAATACTAGAATGAAAATCGTATTATTTTTAATACCACTTTTATTTTTACTTATTATTTTAAAAGTCTTTTATATTCAAGTGATTAGTTATCGAAAGTTAAACCGCTATGCGACAAGTTTATGGAGTAGAAATCTACCTTTAGAAGCCAATCGGGGAATTATCTATGATCGAAATGGAATTGTTTTAGCAGGAAATGTTACTACGACTTCTTTAGTACTAATCCCTAATCAGATAGAAGAGAAAGAAAAGACAGCTTCTTTATTAGCGGAAATCTTAGGTGTTTCTTATGAAGATATGCTTGCTCATGTGACGAAGAAAACATCGATGGAAAGAGTTCATCCAGAAGGAAGAAGATTATCAAATGAGATTGCTGATCAAATTTCTTCTCTTCATTTAGAAGGGGTGTATCTCTTAAAAGAATCTAAAAGAGATTATCCTTATGATACCTTACTTGCTCATACTCTTGGTTTTGTAGGAATTGATAATCAGGGATTAAGTGGATTAGAACTGATTTATGATCAGTATTTAACAGGAAGTTATGGTGCGATTAAATACTTTAGTGATGCGAAAGGAAATCGACTTCCTTTAAGCCAAGTATATGAAAAGCCACAAGATGGAATCAATATGACTTTAACAATTGATTTTTCTCTACAAGAAGCTTTAGAGCGAGAACTCGATAATGCGATGATGATCTATCAAGCAGATCAAGTATTTGGGATTGCTATGAATCCTAATAATGGAGCCATTTTAGCCATTTCCTCTAGACCCACCTTTTCTCCTTCTCATTATCAATCCTATTCGGTAGAAGAAATTAATCGGAATCTTCCTATTTGGATGACTTATGAACCGGGCTCTACGTTTAAAAAAGGGACGCCCTTTTTTAGTCATTTTTCCTTTTCCCTAGAATCAGAAGCATTCCTAGATTTTATTAGAATGCTTTTATATTGATAGTAAGATGCTTTCTTAAAATATTGACATCCTTTTTTCTTTTAGCGTATAATTTTATTGATAGAAAATAGGTGGTATGATGGAGTACTCTTGTTATCCTTTAGAACAATTAATGGAAAGTTATCCTGCTTATGAAATGCTTTGTGATGCCTTTTTAAATTTAGCGCGTGATAAAGATACCTTAGAAAAATTAAAAGGAATATTGTATCAAGGAGGATGGGAGGGATATGGTGTTTCTTCCCATTTGGATAGAAAAGATAATCCTCATATTGAAATTCAAAGACGACTTGGAATTGCTAGATTACTAGTATCAGAACCAGAGACTTTCCAATTTTTTGTAGACCATAAAGTAAATCTTTTTCATGGAACGAATGCGAATGCTTTACCAGGAATTTTTCAATATGGATTAAATAGTGTTAATGCTCTAAAGGAATTAGGACTAGCTGTTGAAACAGGAGAATCTTGGAGCCGAATTCGTGGGGAAAGAGCCTTCATCAGTTTATCGGATGTCTATGACACTTCAGAAGGATATTCGATGATGACCCCTCAAGAGAAAAAAGGATTCCTTTCTTTTGAAGTGATGGTATGTACTTCCGAAGAAGAAGTAAGAAAGCATAGAATCGTAAGAGTCAGTTCTGATCTTTCTGAAGTAGGCGTTTATGGAACTCTTCCTGTTGAATCTATCTGCTGTATTTGTGTTCCTAGAAGGTATCTTCGATTTGTTCGAAAACTAGCTGGAGATTCTAATATTCCTATCTTACCTATGCCTAATCCAAAAGAAAAATTTTATATGATTGGGGAGATTTTCTCAGAGAAAAAGTATGAAGAATTTGCTCATCAAAGAGAAAAAGAGGCCTCTCTTCGTTTTACGAAAAAAGAACTTTATCAGTTAGCCAATTCAAGACCAATACAAGCCATCAAAGAAACTCTTGCGAAAATGGGAACCATTTTTATGGGAGAGGAGGAACAGCAACTTGGAAAGAGAATATGAGTGTGATTTAGCCAAAGAATTATTAACGGTTTTAGCGTTTTGTGAGGAAGATTTTGAAGAACAACTTTCTCCTTCTTTCGTTCATCAATTAGGACTTTTAGCAGCCAATTCTACCAAAGAATTTTATCTAGAAGAAGGGCGGTCTCTTTTAGAACAAAATTTATCAGAGTCTTGTAAAGATTTACTTTCTTTTCTCTATTATGAAAATACAACACCTGAAGAAAAAGAAAGGATATTACAAAGTTGGTTTTCAAAAGATTAAAGCAATTTCCTCTTTTTTTCTAAATAGAGGCGTACCGTTTGAAAATGTAGATACCATATGATTAGTAATTATAAGGATGAACAAAGAGTGAAATATATCTTTGTTTTATTATGCCTTCGATTGTCAACTTATCATATTCTAATGGTTTAAAACATACGATTAAGCGATGTTGAAGAAAAGAAAGGATGAATCAAATGAAAATAAATACTATAACAGAATTACAAGTCCAAATTATCATTAACCATAACTTATATAAAAGAAATGTTATTGACGAGAATACATTTACCAAAGCCAATGAAAAACTATTGAAGATGATGAAAACATTACAAGCAGCATAAAGAATTGTAACTAAGGCGGTGAATATTATGAATTATTACGATGTTGTAAGTGCAATAAGTCGTGGTGAAAAAATATATCATCTTCCATTACGCGTTACTTATTATTGTCGTGTATCAACAGATAGTGATGTTCAACTGAATTCCTTAGACAATCAACTAGATTATTATGATAACTACATCAAAAGTAAAAAAGAATGGACTTTTGTTGATGGCTATGTTGAGGAAGGTGTTACTGGTACAAGAGCAGATAAACGCCCATCATTTATGAAAATGATTAGCGATGCGAAATTAAATAAGTTTGATTTGATTATTACAAAGGATGTATCAAGATTTGCTCGTGATTTAGAAGATAGTATTCACTACATTCGAAAATTAAAAGAATGTGGTGTTGGTATATTCTTCGAAAACCAATCTCTGAATACCTTTGATCCAAACTCTGAATTAACACTGAATATCTTGTTTAATATTGCCCAAGAAGAATCCAAAAAGATTTCAGCAAGTGTGAAATTTGGATATCGTAAAGCAATCAGTCAAGGCCATGTACTTGGTTCCTCCAATATAACGGGTTATCAAAAAGAGAATTGCAAACTAGTGATTGTAGAAGAAGAAGCAAAGATGATAAGAAAGTTATTTGAACTATATGCCACTGGTAAATATGGTTTTTATAAACTAGCTAAGAAATTATCTGATGAGGGATATCTTAATAAAAAGGGAAGATTATATGATAAAGATTCTCTTAAAAGAATGATACAAAATCCAAAGTATAAAGGATTTTATCGGGCAAGAACATATGAGATATTGGATTATAGGACAAAGAAAAGAAAGAAAAATGAAAAAGAGGAGCAAGTGCTATATAGGTGTGAGGATGGTAGTGTTCCAGCCATCGTATCAGAGGAATTATGGGATAAGGCCAATGAGATTTTAGATGCTAGAAGAAAGAGTTACCAAAACAATCATTATTGGTCTGGTAGTGTTAAATATCCTTTTTCATCAAAGATATATTGTGGGGAACATCATACAAATTTTCAAAGGTCACATGGAAGTAGAAGAAAAAATCGACCTACTTGGAGTTGTGGTCTTTATTTACAATATAGACTGGGTGCTTGTGCATCTCCCATTATGGCAGAATCTGATTTATACAACATATTTAAGCAGATAATGAGTAGTATTATGCCTGAGGAAAATAAAATGATAGATAGTATGCTTAAATTATATCAAAGTATAGATCAGACTAATCAATATGACTCTCTACTTCACGATATTGATGAACAGTTAAAACGGGTGGAAAGTAAAAAGATGATGGCTTTAGATTTGGTATTTACAGGCGAACTAAGAAGAGAGGAATTGAAATTTCAATTTGAACAATTTGAAAAAGACATTCAAAATTTAACGAAAAAGCGTGAAAAAATATTAGAACAAAGGAATATATTCAGTCAAAGTAAAAACAATATTGAAAAGATAACGAATTCTATTCAAGAGGAACTAGATGGTGATTCCTTAGAAGATTTTATAAGAAAGTTTGTGGATGAGATAATGGTATACAAAATAGAGGATGATAGATATCATATCAAATTAGATATATACCTTAACTTACTCGGCAAGGAATTACCTAAAAGGAAAGGTGCTAGACATATAGATGGTCCAATAGATAACGATGCTCTTTATTTATTAGATCAGGAATATGTTAGTACAGAAACTTTAAGAATAGATAGAAAATTAAATAAGTTTACTTACAATGTTTATGTTGAATCATTGTAGTAGGCTTATTTTTTTATTACTTTATGGTGAAATAAATATGTACTTGAAACTTGAAGGGATGAATGGAAATGTTAAATTTTGAATTAGAGGATAAGTAGATAGTGCTTATCCTTTTATGTGCCAAAATGGTAGGTACATTTAAAATCATTACCTTAGCAGCATCTTTAGAAGAAAAGACCGTAGACCTTTTAAAAGATACGCATCAAGATACGGGGGTTATTACAGTCGAAGGCGCAAAACTACATTGTTGGAAACATGGGGGACATGGATTAGAAACCTATTTAGAAGTTGTCGAGAATTCTTGTAATACGGGGTTTGTCAATTTAGGACTTCGCCTTGGGAAAGAGAAACTATTTTCGTATATTAAAAACTTTGGATTTGGAACCAAGACGGGAATTGAACTTTCGGGAGAATCGAGTGGCATTCTATTTGAGGAAGATAAAATTGGTGACTTAGAGGTCGCAACCACAGCATTTGGACAGGGCGTATCGGTAACCGCGCTACAACAGATTACAGCCGTAAGTGCGGCTATTAACGGTGGAATTTTATATCAACCTTATCTTGTAGAAAGTCTAAATGACCCAGAGACCAATCAAGTTATCAGTTCCCATCAAGAGAAGATTGTGCGCAAAGTCATTAGTGAAGATACTAGTGAAAAAGTAAGATATGCCTTAGAAAGTGTCGTTGCGCGAGGAACTGGACATAATGCCTATATTCCTGGATATCGGGTAGGGGGAAAGACAGGAACGGCTCAAAAGGCTGTCAATGGAAAGTATTTACAAGGAAATTATATCACTTCTTTTATCGGCTTTCTTCCAGCGAATCATCCTGAAATTATTGTTTATATCGCTGTCGATAACGCCAAAGGAGTAAGTCAATATGGAGGAACAGTAGCAGCACCGATTGCTAAAAACTTTCTCTTATCCGCTATTCCTATTTTAGAAATTCCTGAACAGAAAGATGAAATTGAAAAAGAATTCGTCTATTTAGATAAAACTTATAGTGAAGTACCATCCGTGATAGGTCAAGAATTAAAAGAAGCAGTAAAGAATTTAAAACCTTTTAAAGTAGAGTACGAAGGAGAAGGAATCGTTCGTTATCAATCTCCCAAAGCAGGGACGAAATTAGCAGATGGCGAAATTGTTCGCCTTTATCTAGGATAATTCTTTTGTCCTCTTTCTTTTTATGTTATAATGGAAAAAAGAAAGTAGGAGACTTATGATTTTAAAAATAGCTATATTACTGCTTTTAATCTTTATCAATGGCGTTTTTTCGGCAACCGAGATGGCTTTTTTATCATTTAACAAATATGAATTAAGCAAGGAATTAAAAAAGAAGAATAAAAAAGCCTATCGTATTTTAAAATTGATGGAAAATTCTAGTACTTTTTTATCAGCCATTCAAATTGTGATTACCTTATCTGGTTTTTTAGCGAGTGCGTTTGCGACGGAAAGTTTTGCTAGTGAGATTGCTAGTTCTCTTTCCCTTTCCTGGGTAAGTGTAGAAGTTCTTACCAATCTCTTAGTAGTTATAATTACGATTATTCTTTCTTATTTTACTTTGGTATTTGGAGAACTTGTTCCTAAAGAATTAGGACTTACTTATTCTAAACAAATTGCTTTTCGTATGGTTAATGTCATCTATTTTGTCCTTGTCTTCTTTAAACCATTTATCTATATTTTAGATGCTTCTACGAAAGGAATTTTAAAACTTGCAGGAGTTCATAAGAAACAAAAAGAAGAAGAGGAAGATGTCAAAAATTCTATTGTGGACGCTAATTTAGAAGAATTAGAAAAAAAGATGTTGCTTCGTGTCTTTGAATTTAATGATACGACTGTTGAGAAAGTCATGACTCCCAAAGAGGAAGCCATTACCTTACCACTTTCAGCCGGAAAGGAAGAATTACTTCGAATCATTAGAGAGACAAGATATACTCGTTTTCCAGTGACTGATCATGGAGAGATTGTTGGCATTTTAAATGTAAAAGATCTTTTGATGTTAAAAAGGGAAGAGAACTTTTCATTATCTCGTTATATTCGTCCTTGTTTAGCGATTTCGAAAGAGATGATTATTGATGATGCTTTTCTTCTTTTAAATCAAAAATATGAACCGATGGCTAAAGTGATGTCTAATGATACTTGGATAGGAATTGTTACTTTAGAAGATATTATTGAAGAGGTCATTGGAAATGTCTTTGATGAATATGATCAAGAGAAATGATAGAAACTTGAAAAATAAATAGAAAAGACTTGAAAAAGGAAAATAAAATTTTGTATAATGTATATAGGGTATTAGGGAGTGTATTGGTTATGAAGAAATTAATGTATGTATTTGTAGGAATCTTTTTATGTATGAATATGGTAGTAATACCAGTCGAGGCGAGTACACCTCAACAACTACTTACTTCTTCTCAAACGGAAGAAAAAGTAGAAAAGAGAAATCTCTTTGAAGAATTCTACTATCGATTAGTTTTAAAGGATACAAGAGACTTCTTTGACTATGTATTATTAGGAATTCTCATCGTTGGATTACTCATTGTTATGGTATTTCAAAATACCCATTATGTGGTGGTAAAAACTTCTCCTTCCACTTTCTTAGAAGAAGAACCTGTTCAAATCGAAACCATTGAAGTAGAAAAAGAAGAGACAGAAGAAAAGGTAGAAGAGAATACCCCAGAGAAAGAAAAAGAGACTCCTCGAAAAAGTCGTAAGAAAAAGAGTGAATAAACTCTTTTTTTGTGTATTTTAAAGAGAATTCCGAATATAGTAGAGTAGGTGATTTCATGCTACTGGGAATAAAATGTATTCTTTCTATGATGATTGGATTACTATTATCACTTCTCACAGGATTTTTACTATTACCTATTTTACATGAAAAAAATTGGAATCAAAGACTAAGTATCTATTTAGAAGAAAAACATAAGTTGAAAAGTTCTACTCCGACGATGGGAGGTCTCTTTTTTATTTTACCGACCATCGTTTATATTGCATCTTTAGTTTTTCTTCATAAAATAACGATGAGTTATCATTTATTTATGGTACTTTTTGCTTTTGTGGGATATGCTTTCATTGGCCTTGTTGATGATTACTTAATCATTTATCGAAAAAATAATAAAGGATTATCAGAGACTACAAAATTGTTTTGGCAAGTAGTGATGGCTATCTTTCTTTTTTATTTTTTTATGAAAGCAGGAAACGAACCTTTACTTTGGATTCATACTCTTCATATGAAATGGAATATTGGATTTTTCTATGGCCTTTTTATTTTATTAGTACTAGTCAGTAGTAGTAATGCTGTGAATATTACCGATGGCTTAGATGGTTTAGCTGCCGGTCTTTCTATCATTGCTCTTTTTACCTTTGGGGTTATTACTATGATGACAGGGTGGTTAGAAGGATATCAAGAAATTTCTATTTTTATTTTTACTTTAGTAGGATCTTTAGTAGGATTTTTATTCTTTAATAGTTATCCCGCCAAAATATTTATGGGGGATACAGGTTCCTTAGCGTTAGGCGCTACTCTAGGGATAGTAGCAATTTTAACTCGTCATGAAGTTTTATTCATTTTGATAGGAATTGTATTTGTAATAGAAACAATCACTTGTCTTCTTCAACGAACTTACTATAAATGGACCCATAAAAGACTTTTTCCAATCACTCCTATTCATCATACCTTGGAAAGAATCTTACCGGAAAGAGAAGTTGTCAAAATCTTTTGGATTATCGGATTATTTGCTAGTTTAATATCCCTTGTCTTTGGAGTGTGGATATGAAAGGAAAAGTAGAGTGGCTATTAGTGATTAGTATTTTTTTCTTATCTCTTTTTGGACTAGTTATGATCTATTCTGCTTCCTCTATTTGGGCAGAATATAAATATCAAGATGCTTTTTACTATGTGAAAAACCAAGGAATTTTTCTTCTTATCGGTTTTTTCTTAATGGCTCTTTTAAGTAAAGTACCATATCGTTTCTATTATCGATATGCGAATACCATTATTGGAATTTGCCTTCTTCTTTTAGTTTTGGTATTAATTCCAGGAATTGGAACCGTACGAAATGGAAGTAGAAGTTGGTTTGGGATTGGTTCTTTAGGAATTCAACCGAGTGAATTTACTAAGTTAGGACTCATTATTTTTACTTCCAAATATTTAACCAATCATAAACGAATTCTTCCCATTTTACTTTTTACATTGTTTCTTTTTGGACTCATTATGCTACAACCAGATTTTGGAACAGGAACTATTCTTGTCATGTCTATTTTAGGAATTCTTTTTGTGGCAGGAATGAATTTTTCTTTTCTTTTCAAATTAGGAATTTTAGGAGTAGGGGGAGTAGTAGGATTAATTGCGGTAGCTCCTTATCGTTTAGCGCGTATCTTATCTTTTCTAGATCCGTGGAAAGATCCATTAGGAAGTGGCTTTCAAATGATTCAGTCTCTTTATGCGATTGGACCAGGAGGACTTTTCGGATTGGGTTTTGGAAATTCTATTCAAAAACATTTTTATCTACCAGAACCTCAAACAGATTTTATTTTCTCTATTATCAGTGAAGAATTTGGATTTGTAGGCATCTTACTTGTTACCTTCTTCTTTTTGCTAATTATCGTAACAGGAATGAAAATCGCTTTAAAAATGGAAGATCCTTTTGGAAAATATCTCTGTTTTGGAATTTTATTTTGTTTTTCGTTTCAAACTCTTATGAACCTCATGGTAGTAGTTGGATTAATCCCGGTTACGGGGGTTACTTTACCATTTCTTTCTTACGGTGGATCTAGTCTTCTAATTACGCTTGCTAGTATGGGAATTGTTTTAAATATCTCGCGATATACAAAATAAATTTTCTTTCCTATAACCTTTTAAAATTAGTTGAAATTTCAAGGACTTTTTACTATAATAAAAAAGAGGTGTAGGATGAAAAAGAAAAAGTGGAAAATCGTATTGTTAGTAGGAATTGTACTATATGGAATTGTTTTTGTAACGGATTATACATTATCAAAACTGGCGATTCGACCTATTTTTTCGATTCCTGTCGAAAAGAACTCTAACCATGTAGAATATTTTGGATTAGGATATCGAGTTACTATTATGAAAACGATAGAGAAAAGAAAAGGGTATTTTAAAATGTGGAGTCCTGGCGAAGATACTAGTATTATGAAATTAGATTGAAAAAATATTTTATTTGGTATATACTTAAGGGGAAATGAGGGTAGTATATGAAAAAGGCATATGGATTCATAGTATTTATCATATTGGTTGTGATTGGAGTAGCCATTTATAGTGCTTATCAAAATGTTCCAAGAATCGATTATGTATCTTATCATCAAGAGAATAGGACCTATTTTACAAAAAGAGCAGATTTTTATCAAGAATTAAAAGGTCTCTATCAAGATTTTGAGGAAGAAAAGATAACAAAAAAAGAACTTCAAGAGAAAGTTCAAACATTGCGTACGAATTATCAAGAAGAAATGGCAGGAAGAACAACATTAAAAGAAGAATATAACATTCAAGAGGATATGGATTTAGAGAAAATAAAACTTCATAGAAAGACGAATCTTAGTAATCGTTTAAAGACGATTTATCAAAAAGAAGCAGATATCGAACTTCAAGAAAAAGAATTAGATCAAGAATTAGAAGAGTTAGAACAAAGTTATTTTCAAGAGAACATGAAAAAGAAAGACTTCTTAAAACAAGAAAGAGATATTGAAAAGAGGGAAACTCTTTTAGAGTTAGAAGAGGAAAGATTAGAAAAAGATTTCCAAAAATTAGAAATTTCAGAGTAAAAAAGTTTGAAAAGAACTTTTTTTCTTTTGTTTTTGAATTCCTTTTGTTATAATGAAAGTAGGAGAATAGATGCTATGAGAATAATTCATTTTTTTAATTGGCGACTACTAGATATTATCCCTACTTTAAGTGAGGTCAAAGAACAAGGCTTTGACGCGATTCAGATTAATCCCATTCAACCTTTAAAAGAGGATGGATTAAGAGAATGGTGGATGTCTTATCAACCAATCGATTTTGCAATTGGAAATTATTTTGGAACGAAAGAAGATTTACAAAAGTTATGTGAGCAGGCAAATCAAATAGGAGTTAGAATTTTTGCCGATGTCGTTATTAATCATATGGGAGCTTCTGTTTCTGATGATTTAACTCCCCATCCTAAGGTTAATCCAGTTCTACGCTCTCGTGAGGAGTTTTGGAGACCAAAAAGAAGAGTATACAATTGGAAAGATAGAAGAGAAGTCATTCATAATTGTATGAATTTACCAGGCTTAAATGTTTATCATCAGGAGATTGAAGATCATATTGTTACTTTCTTAAATGAACTTATCGATTGTGGAGTAACTGGATTTCGCTTTGATGCGGCAAAGTCTATTGGACTTCCAAGTGAAGGATACCGCTTCTGGCCAAATCTTATCTATCGATTAAAAATGTATGGTCTATTCCTTTATGGGGAAGTTATCTTTGAGGAAAACCGCAATGTCATAGATGAATATTGTAATTATATGAATGTATTAGGAAACTATGATGGTAGTAATCCTTCGAAGATGGTAAAATTTGTAGAGAGTCACGATTCTTATTTAAGTAATGATATGCTTGGGTATACAAGAGGAATTCCTAGTGAAGAAATTGTTACTTCTTATCAAAATTTAACACGGTATTATGAACATACTCTCTTTTATGTACGACCTTGGGACGATACTTGGAAAAGTAGGAGAGTAAAACAAGCAAACCAGCAATATCAACAACCAGAGAAAAGAAAAATAATTGTATAAAAAAAAGATGCCAATTTGGCATCTTTTATTCTACGATTTTACAACCACAGTATTCACAAACAAGTTTTTTATTTGTAGGTGCATTACAATGTGGACAATGAGGTGGAAGATTTTCTTCTTTTTGTCTTTCTGCTAAATCCATTAATTTTTCTTCATTTTTGATTTTCATATCGGTAGTGATAGAATTAACCCCTTCACCAGCCATATTTCCAACGGCATTTCCAACAGCGTTTCCAATTGCTTGTCCAGCAGAACGACTCATACTTCCTACGACATTGTTAACTACTCGATCAAAAAGTCCCATCGAACATCCTCCTTCAATTCTAGTAAGATTATAACAAAAAACTTGTTTGAAATCTATATTTTTGATAAAAAATACTTTTGCTTTACAGAAAAAAAGTTGCAACTTCAAAAAATATATGTTAGAATACAGGAATGACAAAGGGGGAAATAGAAATGATTAAAAATTTAGAGGTAAATCAATCTAAGATGGAATCATTAGGCGTTCATCAAACAAAGCCTTGGATGACTTACTATGCAGATAGAACTTACAAAATGTTTTTACCAAATACAAATATAGCCGACTACCTTAGACAAAAAACGGTCGGATTAGAAAAGATGACAGCTGAAACCTATTATACAAGGAAGATTTCTTTTGAAGAAACATTTAGTAGAGTAGATAGTGCTTCTCGTGCTCTTACGGGGTTAGGAGTAAAACAAGGGGATATTTTATTTACTTTGATGCCTAATATTCCAGAAAGTGGAAATATTTGGTTAGGGGCATCTCAAATTGGTGCGATTGTGGATTTTGCAGATCCTAGACCAGATAGCATGGATTTATTAGCAAATGCGAAAAAAGTTTTAGAGATGATTCGGTTTGAACAAGCAAATTACATTGTAGCGTTAGATCGCTGCTATACTGCTATGTTAAAACCAATAGAAAATGAGTTAAAAGATTTTGGAATTCAAAATATTATTGTCGTTTCTGCTAGCGACTCTATGACTATTCGGGGAATTATCGACTATTTAATCGATGTTATTAAATATAATCAATTACGAAATGCGAGAATGGCTGCTGATGCGACTAAAAAGTTAAGATTTTATCAGGCTTTACTTATGAAAATACAAGGAATGAAGCAAGATAAAGTAGCTTTAAACGAGGCAATAGCTTCTTCTCCAATAGAAATTATCCGTTATCAAGATTTGGTAAAAGAATGTCAAAATGTTCCTTTTGCTGAAATTAAAGATGAAAATTTAGTTAGTTATATTGGACACACTTCAGGAACGAGTGGAGCAAGACCAAAGCCTATCCCATTAACTAATAAAAATCAGATTTTTGCGACAGAACAAGTTTTCAAAGCAGGGGTAAATGTAGGAGTTGGTGATAGAGTTATTCACGAATTACCATTCTTTTCACCTCTTGGTTCTAACAATAACTTCTTAATTGATATGGCTAGTGGGGCAAATTTATTTGATGTACCAGAGTTTGAAATTAATGAGTTTGGATATTTAATAAAGAAATACAAACCAAATGTCTTTTTAGGAACACCTTCTTGGTTATCTTCACTTCCTAAATGTTCTTACTTGAAAAAAACAAATTTATCATGTATTAAGAGAGCTATTTATGGAGGAGATTCCATGAGTAGAAATGAAGAGATAGAATTGCATGAATGGCTTCGTAGTCATGGTAGTTCTTCAGAAGTAGAAAAAGGTCACGGTATGAGTGAATACTGTGGTGGTGGAACTTATGCAGCTGGAAAGTGGAACTGCTATGAGTCTATTGGAATTCCTTTCCCAGATACCATTTATGGAATTGTGGATCCTAACATCGAAGATAGATTAGTACCAGTAGTAGATAAAGATGAAGATGGATTTATTTCTGGAGAGTTAGTTGTTTCTTCAGATGCTGTTACAAGTGGAATATTACATGGCAATCAAATTGTTTCTCATTATGAATTAGATGGAAAAAGTTATATTAGAACTAGAGATTTAGTAAAAATGAGGGAAGATGGAGTATTCTTCTTCCAGGCTAGAAAAGATAGATCTTTTACAAGATTTGATGGTTATAAAGTAAAACCAGCAGAAATTGAAAAGGAAATCGAAAAAAATCCAAATGTGGATATTTGTCGTGTTACTTATTACTATGATGAAGAAAAGAAAGGTCTCATGCCAATTGCACATATTGTTTTAAGTGATAGCGCTATTCAATCGTCTGAAGAATATGTAAGAATTGCTGAAGAAATTATTCAAGAACAAATTATTGCTAATCAAGATATGTCTTCTCGCCAAATTCCATCTCGAATTAAATTCCGTTCTTCTATCCCATTAACTAAAAATAGTAAGTTTGATATTAATGCTCTTGTTAGTGAAGGATTAGATGGAACAGAAGTTGTGGTAAATGTCGAAGAAACCAATCTATTTGTTGGAAAGATTACAGTTCTTCCACCACAACAAAAAAGTAAAATAAAGTGTAAAGTAAAAGAATAAAAGTTTCGAAAAAAGAAACTTTTTTTCTTGTCTTTTTAATTTATAGTATAATAAAGGTAGAATAGGTCGTGATGTTATGAACTATATGGTAGGTTTTATCTCTTTAAATGTGTATGCCTTGATTGTATGCCTATTATTAATGACTATTTTCTTTTCCAAAAAAAGACAAAGACAAGTAGAGGATCAATCCTATGCTCATTTTTTAGTATTTAATGCTTTGTCAACTTTTACGGGAATTATTTTGGGGGTACTAGTAACGCCTTCTTTAGATACGAATCAATTGGCATTACAAATTGCAAATAAGGTCTATTTGACATGCCTATTATGTTGGTCATGTATTTTAAATTATTATACTATGTATGTCAGTTTCTTAAAAAAGAAAAAAGATCATAGAAAATTTTTATCCATATATAAGAATATCATCCTAATTGCTATTTTTATTTTACTCATTTTACCAGTAAAAGTTGTATCCTCAAACAGTGGAGCACAAGCAGAAGGATTGAGTTTACTTTTCTTTTATACTTTCTTAGGAACTGGATTTTTGGTTGATTTTATCAGCATCTTAACAGATTTTAAAAACATTCGAAGTAAAAAATACTTACCAATATATCTTTTATTAGTTTTAGGACTATTCTCTGTTTCAATTCAGTTAGTTTTCCCATCTTTAAACTATTTAATTAATCCTTGTACTGTTTTAATTACTTTAGTTATGTACTTCACGATTGAAAATCCAGATATTAAGATTATCGAGCAATTAAACATCGCCAAAGATCAAGCAGAGAAAGCAAACCGTGCAAAATCAGATTTCTTATCAAATATGTCTCATGAGATTCGTACTCCATTGAATGCGATTGTGGGATTTAGTGAATCCATGCTAGAGGAAAATGACCTAGAGCAAATTAAATCAGATGCCAAAGATATTGTAATGGCTTCTAATAACTTACTAGAAATTGTAAATGGTATTCTAGATATTTCTAAAATTGAAGCTGATAAGATGGAGATTGTTGAAACAGAATACGATTTACTAGAAAATTTAACAGGATTAACAAAATTAATGATTCCGCGAATTGGAGAAAAGCCAATTGAACTTAGAACAAAGTTCGCACCAGATATTCCTCATATTCTCTATGGAGATGGCGGAAAGGTAAAACAGATTGTATCTAATATTTTAACAAATGCCGTTAAATATACGGAAAAAGGAATTATTGAGTTAGAAGTAAACTGCGTTAATGATGGAAATGAGTGCCGATTAGTCATTTCTGTCGAAGATACGGGTAGGGGAATTCAACCAGAAAAGATTGATAGTATTTTTAATAAGTTTGAAAGATTAGAAGAAGATCGAAATACGACTCTAGAAGGAACAGGTCTTGGACTTGCCATTACAAAAAGATTAGTAGAGATGATGGGTGGTAAAATCGTCGTTCAAAGTAAGTATGGAGCAGGTTCTAAATTTACGGTTTATTTAAAACAAGAAATTCGTTCGGTAAGTAGTGTTCCTAAGAAAGAAGTTCATTATGAAAAGATGACAGATATCAGTAATAAACGAGTATTAGTGGTAGATGATAATAAAATCAATTTAAAGGTAGCATCTCGTATGCTTCAACCATTCCATTTACAAATAGAGGAATGCGAAAGTGGTTTTGAATGTCTAGAGAAAATCGAACAAGGAATTTCTTATGACTTAATCTTAATGGATGATATGATGCCTAAAATGTCTGGAACAGAGACTCTTCATCAATTGACTTCAAAACCTAACTTTAAAACGCCTGTTGTTGCTTTAACTGCAAATGCGATTGAGGGAATGAAAGAGAAGTATTTATCCGAAGGATTTGTAGATTATTTAGCGAAACCTATCGATAAATTAGAACTAGAAAGAGTTTTATACCAACACTTATCTCAAGAAGAAGAGACTCCTAGAGAAGAGATTTTTGAACCTCTTCCAGAAGACCTTTATGATATCAATAAACCTTTAAAGGATGAATAAAATTGTAAAGAAATGTTTTTCCTAACAAAAAATATTTCTTTTTTTTACGAGAACTGCTATACTTAAATTAGAAAGTAGGGAGAGTATGAATCCAAATAACCAAACTACTAATATTTTTGGAAGTAACATTTTGCGACCAGATAATAATGTTCCACAAAAGGAAGAAAATCCAACCCTAGAGTTATTAAATTCACAAGGGACTAGTGTCTCTAATTCTTCTTTTAATTTTACAGAAGAGGAAAATCCAACACTAAGTTTATTAAATCAAAGTGGTATGAAGATAGAGACACCAGCACCTTCTGTAGAAGGAAATCCAACTTTAGATTTATTAAATCAAAGTGGAATGAATGCAAATCCGGTTGTAACGAATGAGACAGCTGTAGCAGAGCCAACAGCGGAAGAAGGATTTAGTTTTATTCCTCTTCGAAATGAGACACCAGTAGTAAGTACTCCTGCTATAGAAGTATCAACAGTAACAAGTGTTCCTGCGATAGAACCAATGAATCAATCCGCATTCTCTGTTCCCCAACCACCAACTGAGCCTACTTTAATTCAACCAACGCCTCAACCAGTAGAACAGCCAGTATTCCCAACGATGCAACAACAAGGAAATCCAATGATATCTGGAGGAATGGTTCAACAGAGTTTAGACTCCCTTTTTGCCGGGGTTCCAAATGATACGACGCAACAATAAAAGAAGAGTTATCTCTTCTTTCTTTTTAATATTTAACGATATCCCCTAATTGATAGGGATTTTCTTTTTCAGGAAATTCTAGAGTTGTTACAGCACCTTTTTTAGGAAGGAGAATATGCCATGGCGAAAGAGAAGGAAAAAGGTAGAGAACTTTCTTTTCTTTCGATAGCATGACAACATCGATATTGGTTCTCATAAAGAAAGTATGGATAGAATTACATCTTGGGAAAATCAGAACAGAATCAATTTTTTTCTTTCCCATATTTCCTTTGAATCTAGATAAAAAAGAACGACATTCTATGGCTTCTAACACTTTTGTTTTTCCTTGTATTTTCATTTTCTCACCATTTTTATTATAGCATAAACACATTGACAAAACTAGGATTTCGAGATATACTTTTGATAATCGGAGGCGAGTATATGGAAAAGAATCGTGGGCAAGCATTAGTAGAGTATTTATTGATTATTGCGGTGATTAGTGTAGTTGCTATTGGAATTATTAAGTTATTAGGTGGATATTTAAAAGATACAATGACAAAGTCTACTTGTGAATTATTAGATCAAACTTATGTAGAGGGAGAAAATCCTGGGGAAGGTAGATGTGAAGAATAAAATGATAACGAGTTTATCATTTTTTCTCGTTTTTAAGAGATAGCAAGGAGAATATTATGGAATTAAGCACTTTTGAGATTATCTTTTTTTCTATTGTACTAATTGTTGTAAGAGTCATACCACTTCTTTTTTGGTTTTTTATCATTCGCCTTATCGTCAATTCTTTTCGAAGAAAGAAAAGTCATACCTACTTTAAAAATAATGTAGTGATAGAACCTGTTACGAAAAAAGAACAGTATCATGATATTAGTAAGGAGAAATTAGAAACTTTTCATATTGATGATATTGAGGTTTTAAAAGATTTTCTATTTCGATTATTCTATCAATTTGAAACCGCTTATAATAATCTAGACTATAGCGCTATGAAAGCAGTTAGTACCACACCTTTATTTCAAAATTATTATACGGGGATTAGTCTAGATTTAGAAGTAGGGAAAAAGAAAGTTATCAATGATATTGAACGCAAAAATGTCATTGTCTATGAGATGGATAGTACGATTGCTAAACAAGTGATTTCGGCAATCATAGAAGTTTCTTATCTAGAGTATACAATCGATAAAGAGGGAAAAGTAGTAAGTGGTAGTAGAACGAAAAGACAAACGGAGAAATTTGCCGTTGTGTTCCGGAAAGACTTCGCTCAAAAAGAACTCACGAATTGTCCAAACTGTGGAGCGAAACTTACAAATGGGGAATGTGAGTACTGTAAGACTACGGTTTCTAAGGAACAATTTAAAATTCATTCAATTAAACGAATCATAGAAGATTAAAAAAGTGATAATTTTTGTTATCATTTTTTTCCGTAAGACTATCTTTTCTCCTTCGTTTTTGATATAATTAGTTATATATAATATAGGGGTGATAAGATGAGAAATCATCGAGGGCAAGCGTTGATAGAGTTTTTACTCATTATGCCTATTATGTTTATCATTATGATGGGAATGTTTGATTTTGGAAATATCTTGTATCATCGATATAAGATAGAAAATGAACTAGACTATGTAGTGAGTTTAGTGCAAGAAGAGAAAGAAGCCGATTTGGATGCGTATTTAGAGGAGAATGACTTAGTGATGGATATCTCTTCGAAAGAAGAAGGAAAGACTATTCATCTTAAGACCAGTATTTCTATCTATACGCCAGGTCTAAATAAAATTTTAGGAAAGACATATCGAATCGATGCGACCAAGACTCTTTATGAATGAGAAGGGACAGACACTCGTTCTCTTTCTCTTCCTTCTTCCACTCATTCTTTTCCTTTTTCTTTCTTTTTATGATATGGGAACAAGAGCCTTAGAAAAAAGAAAGATGGAAAAGACGATAGAAGAAATCTTAGAGTATGGATTAAACAATCTAGGGGAAGAAAATCTTTCTGAGACTTTAGCAAATCGCTTCTTACAAGAATTTCCAACCATGAATGAGAGAGATATTGAAATTGAGATATCGGATACCATTCATATTACTGTTTTCAAAAGGTATACAAGAAGCCTTTTAAAAAATCAAACATTAGAACTTTCATATGAAGGAGAAATAATCAATGGAAAGGTCCAAATAGTAAAGGAATAGGGGTTCAATTATGAAAAAAGCAAAAATTTTTACAATTACTTCCGTAAAAGGTGGAACTGGAAAAACAACTTTCGCTTTGAATTTAGCAGCTACTTATGCGAGAGGTAAAAAGAAAGTATTAGTAATGGATTTAGACTTAGCAGCAGGAGATGTAGCTGCTCGTCTAAATTTAGAATATGAAAAAGATATTTATCATTGTTATGAAGATATTCGTAATCATACTTTTGAACAAGTAGAAGATTACATTTATCCATATAAAGAAGGAATCGATGTTTTAGCAGCACCAAAAGATCCAAGGTATGCTAGTAAGATCGAACCAAGTTTTTTAACTTATCTACTTTCTAAGTTATCTTTAAAGTATGATGTGATTTTATTAGATACCAATCATTTGCTTTCTCCACTGAATTTAGTAGCGTTTGACTATAGTGATAAAATTCTTTATGTCATTCAAAATGAGTGTATGAATTTACGAGCAATGCGTACGATGTCTGCTATTTTTGAAGATATGGAATCTGATAAGATGATGATTGTTTTAAATGATTCTATTAATAAGACTTCGGGAGAGTATTCTGTTACCGATATGAAGAATCTTTTGAAAAGAGAGATTGATTATCGTATTCCTCAGTCTTTCTTTCAAAAAAAGTATGATAAGTATGTGATGGCTGGAACGATTTTCTTATTAGACAAAAAGATTCGTAAGAAATCACAGAAAGCAATCAAAGTATTTCAATTAATAGCGCGTTCGCTATTAAAGGAGGATTAACATGGGAAAGAAGTTTGTCGAAGAATTTTCTGTTGCTGTGAAGAAAGATACGAATCCTTTAACAGATTATGAAGCATTTTCTAATAAAGAGTTGTTAGAAGAATTAAGAACAAAGATTATTCAAAATTTAATTGATAAACATTTAAAAGAATCTAATATGACTTCTTTAGCAATCCGTGAAGAAGTAGATGATGCTGTTGAAGGATATGATTTAAGTATCGTTGAAAGAAGTTATCTATATAACTTAATCGATAATGAAGTAAATGGCTATGGCCCTATTACAGAATTGTTAGACGATAAAGAAATCACGGAAATTATGGTCAATGGAAAAGATGAAATCTATATTGAATTAGATGGAAAAATCATTAAGGATGATAGTGTTTCTTTCATCAATGAGGAACATATTATTCGAACGATTCAAAGACTCATTCAACCATTAGGAAGAACGATTGATACGACGAATCCAATGGTAGATGCTAGACTTCAAGATGGTTCTCGTCTTAATGCGGTATTACCACCAGTTTCTTTAAAAGGACCAGTCTTAACGATTCGTAAATTTAAAAAAGAACTTGCGAATATCGATGATTTCTTAAGAAATGGAGCTCTTACTCCTTATATGGCAAGATTCTTAGAGGCTTGTGTGAAAGCCAAATTAAATATTTTAATTTGTGGTGGAACCGGAGCTGGAAAAACGACTCTATTAAATATTTTATCTTCTTTTATCGGAGCTGATGAAAGAATTGTAACGATAGAAGATGCTGCGGAACTTTCTTTAGGACAAGATCATGTCATTTCTTTGGAAACGAGAAATGCCAACTATGAAGGAGATGGCGAAGTAACGATTCGTGATTTAGTTATCAATTCTCTTCGTATGAGACCTGATCGTATTGTTGTTGGAGAAGTTCGTGGAAAAGAAGCGTTTGATATGTTACAAGCCATGAATACCGGTCATGAAGGATCCTTAACAACGATGCATGCCAATAGTCCTCACGATGCTTTAAACCGTTTAGAGACCATGATTTTAATGGCTGGAATGGAAATCCCTGTCAAAGCCATTCGTGAATACATTGAAGAAGCCATTGATGTGGTTGTTCAAATTGAAAGATTAAGTGATGGAAGAAGAAGAGTTACTAGTATCTGTGAAGTCGCTGGTATGAAAGAGGATATGATTGAATTAAAAGAAATCTTCGCTTTCCATAAACAAGGATTAACAGAACAATTAGAAGTAAAAGGAGAATTCGTATTAGAACCATATATTCCAAAAGTTTATGCCAAAATGAAGGCTATGGGAATTTCTGATTTAGAAGATATCTTTGGAGAATAGGAGGGGTAATATGTTGTTAGAAGAAGAGGGATATTACATCAGTGTTGCAAGTCATGAAGAGTTTACTCGGGATGACATTGTCGTTGATTATCAACCAGGAACTGGTATTACCCATTATTCTTATACAATTACAAAAAATGGAGAATCAGAAGAAACTGTCTATATTGATGATAATTCTGCTACTAGAATTGTTCTCAATGAGACAGGACAATACCGAATTGAATTTGTAAATTATGATGCATATGATAAAACAGAAACCTTTAAAACAGGAATTTATAATGTCGATAAAGAAGCTCCTAGATTAGAAATTAATAAAGAAACCTACAAAGTAGAGGTAGGTACCAATCTAGATATTATGGGTGGAGTTTATGCCACAGATACGCAAGATGGGAATTTAACAAGTAAAGTAACGACAAATGCGAAGGAGATTGATTTTGATTCCTTAGGAGAGAAAGAAGTTACTTATACCGTTAGTGATGCTGCTGGCAATACCACTTCTAGAACTATTACTTTTGAAGTTATCGAAAATCATCGTGCGGAAGTCTTTTTAGGACAATGTACGATTATCGGTGTTATCTGTTTAGTCATTTTATTAGTTGTTAGATATTATCGTACTCTTCTTTTAGAGAAGAGATTAGGAAAGTTCTCTTTAGAACCAGAAGGAAAAACAAGTAATTTCTTTGATCGGATTGGGGCAATTAAAGATGGTATTGTGACAACTTTATCAAAGAGATTACAAAAGTATACTTGGATAGAGTACTATAGTAATCGATATGAAAAATATCAAATTGCTTTTAGAGAATCTTCTACTGTAGATATTGTAGCGAAAAAGATTTTAATGAGTATTATCTTCTTAGTATTTACGATGGTTGCGTCTTTTATGAACTTAGAAGTACTTTCTTTCTTACAGATGATTCTATCTTTACTTCTTGGTTATGTAATGATTGATATTATCTATTTTATCCGTTACAAATTATATCGTAATCATGTAGAGAATGATTTGTTACAAGCCATTATTATTATGAATAATGCTTTCCGTTCTGGACAGAGTATCTCCCAAGCGGTAGAATTAGTATCTGAAGAGTTAGAAGGGGACATCCGAGAAGAATTCTTAAAGATGCATAAAGAACTTTCAATGGGGCTTTCAGTAGAAGCAGTCTTTGGAAGATTTGCTGATAGAATTGGAATTGAGGAAGTAAATTATTTAGCGTCTTCTTTATCTATCTTAAGTCATACGGGAGGAAATATTATCAAAGTATTTGGTTCTATTGAGAAGACTTTGATGAATAAGAAAAGACTTCGTTTAGAATTAAAGGCATTAACTAGCAGTGCAAGATTAGTAAGTTATATTTTAATGTTGTTACCTGCTTTCTTCATTGTCGGAATTAGTTTTGTAAGTCCAGATTATTTTTTACCACTTGTAAGCAGTCCTATTGGATTAGTACTTCTTCTTGTGATACTTCTAATTTACTTGGTATATATTTATATTATCAGACAAGTTATGAAAGTAAGGATGTGAGAAAATGAGTACAACGAAAAAGAAAAAGAGACTTTCTGGGGTAGAAAAGTTAGAAAAACAAATTGCTTACCTTGGAAATACGAAACTTCAAGCAACTAGATTCTTATCTGTTCGATTATTAACGACCATTCTTTTGATTATTGGACTTTATTATTTAACAGATGTTTCTTACTTTGTTATTCCATTTCTTGCTGTATTATACTATTATCTGCTATACTATATAGTGATACTTCGTCCTATTCAAAAGAGAAGTGAGAGACTAGAAAGAGATGCTTTAAACTTTTTTGAAGTATTAACGCTTTCTTTAGAGTCTGGTAGGAACTTAGAAAAATCATTACAGATTACAACTGAGAATGTATCTAGTGAACTAAGTTTAGAGTTTGAAAAGACATTAAAAGAAGTAGAATATGGAAAAAGTTTAGCGGAAGCATTAAAAGGAATGAAAGATCGAATTCCTTCTGAGACGATTAACAATATTCTATTAAGTATTACGGAAGCTACGGTTTTAGGAGGAAGTCTACTAGAGAATATGTATTCACAAATAGACTTTTTACGCGAAAAACAGATTTTATCTATTCGGGAAAAGATGAATCAAATTCCTAATAAGATTAGTATTATTTCCGTTTTGTTTATGGTACCTTTAATGTTATTATTAATATTAGGACCATTAGTTGTTCAGTATTTAAGTTAGGAGAGTTCAAATGAAATATTATTTGATAGGAATAAAAGGGGCAGGAATGAGTGCATTAGCGCTTCTACTTTCTGATTTAGGCTATGAAGTAATTGGATATGACGATGCGAGTGAACACCGTTTTACTGAAGACCGTTTAAGAGAACGCGGAATTCCTATTTATAGTGAACCATACGAAGATTTAGATAGTGATACAATTGTTGTAAGATCTCCAGCTATTCGTGATGATCATAGAGAAATGCAACGCGTATTTGAAATGGATTTACGAAACTATGAATATCATGAAATGTTAGGAAAATTAACTAAAAAATTCGATACTATCTGTATTTCAGGCTGCCATGGAAAGACAACGACGACTTCTATGTTAGCGCATATTATGAAAGAGATTGAAGGATGTAGCTATATCATTGGAGATGGAAATGGATATGCCGATAAAGAATCTAGAAGATTTATTTTAGAGGCTTGTGAGTATCGAAGACATTTTCTTGCGTATGATCCAGAATATGTAGTAATTACCAATATTGAATTAGATCATACCGACTATTATAAAGATATTGATGATATGATTAGTGCTTATCAGGAATTTGCGAATAAAGCATCTAAAATGGTTATTATCTGTGGGGATGATCCTTATACTCATTCTCTAGATATCAGTAAACCAGTTTACTATTATGGAATTGATGAAGATAATGATATTCAAGCAAAGAATATTGAGTATCGCAATGATGGAACGAGTTTTGATGTCTTTATCGAGGAAGAATACTATGGACATTTTGATCTACCGCTTTTTGGAAAGCATATGCTTTTAAATGCTTTAGCAGCCATTTCTATCTGTCATTATGAAAGATTAGAAGCAAAAGAAGTATCTAAGAGCCTAAAAACTTTCCATGGTGCAGACCGTCGTTTTAAAGAAACTTTTATTGGGGATAATGTCTTAATTGATGATTATGCACATCATCCAACCGAAGTAAAAGTTACGATTAAAGCAGCTCGTCAAAAATATCCAGATAAGACGATAGTAGCAGTCTTTAAAGCTCATACATTCTCAAGAGTACAGGAGTTTTCAAAAGAGTTTGCTGCGGCCTTATCTCTAGCAGATAAAGCTTTCGTTATGGACATTAACTACGATAGAGAGCGTCCAGAAGACTATCCAGGAGTAGATGCTTATACGATTATTAATCAAGTAGAAGGAGCAGAGTATATTGAACAAGGAATGGCTGAAAAACTTCTTCCTTATGATAATACTGCTATTCTATTTATGAGTAGTAAAGAAATCTATCTTCTAGAACAAGAATATATTCAACTTTATCAAGAAAAGAAGCAATAATTGCTTCTTTTTTGTTCTCAAAAGAGAAATTTTTTGATATACTCATAGAAGGGTATATAGGAGGTAGTACAATGAGTGAAGAGGAGAAGGAGATAGAATTAGAAGAGAAGGAAACTTCTAAAGAAAAGAGAGACCTTTCTTCTAAGAAAATAACGAAAATAGAAAAGAAAATGGGAAGAAAAAAACAATATGCGAAAGTATTAATGAAAGTCAGTTTTTTCTTTCTTCCTGCTTTAGTAGCGCTTTTAATTATTGCGTCTCATAGTCATGAATTAATTACATCGAAAATAGAAACGGTAATTCAATTTGCGTTAGGATTCTTTGTGGGACTTTTTCTAGTGGGACTCTTTCTTTATTTTCAAAATAGAAAAGGAAAAACAAAGAAAGATTCTATTTTCTATTATATTGTCATCATCATTTATCTTTTATGTGAAAGCTTTTGTCTCGTTTTATTTTATGGACCAGATAAAGAGTTTAGAGATTGGTTAATTACAACGGCTATGGCAACAATGAACCATCAATATTACTGTAAGTGGTTTTATAGTGAAAAAGAGATAGAAGAAGTATTTAGTAGAAACTATATTGAAGAACCAGAAGGTTCTACGGATGAAGATTTAATTCAACCAACTCCCGAAGAAGTTCCTGAAGAAGAACCAGAAGAAGAAACTTATGCGAATGAATATGAAGAAGCGGTTTTAAAAAGAGAAGAGGGAACTCCATACAAATTAATACAGTTTAAAGTCAATGGTTGCAAGGCTTATTTAGCGATTATCTATGATCCTTCTAAGATTCATGTTACAGTCACAAAGTATATAGGAAAATGGGGAGAATATGTAGTAGATATGGCGAAAAGAGAAAAGGCTCTTTTAGCGATTAATGGTGCAGGATTTAGAGATCCCCATCATAATAGTAGTGGGGGAGAACCTACCGGAATTACGATTGTCAATAGTAAAATCATTACTAATAATGAATATGGAAAACCAAAATCAGGAGGATTAATTGGATTTACCAAAGAGAATAAGTTAGTCCTTTTAAAGAATGTAACTGCGAAGGATGCTTTAAAAAAAGGCGTTAGAGATGCTGTTTCTTGGGGACCATTCTTAATTGTGAATGGAAAAGCCGCGTTCACCAAAGGAAATGGTGGTTGGGGATATGCTGCTAGAACGGCAATTGGACAACGAGCTGATGGAATTGTTCTTTTCCTAGTGGTAGATAGTAATGCAGCCAGAACGAAAGGTGCTAGTATGGTAGATATGACAAATATTATGAAAAAGTATGGCGCTATTAATGCTGCAAATCTAGATGGTGGTACTTCTAGTGTCATTGTAGAAAATGGAAAATTGATTAATGACCCCATCGATTCTACTTTATCTCATAAGACAAGACCAATCGCAACTTCTTTTGTAGTCAAAAAATAAAAGGTGAAATATCACCTTTTTTTCTTTTATTTTTCTATATGGTCCGATAATGGACATTATGTAAACGCAAAAGCAGGAACGATTCCAGCTCAACAATATAACTCAAAAACTAAGACAGCTAAGATTACATTGACTGGTGGAAAAACAGTAACTGCTACAGTAAAAACTGGAAAATCAAAGAATGTATAATAAAGGATAAAAAATGAGGTAATAGAAAGGAAAAATATTGATGAAAAAATATGGTAAATTAATAGCCTTCACAGTATTAGCTTATTTCGTCGCTGTTGTTCCTGCTTTCGCTAAAAACTTCACACTAGAAAGTTTTGGAGAAAAAGCAGAACAAATCGCAGAAGAAGAAAATGGTTATGCTGGATATGCCTATGTTATCGGAGAATATGCCTTCACTTCAGTTCATACTTTGACAGTACAAGATATCATGTTAGCTGCTAGAAGTATTGAATTAGGAGAAGAAAAAAAGTTAGAAACCGATAAATCTGATGGATTTGGTGATATGGCTATTCATTATTTAGTAAATAATGGTACAGAATGGAAAGTTGATACAAACCAAGTTGGTTCTAGTACACTTTCTGAAAAATTCAATGTTGTTTATATCGACTACAAATTAGTAGCTGAGAATTATATTGAAGATGATGTAGACCCTGCAGTAGATGCTGCTGTAAAAGAATTGAATAAAAACGCTACAGAAAACGGATTCAATGAAGTAACATTCACTGAAGAAAAAGTTAATGATAAAGTACAAAAAACAATTACTTTCGCAGTACATGATTTAAATAGAAAAGTATCAACATATGCAGAAACTGCTGCTGACATGTTTGATAAAGTCTTAAATAAGAGTGGACTTGAATTAAAAGAAGTTAAATATACTCTTAAAGATAATCAGGAAAAAACTGTTTCTGCAGAAGATATCAAAAAAGGCAATGCAGAAATTATTAAACTTGCTAAAGAATTAATCGGAAGCATGACTGGTAAGAGTAATGGAGAATTAACTAATGTTACTTATGCTGATTTAATTGGTAAGAGTGCACATGCTACTTTCGTATTCGAAGTAGATGGACATGAATATTCTGAAGAATACTATGTAACATTCACTTATGACTTTGAAGAAGATAAGGATGTAGATTTAACTGCAGCTGCTGATGAGTTAGATAAAGAAGTAAAAGCTGATTCAAAATATGGATTTAGAGAAATTACTTATGATGCAGAAACAAAAACTGCTGAATTCGCAATTCAAGATGATAGTGTTAAATTATCAACTTTTGCTCAAAGTAGTATAGTAAGTTTATTCATGAAATATATTACAGGTGCTACTAAAGTAGAATATACTTTTGGTACAACTACTAAAACAATTAACTTTACAAATGGTGAAACTCCAAGCGAAGCAAATGCTATTAAATGGGCAAAAGAATTATTATGCTTAATGGGAAATCACACAAGTGAGGAATCAAATGTTCAAGCAGATTCTTGCGATGCAACTAAATTAATTCTCGCAGATGTAGCTGGAAAAGAAGCAACTGCTAAAATTACCTACAAATTAGGTGATGAGACGGAAAAAGTTATTAAATACACATTAAGATTTACTTACGATTTAGAGGATGTTAAAAATTATGAATTAACTGAATCAGCAAAATCATTAGATAAAGAAGTAAAATCTGATGAAGCAAAAGAAAAAGATTACGGATTCAGTTCAGTAACTTATGATGAAGATACAAAAACTATTGAATTTGAAGTATCTAATGAAGGTTCTAAATTAGTAAATTTCGCAACATCTGGAATTATGGAAATGTTCGTAAAGTTCGCTGATAATGCAAAAGAAGCAGAATATACAATTGGTGATCAAAAATATACTGAAACAATTAATGATGAAACATT